>NZ_JAJGVH010000061.1:0-139356 GCF_020785355.1 Limosilactobacillus reuteri | reverse complement strand
CTCGTATTCTATAAATATATCCTTACGGATTTTGCTACATTACAACTTGTTTTCTGGTCACCGCATGATAACCTCTAATTATCATTGGCTTTGGTCAACTGGTATAGGTTAATACCTCCTGTAGTTTTTAACTACTTATGAAGTCTGCCGCCCAGCCAATCTACTGATTTTCGAACTCACATGCTGTATCGATTAGATAGTTTACTAATTCAGAGTAGGATTAGGTGCAGCTTTAACTCTCTAACCAATGAATACTGATACTTGCGAGGATGTTTTTAGTGATTGTAATTAGGGGCTATCATGCAGTGATCAGATTAAGACCAGTAAATTTTAATGAAAGGAGGCCATTCCAATGAAACTTTTTGTCGGTATTGACGTTAGCTCAAAAGATTTAGTAACTTCAATGATTTCTGAAGAAACAACTGAAGTTGTTTTCCATGGTAACTTTGTTAATGATTTGAAAGGCGCAACAGAATTAAAAAACATGATTATCGATACGGCGAATTCAAATCATCTCGACCAAGTTGTGATTGGCATGGAAGCCACTTCCATTTACAGCTTTCACCCAGCAATGTTTTTCCAAGAAGACTCGGACCTTAAAAAGTTCAATACACAATCCGTGGTTATCGATCCTAAGAAAACTAAGCGCTATCATGATGTCTTCGCTGAAGATAAAAATGATCAAATCGACGCTTTTTACATTGCTGACTTCCTACGTGTTGGACGCTATTCAGTAGGGATTGTTCGTCAAGAGAACTACATTGCCCTGCAACGCTTAACGCGTTCCCGATATGAGCTTGTTCAAAGCTTAGCTCGGGCTAAGCAACACTTTATTGAGAACCTATACTACAAGCTCAATAAATTAGTAATTTCTGATGAACTGAATACTTCTATCTTTGGTTCAACGATGATGAGTCTGCTAACTGAAGATATGACTACTGATGACTTACTTAATCTTTCGATTACTGATTTAGCCGATTATCTGAATGAACACGGCCGGGGTCGCTTCGCGAACCCTGAAGCCTTGGCGAAAATAATTCAAAAGGCAGTTCGTGCTTCTTATCGTTTAGACAAAGTAATTGCTAATTCAGTTGATACAGTTCTCTCCGTTTATGCCGAGGAAATTAAAGCTTTTCAGAAGATGATTAAAGACCTCGACAAAGCAATTGAGAAAGTAGTTCAAGTAACTGATGAAGAACAGATTTTGCGCTCCATTCCCGGAATTGGACCAGTATACGCTGCTGGTATTTTAGCTGAAATTGGTCAAATCGAACGATTTGATAATGAAGCTAAATTGGCTAAATATGCTGGGCTTTCCTGGCGAGAAAAGCAGTCCGGAGCTTACGCTAGTGATAATACTCCGCTCAAGAGAACTGGTAATGCTTATCTTAGATACTATTTGGTTGAAGCTGCCAACAGAGTTAGAATCCAAGATCCAGTTTTTGGTGAATATTATCGGCGTAAATATCAAGAAGTAAAGCATACCCCATCAAAACGCGCTCTCGTCCTTACCGCACGTAAACTTATTAGGGTGATTTTCTTCCTACTCAAAAATCATCAAATCTATCAGGAAAAGAGGTAATTGGTATAGGAAGATAAACTGATTCTCGACGCTTAGCTTTTAAAACACCTTGGGATCAAGGCTTATTTAAGTGCGTCAAAAATCTGGTCAAAACAAGTTTGTCAGTGATAATTTTATCTTGACTTATTACCACATGACTTCGTGCGATTTTGATTAATTTACGTATATATAAAGTAGGAGGTGAATAATGGATCTAGACAATTATTATGGACGGCGCGTATTAGTTCCGCGTCATGAGGTGATACAAGCGGAGATTCAAGAACTGCCAACGATCAGGATTGACGCTGCTAGTATTAGGTGCTATCGCTGCAATCATGTCACAGAAAAATCGTTGGGTGCTTTGCCACGAGGTGAGTTCTATTGTCCACATTGCATTAATCTTGGACGTGTTTCAACGTTAAATAAATTTTATCATGTTCCAGAGCCAAATCAATTTACGGTTACCGAACCGATACTAACCTGGAAAGGGAAATTATCGCCTCTTCAACAACAAGCTTCAGAAAAAATTTCCCGGGGAATGGCTGATCATGTCCAGCAATTATTGTGGGCAGTTACAGGGGCTGGAAAGACTGAGATGATGTTTGCGGGCATTGCGGCAGCTATTGAACGTGGTGAGAGAATTGGAATAGCTTCTCCACGAGTAGATGTTTGTTTAGAATTATTTCCCCGTTTAAAAGCTGCCTTTGCTAATTGTGATATTGCTCTTTTGCATGGTCGACAAGAATTACCTTATCATTATGCCCAACTGACTATTTGCACAACCCATCAATTGCTTCGTTTCTATCATGCTTTTGATAATTTAATTATTGATGAAGTAGATGCCTTTCCGTATGCTGCTAATGCTTCGTTATTATATGCGACTAAGCAAGCAATAAAAAAGAACGGAGGGTGTCTTTACTTAACTGCGACTCCAGGTGATGCTTTGCTGCGAGAAATCAAAAGTAAACGATTAGTTGTTAATTATTTGCCTCTTCGTTATCATGGGCATTTACTTCCACAAATAAAAGTTAGGCTAGCTTTTGGATGGCGGCGACGTTTAGAACGCCAGCAATTACCCCCGCAAGTTATTCAACAGTTGCAGGAAACGCTAAAGGAAGGCCATCGCTTTTTGCTATTTATTCCTCATATTGCAGATCTAGCATTGGTTGAAGCTGCATTACGGCATTCTTTTACAACTTTCCGCTTTGCTACTGTTCATGCAAGTGATCCAGAACGATTAGAAAAAGTCCAAAAAATGCGTGATGGTGATTACGACTTTTTAGTTACGACTTCTATTCTTGAACGGGGAGTCACTTTTCCAGAAATTGATGTCTATGTTTTGGGTGCCGATGATCCAGTCTTTTCTTCATCCGCATTAGTGCAAATTGCTGGCCGAGCTGGACGCGCGCAAAGTCGACCAACTGGGCGGGTTATTTTTTGGATCAATTGTAATTGTCGACAAGTTAATCAAGCTGTTTCTCAGGTGAAGTACTTGAACCGGAAAGGACAAAGGTTGATAGATGGAGTGTCTTTTGTGCAATAAAAGGATATCTTTCCAGTTAACTTTGAAAGATATTTTTAGCTTTCGCGAAATTATCACGCCAGTAGTCTGCACTAAATGTAAGGAAAGTTTTGTACACTGGAATGATCACGGGTGCGCAGGATGTGGTAGAAACAATACTGGTAAAAATAGTTCCTTATGTGCAGACTGTCAGACTTGGAAGAAACTTTATGGTTGGTACTTGCATCATCGAGGATTATATCGATATAACGAGGCGATGAAAGAATATATGCAACGTTATAAATTTAATGGCGATTACCGTTTACGAGTGGTATTTCAGCGTGAATTTAGCAAAGTAGTTAATGAACGGAAAGCAGATTTAATTGTCCCGATTCCAGTAACGTCGACAACGATGCAAACGCGTGGCTTTAATCAGGTTATTGGTCTATTACGAGAAGTGCCTTACCAAGCGATCTTACGAACTAAGATAAGTTCAAAAGTGGCACAATCAAGTAAGACAAAGGAAGAACGACTTGCAACTAAACAGCCATTCATACTTGATGCACCAGAAAAAGTAATTAATAAAAAGGTTCTTTTAGTTGATGATGTTTACACTACAGGAAGGACACTGTATCATGCGGCAAACCTTTTTAAGCAAGCAGGTTGTAAAGAGATTGGTAGCGTTTCACTAGCACGTTAAATTCTTCTTAAAATGTATTAATAAAATTTGTTAATTAACACAAACTAATCTATAATAAAAATAGGATATGAGAAGAGTGGTCCTTCTGATATCAGATCAAGCAATTGCTTGGCTGAAAGGAGAGAAGTACAATGTTAAAGTTCAATATTCGTGGTGAAAATGTCGAAGTTACTGAGTCAATTCGTGATTACGTTGTAAAACGGATCAGTAAGCTTCAAAAGTTCTTTGAAGATAGCGTTGAAGCTACCGCCCACGTGAACTTAAAAGTTTATCCAAACCGGACGTACAAGGTTGAAGTAACAATTCCACTTCCATACCTAACGTTACGGGCAGAAGAAACTTCTAATGATATGTACGGAAGTATTGACTTAGTTACAGATAAGCTCGAACGGCAAATCCGGAAGTACAAGACGAAGGTTAACCGTAAGTCACGTGAAAAGGGCTTAAAGAACTTTGAATTCATCTCATCTGATAATGATGAATCAGCTGAACAAGATGATGAATTAAAGATTGTACGGACAAAGCAAGTTTCATTAAAGCCAATGGATCCTGAAGAAGCTGTCCTTCAAATGGATATGCTTGGACACAATTTCTTTATCTTCCAAGATGCTGAAACTAATGGTACAAGCATTGTTTACCGTCGTAATGATGGTCGTTATGGCTTGATTGAAGCTGAATAGTCAATGCCAAATATGAAGAGCGCGGATGAGAAATCATTGGCGCTTTTTATGTCTTATAATTTATAGCCACTTAGTAATATCCATACTAATAATTTTTATTTATACCATGAACGTGGTAAAATATTATGGTTAGAGTAAAAAATATAATTGGCTTGAGTAGTACTTTTTTATTGATTTTGGACTTAAGCCAGAAAGTAGGAAGGACGCTTTTATGGCCAATATTCTAAAAAAATGGATTGAAAGCGATCGTCGTGAATTACGGCGAATTAACAAAATAGCAAATAAAGTCGAAAGTTATGCTAAACAGATGTCTGAACTGACTGATGAACAACTTCAGGCCAAAACTGATGAATTCCGGGAACGTTATAAAAAAGGTGAATCTTTGGATCATATGTTACCAGAAGCATTCGCAGTTTCTCGTGAAGGGGCTAAGCGAGTCCTAGGGCTTTACCCATTCCATGTCCAAATCATGGGGGGAATTGTTCTCCACGAAGGTAATATTGCAGAAATGCGGACTGGTGAAGGTAAGACATTAACTGCCACAATGCCGGTTTACCTTAATGCAATCTCGGGAAAAGGTGTTCATGTTATTACTGTTAATGAATACTTGTCAAAGCGTGATGCTACCGAAATGGGACAGCTTTATAATTGGCTTGGATGCTCTGTTGGTATTAACAACTCAGAAATGAGCCCTGATCAAAAACGAGAAGCATATAAAGCTGACATTATGTATTCCACCAATAGTGAAATTGGATTTGATTATCTTCGTGATAACATGGCTGTTTACAAAGAAGACCAAGTCCAACGTGGTTTAAACTATGCTTTAGTTGATGAAGTGGATTCAATTTTAATTGATGAAGCGCGGACACCATTAATCATTTCAGGCCCAGGAACGGGAACTTCTAAGTTGTATAAACAGACTGATCGGTTTGTTAAGCAGTTAAAGAAAGATGTTGATTACAAGATTGATCTTGAATCAAAGACGGTTTCGTTAACTGATGAAGGAATTAAAAAGGCTGAAAAATACTTTAACTTAAAGAACTTATATGATCCAGAAAATACTGCGCTGACCCACCACTTGGATCAGGCGTTGCGTGCTAACTACATCATGCTTTTGGATAAGGATTATGTGGTTCAAGATGGTGAAGTGTTAATTGTTGATTCCTTTACTGGACGTGTAATGGAAGGTCGACGTTTCTCTGATGGTCTTCACCAAGCTATTGAAGCCAAAGAAGGCGTAGAGATTCAAGAAGAAAACAAGACAATGGCTAACATTACATACCAGAACTTATTCCGGATGTATAACAAACTGGCGGGGATGACTGGTACTGCTAAAACTGAACAAGAAGAATTCCGTGAAATTTACAACATGGAAACTATTACTATTCCAACTAACCGTCCAGTTCAGCGAAAAGATGAGCCTGACTTGCTTTACCCAACATTACAAAGTAAGTTTGCAGCTGTTGTCGATCGGATTAAGAAACTTCATGCCAAAGGACAACCTATCTTAGTTGGAACGGTTGCCGTTGAAACTTCTGAATACTTGTCTCAACTTCTTGATAAAGAGAATATTCCGCATGTTGTTTTAAACGCTAAAAATCACGCCAAGGAAGCGGAAATTGTTAAAAATGCCGGTCAAAAAGGTGCAGTAACTATCGCTACCAACATGGCAGGACGGGGGACAGATATTAAGTTAGGCCCTGGCGTTCGTGAAATTGGCGGACTTGCAGTTATTGGTACTGAACGACATGAATCACGGCGGATTGATAATCAGCTTCGTGGACGTTCTGGACGGCAAGGTGATCCTGGTCTATCACAATTCTACCTGTCGCTTGAAGATGATTTGATGAAGCGGTTTGGTGGGGACCGGATCAAGGCCTTCTTGGACCGGATGAAAGTTAATGATGAAGATGCCGTCATTAAAAGTCGGTTCTTAACTCACCAGGTTGAATCAGCTCAAAAGCGGGTTGAAGGTAACAACTACGATTCACGAAAGAACGTTCTTCAATATGATGATGTTATGCGTGAACAGCGTGAAATCATCTATAAAGAGCGGCAACAAATTATCACTGAAGATAAGTCGCTGAAGTGGGTTCTTATGCCAATGTTTAGACGGACAATCCAGCGTGAAGTTGATCAACATACCCTTGGTGACAAGAAGGATTGGGATTTACAAGGAATTGTTGACTTTGCAGAAGAAGTCTTAATCAAGCCTGATACCATCACAGTTAAGGATCTGGAAGGTAAATCACCTCAAGAAATGGTAGATTACTTGATGACATTTGCCCAGGGAGTTTATAAGGAAAAGCAAAAACAACTTTATGATCCAGCACAAATGCTTGAATTTGAAAAGGTTGTTATTTTGCGGGTAGTTGACTCACACTGGACTGATCATATTGACATCATGGATCAATTCCGGCAGTCAGTTGGATTACGTGGATATGGACAATTAAATCCATTGGTTGAATACCAAACTGCTGGTTATCACATGTTTGAACAAATGATTGCTGATATTGAGTACGAAACTACTCGACTCTTTATGAAGTCAGAAATTCGGCAAAATGTAACACGTTAATTGTTAATTACTACTAGGTACGGCAGTAAGGTAACCCATGGCGGTACCGCTGCCGTATTGTTGTATAACGGAGGTTCGATTGTGGAATTAAATGAAGCAAAAAAACAAGTAGAATCAATGCAAAAAGAAGTTACGCACTTCGGGAGGTCTCTTTGACTTAGATGCACTAGATGAGCGTATTGCAGAAATTGAACAGGAAATGGCTCAACCAGACTTTTGGAATGATAATGAGCAGGCACAGAAGGTCATTGCGGAAAATAATATTTTAAAAGAAAAACGGGATACTTTTGTGAATTTACGTGATCAGATTAGCGATCTTGAAACGTCGCTTGAATTACTCGCGGTCGAACCGGACGATGATTTACAAAAAGATTTCGAAGCATCATTTACAAATACACAAAAGGCCTTAGAACAGTATCGGTTGACCCAACTTCTTGATGGGGAATACGACGCTAAAAATGCTATCTTAGAAATTCATCCCGGAGCGGGCGGCACTGAAGCCCAAGATTGGGGTGAAATGCTTCTACGGATGTATGTGCGTTGGGGTGAACAGCATGGCTTCTCTGTTGAAACAGCAAGTTATGAAGCCGGTGATGAAGCTGGTATTAAGAGTGTTACGCTGCTAATTAAAGGGCATAATGCGTTTGGTTATCTTCGTAGTGAAAAGGGAGTCCATCGGCTTGTTCGTATTTCCCCATTTGATGCGGCTGGTCGGCGTCATACATCCTTTGCTTCGGTTGATGTAATGCCAGAGTTAGATGATAGTGTTGAAGTTGATATTGATCCATCAGATTTACGAGTTGATACTTTCAGGTCTAGTGGTGCTGGTGGTCAACATATTAACAAAACAGAATCTGCTGTTCGGATTACGCATATTCCAACCGGGATTGTAACCTCTTCTCAAGCTGAACGATCCCAACTCCAAAACCGAGTGACTGCAATGAATATGTTAAAATCAAAGTTGTATGAACTGGAAGAAGAAAAGAAAGCTAAAAAACGGGCGGAAATTGAGGGTGAACAACTTGATATTGGTTGGGGTTCTCAAATTCGTTCATATGTTTTTCACCCATACACCCTAGTCAAGGATAATCGAACGGGTTATGAAACCCATAATGGGCAAGCTGTAATGGACGGGGACCTTGATCCATTTATTGATGCTTTCCTCCAGTGGAAACTTAGTCAAAAGAATCCTCAATAAGTTATTTAGTTTGGAAGGAAGTGAGTAAAGTGCGCGAAAGTCAACATAAAAGATTAACTCGCTCGGGATCAGATCGAATGATAGCTGGTGTATTTGGCGGAATTGGCCAGTACTTTAAGATTCAGCCAAATATTTTACGTATTTTATATGTCTTACTGACTATTTTTACTGGCTTTGTTCCAGGTATTATTATCTATATTATTTTGGTAATAATAATGCCTGCTGATCCGCAAAATCCCGATTTACTAGGATTCCTAAAGTCCTTCAGTGAATCACAAAAAACATCTCAACAGCCTCACCAACGTTCTCGGCGGACTTTAACGAATGTCGAGGAAAAAGACATTAAAAGAAATGGAAGATCATAATGGAATTTTGGAAACGAGTATTGATTGATACAATCCTTTTTATTGCCCTTGCTGGTTTATTTGCCGGAACAGGGATGTTTTATATCACAAGTGCTTGGATTGCACCATTGGCAAGCTTTGTTTTAGCAATTTTGAACGTTGCTATTAAGCCAATTTTAGTAATTTTATCGTTACCGATTAATATTTTGACCCTGGGCCTTTTTAGTGTTGTAATTAATGGAATTATGCTACAACTAACATCGATGCTTGTCGGGTCGGCAAACTTTCATTTTTCGTCATTTGGTTCTGCAATGTTGATTGCGATTATTATGGCAATTTTCAATGCAGTTATCACAAGTCACGAGGATAGATTGTAAAGGAGTGGAGAAAAATGCCAAACAATGTAACGGTGCAAGAATTAGTTGATAAGGTCCGGTTAAAAGTCTTACAAGGAGAAGACTACCTCCAACGTAAGATAACAACCAGTGATATTTCACGGCCAGCTCTTGAATTCGCGGGGTATTTCAAGCATTATCCAGCAGCACGGATTCAATTGTTAGGAATCACGGAAACCTCATTTGCTAAAGACTTAACTCATGAGCAACGTGAGGAGTACATGACAAAAATGTGTATGCCACAAACACCATGTTTTGTTATCTCAACTAATCTGCCAATTCCTAAGGAGCTAAAGAAGGCGGCTGAAGATGCGAAAATTCCAATCTTAGGAACGCATTTAACCTCTTCCCAAATATTAAGTAACATGACTTCTTACTTGCTTGAACGTTTGGCACCACGAAAGTCTCTCCACGGTGTATTAGTTGATATAAGTGGGGTTGGAGTACTCATTACTGGTGATTCGGGAGTTGGTAAGAGTGAGACCGCGTTGGAACTTGTGCGTCGTGGACACCGACTGATTGCTGATGATCGGGTAGAAGTTTACGCTCGTGACGAGCAGACTTTGGTAGGGACTGCTCCGCAAATTTTAAAACACTTAATGGAAATTCGTGGAATTGGAATCATTGATGTCTCTACTCTCTATGGAACAGGGGCAATTATGCCTTCTGATCAAATTAGTTTAATTGTTCACCTTGAAACGTGGACTCCGGATGTACAGTTTGATCGTCTTGGTGACCGTGGAGATACTCAAACAATTCAAGGCGTTATTGTGCCTAAAGTTTCTGTCCCGGTTAAAACTGGTCGTAATTTAGCGATTATTATTGAATCAGCCGCAATGAATTATCGGGCCGAGACAATGGGCTATGATGCGACTGAAACATTTGATCGAAACCTTAACCAGTTGATTAAGCAAAATTCAGAACGTGATAGTAAAAATAACAAGGGGTCGGCAAACTAGATGATTAATCCAGGAATAAAAGCCGCTTTAAACCCAATTGCTTTCCAAGGTGGTCCGTTTACTATCCACTGGTATGGCGTCATTATTGCTAGCGGGGTAGTTTTGGCTCTTTTGTTAGCTGTTCGTGAAGGAAAGCGAGAGGGAATTCCTGAAGATGATTTTTATGATTATCTTTTATGGGCGCTCCCGATTGCGATAATTTGCGCGCGAATTTACTATGTAGTATTTCAGTGGAGCTACTACTCCCAGCATCCAAGTGAGATTATTGCTATCTGGGATGGTGGAATTGCAATATATGGAGCGATTTTAGGAGGCTTTATTGTTTTACTTGTCTTTTGCCATTACCGCCATTTATCTAGTTGGCTGATGATGGACATCATTGCCCCAACCCTTATTATGGCTCAAGGAATTGGCCGTTGGGGTAACTTTATGAATCAAGAGGCATTTGGTGATATTACGACACGGGCGCATTTAATGGCTCAGCATATTCCGAATTGGATAATAAACCAAATGTATATCGGTGGTCACTATCGAATTCCAACGTTCTTATACGAGTCATTATGGGATTTAACTGGCTTTGCATTATTAATGTTACTTCGCCATCGCAAACATCTATTTCGTCGTGGTGAAATTTTCTTAACCTATGTAATGTGGTATGCATTTGGACGCTTCTTTATTGAAGGAATGCGGACCGATAGTTTAATGCTCGGAAATATCCGCATTTCACAATTACTTTCGATAGTGTTTTTTGTCAGCGCATTAGTAATACTAATAATTCGACGTCATAAAAATATTCCGTGGTATTATAACGGAATAAACAAAAATTAATTGAATTAGAGAAGGAGAAAAAATTATGGCAGAAAAAATTGCTGTTTTAGGTGCTGGTTCGTGGGGCAGCGTTTTAGCAAACATGCTTACAGAAAATGGCCACGATGTAACATTATGGTCTCGTAATGAGGAACAAGTTAAGCAATTAAATACTGAACATACAAATCCTCGCTATATGAAAGATTTTGTTTATTCTACTAAATTAGCAGCAACAACGGACATGAAAGAAGCTGTTAAGGGTGCCAGTGTGATACTGATTGTAATTCCAACAAAGGGTCTTCGTGAAGTTGCTAAACAATTAAATGCAATTTTGACAGAATTACATCAAAAACCGTTAATTATTCACGCAACAAAAGGTCTAGAACAAAATACATATAAGCGGCCATCAGAAATGCTTAGCGAAGATATTTCTCCTGAAAATCGTCAGGCAATTGTTGTTCTATCAGGTCCGAGTCATGCTGAAGATGTGGCAATTAAAGATATGACAGCTGTAACCGCTGCTTGTGAGGATCTGGCCAGTGCTAAAAAGGCACAGAAGCTATTTAGTAATTCTTATTTCCGTGTTTACACTAATGACGATGTGATTGGTGCGGAATTTGGAGCAGCCTTAAAGAATATTATTGCAATTGGCGCTGGAGCTATCCAGGGCCTTGGCTACCATGATAATGCTCGGGCAGCTTTGATTACTCGTGGGCTTGCAGAAATTCGTCGTCTGGGAGTTGCTTTTGGGGCCAACCCAATGACTTTTATTGGTCTTTCTGGTGTGGGTGACCTTGTTGTTACTGCTACCAGTAAAAATTCTCGAAACTGGCGTGCAGGCTATCAATTGGGGCAAGGAAAAAAGCTTCAAGATGTAATTGACAATATGGGAATGGTTATCGAAGGTGTCTATACTACTAAAGCCGCTTATGAATTAAGTCGTAAACGGCAAGTACAGATGCCAATTACCGAAGCTCTTTACCGTGTTTTGTATGAAGGCGAAGATATTAAAACTGCAATTTCTCAATTAATGGACCGAGATCTTACTTCAGAAAACGAATAAATATGGTAAAATGCTAGAGGATGGATATTGAGAGAAATTGAAACATGGAAAGGGTTTTATAAGTATGAAACGTGTTAGAAAAGCCATTATTCCTGCTGCCGGTTTAGGAACTCGTTTTCTTCCTGCAACCAAGGCATTGGCAAAGGAAATGTTACCAATTGTTGATAAGCCAACAATTCAATTTATCGTTGAAGAAGCGCGCAAATCAGGAATTGAAGATATTGTTGTTGTTGACGGAAAGAATAAGCGGTCTATCGAAGACCATTTTGACTCTAATCCAGAGTTGGAAGATAATCTCCGTTCAAAGCACAAGGATGAGATGTTAAAGATGGTTGAGGAAACAACCGATGTTAATATTTACTTCATTCGTCAATCACATCCTCGTGGTTTAGGGGACGCTGTTTTAACTGCTCGTGATTTTATCGGGGATGAACCGTTTGTTGTTATGCTTGGGGATGACCTTAATAACATTAACAACAAGAATGAAGCTTTAACAAAGCAATTGATTGAAAGTTATAACCAAACTGGCGCATCTACTCTTGCAGTTATGCGGGTTCCACATGAAGATACTGCAAAGTATGGTGTAATTAATCCTAGCAAGGAAGTTACGCCAGGTCTCTATAACGTAACTAGCTTCGTTGAAAAGCCAGCTCCTAAAGATGCCCCAAGTGATTTAGCAATTATTGGTCGGTATGTCTTTACTCCAGAAATCTTTGACGTATTGGCAAAGACTAAGCCAGGTAAGGGCGGCGAAATCCAATTAACTGATGCAATTGATACTTTGAACCAAACTCAACGGGTATTCGCTCGTGAATACAAGGGTGACCGTTACGATGTTGGTAATAAGTTTGGCTGGGTTAAGACAAACATTGAATATGGTTTGGAACACCCACAAGTTAAAGAAGAATTGCGTGAATACATTAAGGAATTAGGCGCAAAGCTTGCTGCTGAAGATAAGCAAAATAATTCTAAGAAGTAAGACTAGCATTAGCCTTTTAACAAAAATAAACCTTCAAGATTTGCTATCGAGATCTTGAAGGTTTATTTTTTACATATCTTCGACAACTACGTATTCCATATCAAGTGGACCGTGAACCCCAACGATTAACACCATTTCAATATCACCAGAATTGGATGGGCCGGTAATAAAGTTGATGTTTGATGTTTGTAAACTACCATCCTGAATTGCTTTTTGATAATAATCCATTGCTTGCCGTGAACGTGGTAGAATTTTGCTTTTTGGCACAATAGCTAGATAATGGGTTGGAAGAAAATGAAACATCCGTCCTTGTTGTGGGTAGGTTGCAACTGTTACGGTCCCTGACTCGGCTAATAGAAAGTCCGCAAAACCAATTGCCCCATCACTGTTATTTGCATTTACAATGTTTTGCCGTCCAAATTCGGGCTCCCAATAGTAAATAGGATCTACTCGCAAATTATCCTGCCATTTCCCCAATGAATAATCTTGCCACTTCTCTTCATCAAAGGAGGGGAGCATTAAACTTTTTATCTTTTTTTCTTGGATAAAATCATTGAGAGTGTGGCCAAGATCGGCTGATTTAACAACATGGAAATCAACATGAACTTCTTCACTATTTTTGCGCGCGAGTTCAAGAAGTTCATCCTGACTTTTTCCAGCGAGGGTAGTTTCTGGAAGGTCATTAACGGGGACAAATGGGTCCTCAGCAAGCGTATGACGTGGGCGGTTGGCAGCCTTTGCAATTCGATTTAAGAAGTCTTCTTGATTCTTAGCAGTGTTTGCTTCTTGTAAGTAATCAGTCATTTCCCTGTTCCTCCTCTTCTTCATAATGGTGGTACCAATGACGGAAATTTTGATGATACTTCGGCGGAACAGCGAGATCACGAACGTCTACCCAGCCATGAGCTAGTTTAGGAGCAATTGCGGGAAGGTGGTTAATTTTACCATCTGGATAAAGGTTCTTAATGTCTTCAGGAGTTGTCTTCTTGCCAAATGGCTCAAGAGCAATATGAGCAAATCGCATTGCATCATTAAAAAGCGTAGGGGAGCTGGTCCCTTTACCAACTGCTTTCAAAAGAGCATTCGAAGGACTATGATCTAAATGAAGCTCATCCATTTCTACATAACGGTGATGACGAATTAACTCATGAAGGGGAATTTTAACAGGACAAGTTTCTGTACAAGCAGCACATAGACTACATGCATATGGCAATTCCTTGAATTCTTGATAACCGCCTAAAATCGGGGAAAGAACTTCACCCATTGGTCCTGGATAAATCGATCCATAGCCCTTTCCCCCGACTTGCCGGTAGATGGGGCAAACGTTTAAGCAAGAACCACAACGAATACATTGGAGCATTGGTTCAAAGTCAGCGTTAAGCATCTTAGAACGACCATTATCGACTATTACAACATAGAAATCATCTGGTCCATCTGCTTCATCCGCTTCTTTACCTTTTGAGAAAGTACAGTAACTAGTTAGTTTTTGACCAACTGCACTTCGACATAAAACATTGTCGAGGACTTCTGCTTCTTTTAAGCTTGGTACAATTCGTTCCATCCCCATGACTACAACCTGGGTTTTAGGAATTGCCATGCTTATATCAGCATTTCCTTCGTTTGTGACCAGGTTAATCATCCCGTTATCAGCAATCGCAAAATTACAGCCAGTAATGCCAAAATCAGCTTGCATAAAGTAATTGCGGAGATAGTGGCGGACAAACCTTGCCATGTGTTCAGGGTCGTTATCACCATCATAACCGAGTTTTTCAAAAACTTTTTGAATTTGGTTGCGGTTTTTATGCAATGTAGGGAAAACAATATGAGTTGGTTCATCCCAGTTATCTTCCTGTAAAATAAACTCGGCTAAATCGGTTTCCATTAATGAAAGGCCAGGGATAGTGAGCAATTCTTTATCCAATCCAATTTCAGTAGTCACCATTGACTTAGATTTAACAACATGGTGAACGTTTTTCTTGATTGCTAATTGTTTAATAAAGGCACTTGCTTCGTCACCATCCTTGGCAAAGAAAACATGACCACCATTTTTTTGAACGTTGTCACTGAATTCTTCCAAGTAATCTGGAAGGTGCTTAATAACATGTTGACGAATTTCGGCAGAGAGATCACGCCAACCTTCCCAATGACCTAACTGGCGGCGCGCTTCTGTCCGTTTTTGGAATTGAGCGTCTTGTGCTTTAGCAACCGATGCCCGCATAAATTTATCGGCTTCCGCGTCCTTGATTCGTTCCGTAAAAGGCTTATCGCTTGTTGCTATTCCCATCTAAAACACCCCGTTTCCGTTTGCTGGTACCATTACATGATCCGTATCTTTGACATAAGTGATTCGGCTAGTATCAACGTTATGATTAAGGACCTCAGCAATGTGCATAATCGTAATGTGAGAGCCATCACGGCGACGGTTAATTCGGCCACCAATATTCATTAAACATGTTTGCTCACAAGCAATAAGAATATGTGCTTTCGTCTTCAAAACATTATTTGCTTTATCATCGACCATCGCTTCAGAGAGAAGGGGTTCTTTAGCAGAAAATGTTCCACCAAAGCCACAACATAATTGAATGTTATGAAGGGGGATGAGTTCGAGTCCCTTGACGTGTTCAAGAAGAACGATTGGTGCCGTGCGTTCACCAAGAAGACGAGTCATGTGGCAAGAACGGTGAAAGGTTGCCGTATCATCTAGTTCTGCACCGCAATCAAGAATACCGAGAACCCGGTAAATAAATTGCGTTAGTTCAAAAGATTTATCATAAAGAATTTGTGCTTTCTTCGAATACTCTGGATCATCTTTGAAAATGTTCTTGTATTCATGAAGCATGGCAACACATGATCCGGAAGGCCCAACAATATAATCGGCGTCAATACTTAAAAGGGCATCGAGCTGATTTTTAAATGTAGCGATTGTTTCGCGATCATAACCGCTATTATAGGTTGGTTGCCCGCAGCAGATTTGTTTATCAGGGAAAAATGTTTCGCAGCCAAAACGTTGGAGAAGTTCAACCGTTGCCTTTCCAACATCTGGATAAAGCAGGTCAACTATACAAGTAGAAAAAATACAGACTTTCATACATGCGTGCATTAGTTGGATGCACTTCGCCTCCTTAAAAATCAAAAAAATATAATTGCTTATCATAATAAGTATAACGCAAATGTGATAAGATTAGGATTGAAAACGATTTAATTGCTTCAAAATAATATATAAAATCATAATATTAGTTATAGTTTGATAAGGAATATCACTGATAAAAAGTAAGCAAAATGATAGACAAAAAGATTCAAAGTCGGTATGATATGGATAGTAAAAATTGTTCGAGGAGGAAGAGAGAAATGGCTGAAAGTAAGCAATATGATGTTGTAATTATTGGTGCCGGTCCAGGTGGAATGACCGCAGCAATGTATGCATCACGTGCAAACCTATCTGTCTTGATGCTTGATCGTGGAATTTACGGCGGAAACTTGAATAATACTGCTGAAATTGAAAATTACACAGGATTCAAGAGTGTTAAGGGTCCTGAACTTGCCCAACAAATGTATGAAGGTGCAACTCAATTTGGCGCAGAATATGCTTATGGAACAGTAACCAAAGTAGAACTTGATGGTGACTTAAAGAAGATCACTACTGACATGGATGAAACATATACTGCAAAGGCGGTTGTAATTGCGACTGGATCTGATCAGCGGCACCTCAATGTCCCTGGAGAAGAAGAATTTGGTGGCCGCGGTGTTTCATACTGTGCAGTTTGTGATGGAGCCTTCTTTAAGGAAAAGCATCTTATCGTCGTTGGCGGTGGTGATGCAGCCGTTGAAGAAGGAGTTTACTTAACGCAATTAGCTTCCAAAGTAACAGTGCTTGTTCGTCGTGATGAGCTCCGGGCTGAACCAATTATTCAAGCAGAAGCGATGAATAATGATAAAATTGAGTTTATTTACAACACTAGTGTGACTGAAATTGTTGGGGATGATATTAAAGTAACAGGTGTTAAAACTCATAATAATAAGACTGGTGAAGATGGTGAAATGGCTGCAGATGGTGTCTTCATTTATGTTGGCAATTTCCCAATGACCGCTCCTTTTAAGAATTTAGATATTCTAGATGATCAAGGCTGGGTAAAGACTGATGAACGAATGCGGACAGCAGTACCGGGAATTTTTGCCATTGGGGACGTTCGTGAAACACCATTACGACAGGTTGCAACCGCTGTTGGTGATGGTGCAATTGCTGGCCAGCAAGTTTATCAATACATTAAATCGATGGATTAATAAAAAAGGTGTTAGAGAAAAGCTCTAGCATCTTTTTTTGTTTAGTGGTATAGTTTTGATTAAAATTTAGTTAGAAAAGGAGGGCGATTACCATTGGAAAATGATGAAAAAATAAAACTATTACAGAAGTTAATTCAGATTGATACAGTAAATGGTAATGAAAAGGACGAAGCAAGTTATATTAAAAGGACCTTAGAAGATCATCATATTTCCTGTGAATTAGTTCCTTTTGCACCCAACCGCACCAATTTAATTGCGGAGATTGGGGATGAAAAGGGACCGGTACTCGCTCTTTCTGGACACTTAGATACGGTAGCTGCAGGTGATTTCCAAAAATGGACATATCCACCATTTGCTGGACAATTAGTAGACGGTAAAATCTATGGTCGGGGTGCAGTTGATATGAAGTCCGGGTTGGCAGCCATGGTGGGTGCTTTAATTGAGCTTAAAGAAGCAGGTTTGCCAAAACATGGGAAAGTTCGCTTGATTGCCACTGTTGATGAAGAAGTTGGTGGTCAAGGTTCTCTTGAAATGACTGATAAAGGGTACGTTCATGATGTTGATGCGATGGTAATTGGGGAAGCAACTACTGGCCAAATTGAATATGCTCACTGTGGCTCCTTTGATTATATTGTTGAGTCTTATGGAAAATTGGCTCATAGTTCGCAGCCAGAATTGGGAATTAATGCTGTTACAAATCTAGTGAAATTTATCAATAAAGAATCACGGGCATTTGACGATGCAGCAGTAAGTCCCACCCTAGGAAAATTAATTCATAGTGTGACTGTCTTTCATGGTGGAGAGCAGTTAAATTCAATTCCTGATTACGCATATTTGAAGGGGAATGTTCGCACGATTCCAGAATGTGATAATCGGGAAACAGGAAAAAGACTACAATCAATCATTGATGAGTTAAACAAGGAGACAGGGGTTGAATTAAAACTAAAGATAGTTGCTAGTTTTATGCCAGTGGTTACAAATAAGCAAGATCGCTTCATTGCCCTTGCTCAAACGGCAATTAAAAAGGTTAGCGGCAGGCAACCGAATGTAGTGATTTCTCATGGGGCAACGGATGCATCCCGCTATGTTTTAGACAATCATAACTTTCCAATAATTGAATACGGACCAGGGATTGAAAAGTTATCACACCAAATTGATGAACGTATTGCACTTGATGATTATTTAACGGCTCAGCAAGCTTATGTTGAAATTGCTAAACAATATTTGAATAATACTAAAGACGATGAACAGGCTAGTAGTTAAGCATGACCGTGCAGAGACTCCGGCTGGTGGAAAAGGAGCTTTTATGCTAATGAATCACACCTGGAAGTAAAGATTTTTTGACTGAAAGAAGAATCCGGGAGTTACCCGTTATCACAAAGAGTTTCGTCGCAAATGACTGAACTTAATGAGGCAGTTGCTGTGAGGTAGCTGTGAAAAAAGGTGGCACCACGCATACTAAATACGTCCTTTGAAGATTTATTCTTCAGAGGGCGTTTTTTGATAAAGGAGAAGATACGTATGAAGAAAAAGATAATTAATTTCGGATTAGTTTTAATATTGCTTTTACCTTTAATTGTTTTTGCAAGTGGCTTTAAGATTCAAAATGAGAATTACCGGGCGAACCACACAGATACGTGGGAAAGAATAAAGAAGCGGGGAACATTACTTATTGGGGTTGATGATACCTTTGTTCCGATGGATTTTCGAAAAAAGAACGGTCAATTGGTTGGTTATGATGTTGATTTATCTCGCGCAGTTGCGAAAGTTTTAGGATTAAAAGCTGATTTTCAGTCAATTGATTGGTCAATGAAGGAAACCGAATTAAAAAATGGCACAATTGATTGTATTTGGAACGGTTATACAGCTACTCCATCCCGACAAAAACGAATTGCATTTAGCAGAGTTTATGAGCTATCTGGCCAATCATTGGTGGTGCGAAAAGATAGTAAAATTAAAAATTTCGCGGATATGAAAGGAAAGACGTTGGGTATTCAAGAAAGCTCAACCGCCCAAACAGATTTTGACAAATATCCCCAAGTATTGAAGAAACTAGTTAAAGGACAAAAGCCAATTCTTTATCAAGATAACTCGAGTGCTTTCATGGATCTGCAAGCAGGCCGTACACAAGGAGTACTTGCCGGCACTGTCTATGCCGGCTATTATGCGACCCACATTGCAAATAATAATAATTATAAATTGATTTCAGCATCTGCTTATCCTGCAGATCGGGTTGCGATTGGAATGAGGAAGGGGGACCGGAAGCTTATTAAGAAAATTAACTACGCTCTTGGGGTTCTTCAAAAGGATGGTACCTTACGACGGATTAATAAAAAATGGCTAGGAATTGATAGTAATTATCTGGGACCGGTTGCTGAATTTCAAAAATCCAACAATAATCGTTAATGATTTGCTAAAATTTAATATAACAAGGACTAAGGAGGTTTTTTAATGGGTGCAATCAAATGTAATGATACATTAGCGGTGTCAATTCATCGGATTCGTAATTCAGATTTAAACGAACACGGGACAGTATACGGAGGACGAATTTTGGAATTGATTGATGGTCAAGCCTCGGTAGCAGCAATGCGAGTAGCTCGGACAACAGTTGCAACAGTGTCAATGGATGAGATCCAATTTCTGCGACCATTTGACCTTCAAGATTCAATGTGTATGGAGGCATACGTTACCGGCTTTGGGAAGCGATCAATTGAAGTGTTTACAAAAGTAATTGGTGAGCACTTGATGACCGGTGAACGTTTCCTCGGCTTTTATTGTTTTATGACTTTTGTAATTCTTGATCCTGAAAAACAAACGGCATTTAATAAATTAATTCCAGAAACTGAAGAGCAAAAGACGTTAATGGCAACATATTCTCAACGTGTTAAGCAACGTCAAATTCAACGGCAAAAACAGCAAGAATTTCTGCCTCATATTTCAATTTCCAAGCCGTGGTAAAACTTTAGTAAAAGCTTAAGTAAAAAGCGACAGATAACATTTTATGCGGTATACTAAAAAGCAGAGTATGACATAAAGGAGACATTATTGTGAGCTGGAAAGATACTTATAAGGTTTGGCAAGAACGAACAGATCTTGAATCAGACTTAAAGCAAGAATTAGCTGCAATGAGCGACGATAAAGAAATTGAAGATGCCTTTTACGGTCCACTATCATTCGGAACTGCAGGAATGCGGGGACTGATGGGCCCAGGAATTAACCGGATGAATGTTTACACCGTCCGTCAAGCAACTGAAGGTTTGGCAACTTTAATGGATTCATTGGGTGACGATATTAAAAAACGAGGAGTCGCTATTGGTTACGATTCTCGGCACAACTCCCGTAAATTTGCTCATGATGCTGCTCGTGTATTAGGTGCTCATGGAATTAAGGTTTACATCTATGATAATTTACGCCCAACGCCTGAACTGTCATTTGCAGTTCGTCACATGGGAACTTATGCAGGGATCATGATTACCGCTAGTCATAACCCTAAGGAATACAATGGTTACAAGATTTACGGTGAAGATGGCGGACAGATGCCACCTAAAGAATCTGACATGATGACAGGTTACATCCGTAAGATTGATGATATTTTTGACATTGCTTTAGCTGATGAACAAGAAATGCTTGACAATGGTTTGGAAACAATCATGGGTGAAGATGTTGATGCTGCATACCTCGCTAATGCTAAGGGCGTAACTGTTAATCCCGAATTAGCTAAGGAATACGGTAAAGATATGAAGTTTGTCTTTACCCCATTATGTGGAACTGGCCGAATGCTTGGTGAACGAGCACTGCGTCAAGCTGGCTTTACAAATTATGAAATGGAACCAACTGAAGCACAACCGAATGGTGACTTCCCTGGCTTAGAACATCCTAATCCAGAATTCCCAGAAGCATTTGTTCGTTCCATCGCCCTTGGTAAAAAGGTTGGTGCAGATGTGTTGATCGCCACGGACCCTGATGCTGACCGGCTTGGATGTGCAGTTCGTCAACCAGATGGTGAATATCAATTGCTAACTGGTAATCAAATTGCTTCTATCATGCTTGCCTACATTCTTGAGGCGCATAAACAAGCAGGAACCTTACCAAAGAATGCTGCTGCGGTAAAATCAATTGTTTCTACTAACTTCGCTGCTAAGATTGCAGAAAGCTACGGCGTTGAGATGATCAATGTTTTAACTGGTTTCAAGTGGATTGCTGATCAAATTCATCAATATGAAACTGGCAAAGCTGATCATACCTTTATGTTCGGTTTTGAAGAAAGCTATGGTTACCTTATTAAGCCATTTGTTCGTGACAAGGATGCTATCCAATCCTTAACGTTACTTGCTGAGGTTGCCGCTTATTACCGTAGTCGTAACATGACTCTTTACGATGGCTTACAAGAATTATTTAAGAAGTACGGCTACTTCCGCGAAAAGACAATTGCTAATACTTATGCTGGTGTTGATGGCCCAGCTAAGATTAAGGCTTTAATGAAGAAATTCAGAGAAGAAGCCCCAACTCATTTTGCCGGTCATCAAGTAGTAGTTACTGAAGACTTCGCTAATGGGACTAAAACTACAGCTGATGGCGAAGTAAGTGAATTAGGTATCCCAGAATCAAATGTATTACGTTACATTCTTGATGATGATACTTGGATTGCTATTCGTCCATCGGGAACTGAACCAAAGCTTAAGTTCTACATTGGTACAAGTGCTGATACCTTAGATAAAGCAAATGAAAAATTAGCTGATTTTGAAAAAGCTTTACAAGAGTTTGCTGAATAATAATAACTGAGAGACTGTTGAAAAAACTTTGCTTTTTTCAACAGTCTCTGTTTTTATATCTAATATTGTGGATGTCGATAAGACTAAATTTTCCCTCACCATTCTTGAAATTTCGTCAAAAAATTGTATGATTGTACAAATTAATTATTTTTTGGGAGGAATTCATCATGGGAATGCATGAATATCTGAAAAGTTTAAGTGACCTCGAAATGATTAACCGTGCTCCAGGATATTTTAAATTTGAAGAACACAATGTGGCTGCCCATTCATTTAAAGTAACGCAAGCAGCACAAATGCTTGGTGATATTGAAGAACAAGCCGGAAATGAAATTGATTGGCGTTCTTTATATGAAAAAGCTCTTAATCATGACTATACAGAGCGCTTTATTGGTGACATCAAAACGCCGGTAAAGTATGCTACCCCTGAATTGCGCTCAATGTTGGCGCGGGTTGATAAATCATTAACAGAAAACTTTATTCAATCTGAAATTCCGGCTGAGTTCCGGGCTGCTTATGAACGACGATTTGCGGAAGGGAAAGATGATACTTTAGAAGGTAAAATCCTCGCAGTTGCTGATAAGATTGATCTTATGTATGAATCATTTGGTGAGATTCAAAAAGGTAATCCTGAACCAGTTTATATGGATATTTATAAGTCGAGCTTGACGGCAATTATGGATTTTCGTGATATGGCTAGTGTCCAGTATTTCCTTAAGAAGATTTTGCCAGAATTATTAAAAGATAATGCAGATGGTAATGCGAAAAACCAATTAGCGATTATTACTACCCAAATTATTCAACAATAATTTATACTTTTAGGCTTCCTTTTATCAAATAGTTGATTTTTGCAAACGCTTTCTTATAATAGAAGTAGAAGGTAAAAACTAACAAGGTAAAAGGGAGGCGGCAAGGATGACACCAAGTTTATTTGCAGGAACATTTGCAATTTTAGTATTATGGTTAATCGTTGATATTATCTGGGAATTGAGTCGACCAAGAGACATTGTAATGCGGCGCCTTTGTGCTTGGCTTAATCTTATTGCGATTATCGGTGGTTTTTCCGTATTTTATGGAGTAACTCATTTTGATAATGCTAATCTTGTTCCATGGTTTATTTGTTTGAATTGGATTAATGTTGTTGCCGCGGGCTTACAATTTTACTTTGGTTACTTTCGGCATAGTTAAATGACAAATAAAATATTTTAAGAAGTGAGTGAAAATGGTCTTGTTTGGAGAGATTATTTTCTACTCACTTTTTTACTGTAAATTTATAGACGAATACATGTTTGGGTGATAAACTAATAACAGTAAATAATAAATAGTTAGTGATAAGTGGGATGCGGTAATTTATGAAGTTGCGATTCCACTTTATTTTATTTAACTGCGACGTAAGGGAGGAAATTCTTTTGATTTACCGGCAACCAGATAAAAAATTTGAACTAGTGTCAGAGTACAAGCCAACCGGCGACCAGCCCCAAGCAATTAATCAATTAACAAAGGGGATTGAAGATGGTGAAAAAGCTCAAATCTTATTAGGGGCAACGGGAACAGGAAAAACATTTACGATCTCAAATGTGATTGCTAATGTCAATAAGCCAACTTTGATTCTTTCCCATAATAAGACCTTAGCTGGGCAACTCTATGGTGAAATGAAAAAATTCTTCCCTCATAATGCGGTTGAATATTTTGTTTCCTACTATGACTACTATCAACCGGAAGCATATGTTCCATCAAGCGATACTTATATTGAAAAAGATGCGTCAATTAATGATGAGATTGATAAGCTGCGGCACTCTGCCACCACTTCCTTGCTGGAGCGAAATGATGTAATTGTCGTTGCCTCTGTTTCTAGTATTTTTGGATTAGGGGATCCTCGTGAATACCAAAATAGCGTCCTTTCTTTGCGTGTTGGTCAAGAGATTGAACGTGATCGATTGTTGACTGAACTGGTTAATATTCAATTTGATCGCAATGATATTGATTTTCAACGGGGACGTTTCCGCGTTCGTGGTGATGTAGTTGAAATCTTTCCGGCGTCGCGTGATGAACGGGCATTGCGGATTGAATTCTTCGGGGATGAGATTGATCGGATTCGTGAAGTTGATGCGCTGACAGGCGAAGTGATTGGTGACCGGGACCATGTTTCTATCTTCCCAGCGACTCACTTTATGACTAATGAAGAAGTCATGGATCGGGCATTGCCACAAATTGAAGCTGATATGAAGAAACAGGTAAAGAAGTTTACTGATGAGGGAAAGCTTCTTGAAGCAGAGCGGATTCAGCAACGGACAACTTATGATATTGAAATGATGCGTGAGATGGGCTACACCAATGGAATCGAGAATTATTCGCGTTATATGGATGGTCGAAAGCCCGGTGAACCACCTTATACTTTATTGGATTTCTTCCCTAAAGATTTCTTATTAGTTGTTGATGAATCCCACCAAACTATGCCGCAAGTACGGGGAATGTATAACGGGGACCGAGCGCGGAAACAAATGTTAATTGATTATGGGTTCCGCTTACCAAGTGCTCTTGACAATCGACCATTAAAACTACCAGAATTTGAACAACATGTTAATCAAGTTGTATATATGTCTGCAACTCCAGGCCCATATGAAATGGAACAGACGGACCACGTTGCTCAGCAAATTATTCGACCGACTGGGTTACTTGACCCAACAGTCGAGGTTCGCCCGGTAATGGGACAGATTGACGACCTAGTTGGTGAAATTAACAAACGTATTGAGAAAAATGAACGTGTTTTTGTTACGACCCTGACGAAAAAGATGTCCGAAGACCTTACTGATTACCTAAAGGATATGGGGTTAAAGGTCAAATACCTTCATAGTGATATTAAGACTCTTGAACGGACGCAAATCATTCGTGATCTCCGTCTTGGTAAATTTGATGTTCTTGTTGGAATTAACCTCTTGCGGGAGGGGCTGGATGTTCCAGAAGTATCCTTGGTCGCCATTCTTGATGCCGATAAGGAAGGCTTTTTACGTAATGAACGTTCCCTTATTCAGACGATTGGTCGGGCGGCCCGGAATGAAAACGGGGCAGTAATTATGTATGCTGATACTGTCACTGACTCGATGCAAAAGGCAATGGATGAAACAAAGCGGCGGCGGACGATTCAGATGAAATACAATGAAGAACATCACATTACACCGCACACAATCATCAAGCCAATTCAAGAAGCAATCACTGTTACTAAGAAAGCAACGGATGAAACTGAAACAGATAATAGTGCTGAATTTACTGACAAAGATTTTGCAAAGCTGGATAAAGAGGCCCAAGCAAAGATGCTTGATGAATTAACAGAGCAAATGCGTTCTGCTGCTAAGCGCCTTGACTTTGAACAAGCTGCTACGCTTCGTGATACGATAATGGAATTAAAGACAAAAGCAAAAAAATAGAGGAGGGATTATTTCGTGGCAAATGATAAGATCATAATTCATGGGGCACGGGCTCATAACCTAAAAAATATTGATATTACTATTCCGAAAAACAAGTTAGTTGTTGTAACTGGTCTGTCGGGTTCTGGAAAGAGTTCTTTAGCTTTTGATACATTATACGCAGAGGGACAACGACGCTACGTGGAAAGTTTATCGGCTTATGCGCGGCAATTTTTAGGCCAGATGGATAAGCCAGATGTAGATTCAATTGACGGATTATCTCCGGCAATTTCAATTGACCAAAAAACAACATCCCATAATCCGCGTTCAACGGTCGGAACCGTGACTGAAATTAACGATTTTCTCCGCTTGCTATGGGCACGGGTTGGTACACCAATTTGTCCGAACGATAATATTCCAATTACTAGTCAGTCACCAGAACAAATGGTGGATCGGGTACTAGAATTGCCTGAACGGACACGCCTGCAAATTCTTTCGCCGGTTGTTCGTGATAAAAAGGGAACACAAAAGAAAGTTTTTGAGACAATTAAGCGTGAAGGATTTGTCCGGGTTCAAGTAGACGGCGAAACTTATGACCTTGATTCAGTCCCTGAACTAGATAAAAATAAAAAACATACAGTTAATGTTGTGATTGATCGAATCATCATCAAAGAGGGAATTAGGTCGCGGCTATTTGACTCCTTTGAATCAGCTCTCCGCTTAAGTGATGGTTATGCAATTGCTGATGTGATTGGGGGAGACCCAATTCCATTTTCTGAACAATATGCCTGTCCCATTTGTGGCTTTACAGTTGGTGAATTAGAGCCACGGCTATTCTCCTTTAATGCTCCTACTGGTGCTTGCCCAGAATGTGAAGGGTTAGGATTGAAGCTCGAAGTAGATATTGATTTAGTAGTTCCTGACCAAACAAAGACCTTAAAAGAAGGCGCAATTGTTCCCTGGAATCCAATCTCATCGCAATACTATCCCCAAATGTTAGAACAATTCTGCAAGTCGGTTGGCATTGATATGGATACGCCGTTCAATAAGTTGTCTAAAAAGCAGCAACAACAGATTTTGTACGGTAATGGTGAAACACCATTCCACTTCCATTATGAGAATGACTTTGGAGGCATTCGGGATGTCGATGTGCCATTTGAAGGTGTTATCAATAATATTAGCCGACGCTACCGGGAGACTAACTCAGATTTTACAAGAGAACAAATGAGAAAATATATGACTGAGCTCCCGTGTCCGGTTTGTCATGGTTATCGGCTAAACCAGCGGGCTTTAGCAGTAAAGATTGATGGGCAAAATATCGGTGAAGTTTCCGCTTTATCAATTAGTGATTCCCTTGAATTCTTCAAGAACATCAAACTTTCTGCACAAAAAAATGAAATTGCTAAGCCGATTTTAAAAGAAATCATTGATCGATTAACCTTTATGAAAAATGTTGGTGTTGAATACCTAACTTTAAGTCGTTCAGCCCGAACTCTTTCAGGGGGAGAAGCTCAGCGGATTCGGTTAGCAACCCAAATTGGTTCTAATTTATCAGGAGTAATGTATGTTCTTGATGAGCCGTCAATTGGACTTCATCAACGTGATAATGACCGTTTGATTGAATCGTTAAAGGCCATGCGCGATCTCGGCAATACGCTGATTGTCGTAGAACATGATGAAGATACAATGCGCGCGGCCGATTACATTGTCGATATTGGCCCTGGAGCTGGTGAAAATGGAGGCCAAGTGATGGCTGCTGGAACTCCTAAGCAGGTTATGCGATCGCGGAAGTCGTTAACTGGCCAATACTTATCAGGAAAGAAATTTATTCCGGTTCCCCAAGAGCGGAGAGTAGGTAACGGTAAGAAAATTACTATTACAGGAGCTGCGGAAAATAACTTAAAGGATATTACAGTTGATTTTCCGCTTGGTGAGTTCATTTGCGTAACGGGGGTTTCTGGTTCAGGAAAGTCAACCCTTGTTAATATGATCCTCAAAAGGGTCTTGGCACAGAAACTGAATAACAATTCAGCAAAACCTGGTAAGTACAAGTCGATTAGTGGAGTTGAAAATATTGAGAAAGTTATCAATATTGATCAATCGCCAATTGGTCGTACTCCACGAAGCAACCCTGCAACTTATACGGGAGTCTTTGATGACATCCGTGAATTATTTGCTCAAACCAATCAAGCTAAAATGCGTGGTTATACTAAGGGGCGTTTTAGCTTTAACGTTAAGGGTGGGCGCTGTGAAGCCTGCCGCGGGGACGGAATTATTAAAATTGAGATGAACTTCTTGCCAGATGTTTATGTGCCATGTGAAGTTTGTCATGGAACACGTTATAATTCTGAAACGCTTGAAGTGGAATACAAGGGCAAGAATATTGCTGAGGTTCTTAATATGACTGTTTCGGAAGCCCTGGACTTCTTTAGCGCAATCCCTAAAATTAAACGTAAATTGCAAACCATTGAAGATGTTGGGCTGGGTTATGTTCACCTTGGCCAACCAGCAACTACTCTTTCAGGTGGGGAAGCTCAACGAATGAAATTAGCAGCTGAACTTCACCGTCAGTCTCACGGTAAGAGCTTCTATATTTTAGATGAGCCAACTACTGGGTTGCACATGGATGATATCAAACGTTTATTAGCTGTTCTGCAGCGGTTAGTCGATGCGGGAAATACTGTTTTAGTAATTGAGCATGATTTAGATGTTGTAAAATCAGCGGACTGGTTAATTGACCTTGGCCCTGAAGGAGGAGCTGGTGGAGGTAATGTTGTCGCCACCGGAACGCCAGAGCAAGTAGCGGAAGTAAAGGGAAGCTACACTGGTAAATATTTAAAAGAGATGCTCGAACGTGATCAAAAGTGGGCAGAAGAACGAGAAGCTAAGCAAAAAAAGTAGTTGCAATCTAATTCTTCTAATGGTATTCTAATAAAAATCAAAGTACACGAAACGAGGGAAAAGAAATGTTATTTTTTAATAATCAAAATCAACAGTTTTCTTCCTCCTCAGCCTCTAACTCTATTAAGGCTGAGTGATTTTGGTGTACCCAATCAATAGGTTTATACAGACTCGGGTTCTCTATTAATCATTTGGCGTGACCAAATTGCATTAATAGGTGATATCCCGGGTTTTTATTTTGCCTAATATTAAGAATGGAGGAATGATGATGAATCAACAGCCAACAGATGAATTAAAAAGGTCGCTTGGATTCTGGTCCGCTATTTCGATTGTTATTGGGACAATTATTGGATCGGGAATATTCTTTAAACAAGGATCTGTTCTTGATAGTGCTGGTACATCTACTCTTGCAATTGCAGCCTGGGTATTTGGAGGAATTATTACTTTAACTGGTGGATTAACAGTGGCGGAAATTGGTGCCCAAATGCCATATACCGGGGGACTATATGTCTATATTGAAAACTTGTATGGCCGCCTTTTAGGATTTTTAGCCGGGTGGATGCAAGTAATTGTTTATGGGCCAGCGATTATTGCTTCGGTTGCTGGATTTATGAGTATTTTAATGGCAAACTTCTTTGGTTTAGGAACCCAGTGGCGGATACCTTTAGCAGTGATTACAGTGATTGCCATTGGAGTAATGAATCTTTTTGAAAATAAAGTTGGGGCAATTTTTTCGATTATCACGACTGCTGGAAAAATGATTCCAATTGCGGCAATTATTATCTTTGGTTTGTTCTGGGGGCATCAAGATGCTTTTGGTCAAACAGTTACCGAAATTCACCAATCAACTGGTGGTTTTGGGGTGGCAGTTTTAGCAACCTTATTTGGCTATGATGGTTGGATTTTAATCGCAAACCTTGGGGGAGAAATGAAAAATCCCCAAAAATTATTGCCACGAGCTATTATTTTAGGGATTACTGCTGTTCTTATTATTTATACTTTAATTACTGTCGGGATTCTTAAGTTCCTTCCAGTTAACACTATTCATCGGCTAGGCGAAAATGCAACTGCATACTTAGCAGTAAAAGCCTTTGGAGCAATTGGAGGAAAACTGCTGTCAGCCGGAATTATTATTTCGATGATGGGGACTTTAAACGGGAAAATGATTACTTTTCCCCGGATTGTATACGCAATGGCGCGTCGTCATGATTTGCCATTCTCACGCTATCTCGCATATATCACGCCAAAGGGTAAGTCACCAGTAGTCGCAACGATGTTTATTATCATTCTTGCAACGATTATGATGTTCTTCTTTGACCCTGATCACTTATCAGATTTGTGTGTGTTTACTGTTTATTGTTTCTATCTTTTAGCATTCTTTGGGATCTTCATTTTAAGACATAAGAATAAGGGACCGCGCCCATTCAGTACACCGCTTTACCCCTTAGTGCCAATTATTGCGATTGCTGGTGGGATCTTTGTCCTCGTAAGTGAAGTTATGAATGATCCAGCTGGTGTAATTCTTTTTATTGGAATCGTCATCGTAGGATTACCAATCTTATATATTGTTAAACGAATGGATCAACGACGGATGCATTAATATTTAAGGCTAAGCTTGACTTGGCCTTTTTTGTTGCTTAAATAAGACACACCCGGCTTGATGTGATAGAATAGTTGGGTAGCTGTATGCGAAAAGAGGAACTAGTGATGGTAGATAAAAAATTAAAAGTAGTAATTATTACAGGGATGAGTGGTGCGGGGAAAACCGTTGCCGTTCATAGCTTAGAAGATTTAGGATATTTCGTAATTGATAACATGCTTCCTAGATTGGCAGAACGTTTTGTTGATGTGATAGAAGATTCGGGAGAGTTTGATAAAATTGCCATGGTAATGGATATGCGTTCACGCGGATTTTACGATGAGGTTTTACCAAACTTTGAAAAACTGAAAAAGCGGGCTGATTTAGATGTAAAACTACTCTTCTTAGATGCTAATGACGTCACGTTAATTTCACGTTATAAGGAAACAAGACGTTCTCATCCCTTATCTCCACAAGGTCGGATACTTGATGGGGTAGAATTAGAACGGAAGCTTTCAACAGATCTTAAGAGTCAAGCAGATATAGTAATTGACACCACTAATGTGACACCACGAAATCTAAAGTTAAGGCTTAATAAATTATTCGGACATGGTGAAGGTAATGACTTTTATGTTGAAGTAATGTCGTTTGGGTTTAAATATGGGTTGCCACTTGATGCGGATATCGTAATGGATGTTCGTTTCCTTCCTAATCCATTCTATATTCCAGAATTAAAGCACTTAACGGGAAATGATCCAGCTGTTCAAAATTATGTTATGCAGAGTCCGCTGGCTAAGGAATTTTACCAGCATTTACGGTCGCTCTTAGAGATTGCTCTTCCGGGTTACATTAAGGAGGGAAAGAGCAGTCTGACAATTGCAATTGGGTGTACGGGTGGTCAACATCGGTCAGTAACTATTGCTAATAAATTATCCGCTGATTTAAAAGAAAAAGGATATAAAGTAAATACTTACCATCGCGATATTGAGAAGGCAAAGTAAAGAGGAGTTTTAATTATGTTGCATAAACCAAAGATTGTAGTAATTGGTGGGGGGACTGGTCTACCGGTTGTCCTTCGCGGGTTGCGAGATCAAAACGTTGATGTTACGGCAGTTGTAACAGTAGCTGATGATGGTGGTTCTTCAGGAATTTTACGAAACTATATTAATGTGGTTCCACCTGGTGATATTAGAAATGTTTTAGTGGCATTATCAGAATTACCGGATCTCGAACTTGATATTTTCCAATACCGATTTAGGAGCAGTGATCAGTTCTTTGCTGGTCATGCGATTGGTAATTTAATTATCTCTGCTTTGTCTGAAATGAAGGGTGGTATTTTTACCGCTGTTCAAGAGTTGTCAGAAATGATGAAGATTAATGGACATATTTATCCTGTTGCCAATGAGCCGTTGACCTTAAATGCTGAATTTACAGATGGGACAAAGTTAAGTGGTGAATCGGAAATTACAGCTGCTCATAAGCAAATTAAACGAGTCTGGGTAACACCTTCTAAAGATAATGACGGTCATCCCGCTCGTCCTGTATCCGAGGTCATAACAGCAATAAAGAATGCAGATCAAATTGTTCTTGGTCCTGGAAGCTTATTTACTAGCATTTTGCCAAACTTGATGATTTCTGAAGTAGGGCAAGCCGTTTGCGAAAGTAAGGCTGAAGTTGTCTATATTTGCAATATTATGACGCAAAAGGGTGAAACGGATAACTTTACCGATGCTGATCATGTGCGGGTATTAAATCATCACCTTGGGAAGAATTTTATCAATACAGTCTTAGTCAATATTCAACCGGTTCCCGAAAATTACCTTGATTTTCAAGAATGGAATGAAATTTCTCAACCAGTTAAGCATGATTTCCAAGGGCTACGAGCACAGCATTGTCGCGTAATTAGTTCGAATTTTCTGCGGCTAAAAGACAATGGTGCTTTCCATGATCGCGATAAAGTTGTAGCAGAATTAATGAATCGAATTCACCAGGTTCACGAGTAGTTAGGAGACTGATGCTAGATGTCATATGCAAGCGAAGTAAAGAAGGAATTAACGGGAATTACTGTTCATCGGGATAATGCAAAAGCAGAATTGATGGCCCTTATTCGGATGAACGGGTCGATTGGCATTGCTGACCGCCAGTTGGTACTGAACGTTCAGACCGAAAACCCAGCAATTGCACGGCGAATCTATTCACTATTAAAACAATTTTACGGGGTAGAAAGTGAAATCGTGGTTCGTCGTAAAATGAAATTAAAAAAGAATAACCAATATATAGTTCGCTTACGCTATCACGCACAACATGTCTTAGATGATCTTGGTATTTTACAAAATTATCAAATTAAAGAACAAGTACCCGTAGAATTGCTTAAGGATGAATGGATGGTCCGTTCGTATCTAAGAGGTGCCTTTTTAGCGGGGGGATCAGTAAATAATCCTGAAACTTCTCGCTACCACTTGGAGATATACTCCCTTTATGAGGAACATAATGAGATTATTGCTCAGATGATGAATAAGTTTGGTCTAAATGCCCAGACAACTGCACGCCGTAGTGGCTTTATCGTTTACTTAAAAGAAGCCGAAAAAATTGCTAATTTTATGTCATTAATTGGAGCAACTAACTCAATGCTTCAATTTGAGAATATTCGAATTGTGCGAGATATGCGGAATTCAGTTAACCGATTAGTAAATTGTGAAAATGCTAACCTGAATAAGATTGCGAATGCGTCAACGCGCCAAATTGAAAATATTGAATTCATTGATTCGCGAGTAGGGCTTAGCAGCTTACCTGATAAATTGCGTGAAATTGCAGAAACACGCCTAGCCCATCAAGAAGTTAGTCTAAAGGAATTAGGGGAATTAGTTCCTGGTGGTCCGATTTCCAAGTCTGGTGTTAATCATCGCTTACGTAAATTAAATGCTTATGCTGATGAGTTGCGTGCATCACAGGTTAAACAATAACTTTGCGGGTGACCTCCTTGGACTAAGAATAGAACGGTGCTTAGATTATTGTTCGTGAAAACAGTTAAGGCAGGGAGAAAAACAAGCTTTCTCCCTGCCTTAATTTACTTTCTTTAAGTGAAATTTATTTATTGTTTATACTTTCGCTAATTAGCGCTAATTCGGCTGCTGCACATTCTTGATCTAATTCATTCCAGTTGGCGGTAACGTTAAAAACGTTTAATTTATTTACTGACATTATAACATCCTCCTTGACCTTATACCTTTGTTCTCTTTCGTCTACATCTTGTATCATACTACAATTGGTCTAAAAGTCAACTATTGTAATAGTAACATTTACATAAGATTTTTTAAAATTGGTATAGTTCAATTGTTGGAATTACTAATGTAATAGCAAAGATAATCGTTTATCAAAGTTAGATAAATTGTTAAATTTTGGAAATGACATTCACGGGATAGTTGTTTTGAATTAAGGGAGACTTGCTTTTTAAAACAATGACCGGTATAATTGGAACGTTAATTAATTTACGTTTAATATTAAAGGAGGCAAAGTAACATGCGTAAAGCACACCCATACGGCGTACAAGGCCGTCGCCCAATCGCTTCAAAGTACAAGCGAGCATTAAAAGAAAAGAAGATCGAAGCTATTCGTAAGTGGGCTAAGGAAAAGCCAGCTGAAGAAAAGTAATTCAGTCTATAAAAGCTATGCAATCCAGTGCATAGCTTTTATTTTTTAATAAAAAGAAAAAACTAAAGCATTAATTAATAAGATGACTCTTTTAAAAATAACGTTTTAATGTTTTATACACTAATGCTATATTTTGTATGTTAAAATATAGGTAAGCGCTTACAGAAAGCGTCATTTATAAAAGAGGTGAATAGTATGTTTGAGTTTTTAAAACCAGCTCCAGTGGCGAAGAAAAAGGTTCCTGCTGATAAGGTTGAAAGTTCGTATCGTTGGCATCAGTTAGGAGTATTGCTTGCAATTTGTATCGGTTATATTGGCTATTATATTATTCGTTTAATTTTCACAACCGAACAAAATGAAATTATGAAGCAGTATGGTTTTACCACGGCTGATATCGGAATGGTGCTTTCGTGTTTTGGGATTGGTTATGGGATTTCAAAATTATTTATGGGAGCATTAAGTGATAAAAGTAATACTAACCGTTATTTAGCAACCGGATTGGTTATTTCTGCACTGCTTAACTTCGGCTTAGGCTCTACTCGTAGCCTATATATGATGATGTTTCTAATGTTAATTATGTCGATTGCTCAAGGGATGGGAGCAGCGGCATGTCAACGTTCTGTTCAATTATGGTGGGGAAAGAAACACCGGGGAGCAATTTACTCGATTTGGTCTTCCGCACATAATGCTGGAGCCTTTGCTTGTGTTGCCGTTGTACAATTAGCAACGTTCATGTTTTCTGGTTCTATTTCTGCTGTCTTTTATACATCATCAGTGGTTTCATTGATTATTGCGGCCTTTGTATTATTAGTTGGTGCTGATCGACCTGTTAGTGTTGGGTTGCCAAGTATTTCTGAATATACTGGGGATGAAGTTGTTTTAGAAAACGGAACTGAGTCTGATTCAGAAGAGACGAGTCTGACTTTACCACAAATTTTTGTTAAATATATTTTGACGAATAAAGTTGTGTGGGCCATTACTCTAACATCAATGTCCTTGTACTTAGTTCGCTACGGGATAATGAGTTGGATTCCAAGCTATCTTGTAGAATCCAAAGGCTTTACGACTAATTTTGCAAAATGGTTAGTGGGTATTTTTGAACTTGCGGCGGTTCCTGGAGTAATTATTATGGGAGCAATTTCCGATGCATTAAAGGGACGTCGAGCTATTGTTTGTATTTTATGTGTAATTGGTTTATTTATTTGTTTGACAACGTATTTCTTTAGTACCAGTCACATTTTGATCGTAAGTGTTCTTTTTATTATGGGAACTTTAATTTACGCCCCATTAACATTGGTTGGATTAATGGTTAATGAAGCAGTTCCTAAATTTGCGGTAGGTTCATCAACTGGATTTATGGGCTTTTTCCAATACATTTTTGGTGAAACGTTAGCAACTGCTTTAATTGGTATTTTGGTAGCTAAATATGGCTGGCTTGCAAGTAATATGGTTTTATATACTGCTTCAGCGTTAGCATTTATCTTATTAGTTTATATTTTTATTGCTGAGCGTCGTGCTGAAAAGATTGCCGATTCCGACAAAAAGAATTAAATTTTCACTAAAACAAGGCCTTGAAGAATTTTTAGCCTTGTTTTTTTGATTTAATTTATGATAGTCAAAAATATTTTGCAAAAAAATGTTAAATAATAGTTAAAACATTTGACCTTTTTTGACCAATCGAGTATAGTATTATTATCCGTTAGCATATAAGACTAACGAGTGCTAATTTATTAAGGAGGCCATATCATGAATTTAGTACCTACTGTCATTGAGCAATCATCTCGTGGTGAACGTGCTTATGACATCTACTCACGGCTTCTGAAGGACCGTATTATTATGCTCTCTGGTCCAATTGAAGACGAAATGGCAAATTCAATTGTTGCGCAACTTTTATTCCTTGATGCGCAAGATTCAACTAAAGATATTTACTTATACATTAATTCACCTGGTGGGGTTGTTACCTCAGGAATGGCAATTTATGACACTATGAACTTTATCAAGGCTGATGTTCAAACTATTGTAATCGGAATGGCTGCTTCTATGGCCAGTGTATTAGTATCATCTGGTGCTAAGGGTAAGCGTTTTGGATTACCACACTCACAAGTTTTGATTCACCAACCATCTGGTGGAGCTCAAGGTCAACAGACTGAAATCGAAATTGCTGCTACTGAAATTTTGAAAACACGGAAGATGCTTAACGGTATCCTTGCTAAGAATTCTGGTCAACCTATCGAAAAGATCCAGGCTGATACTGAACGTGATCATTACTTGACAGCACAAGAAGCAGTAGATTACGGCTTACTTGATGGTGTAATGGAAAATAATTCAAAATTAAAGTAAAGTGATAAATAAAAAGATCTCCAATTATTCGATCTATTTCGAATGATGGAGATCTTTTTTTGAATTATCAAAAAGGTGAATGGAAATTAACATCTTTGTGGCAATGAGATTTCATTAGAAATGAAAAAAGGCTGTTGAAAAATTTCAACAGCCGCATAAACAATGCGCCCCCCGAGAGTCGAACTCGGATCTCGAGAACCGGAATCTCACGTGCGATCCATTACACTAAGGGCGCGTCAACAAATATTATATTATCTTAAACAAAAAGGAATTGCAAGCATTATTTGAAAATTTTAATTAAAATAACGCTTACATCAGAAAAATGTTGTGATTGAATAGACAATTTTTTTGAAGATGGTATCATAAGTATCGTAGGAGTTGTATTATTGCTTAGACCTTACCACTGCGTCACTTACAATGGTTGAGAGTTGCGATGCTGATGTAATGTGATAAACTAAGCAAGTACACTAATTATGTTTTTTCCTAAAGGAGGAATTTGCAGTATGACTGTAAAAATTGGTATTAACGGTTTTGGCCGTATTGGTCGTTTAGCATTTCGTCGGATTCACGAACTTAACACAAATGATATTGAAGTTGTTGCAATCAACGATTTGACTACTCCTTCTATGTTGGCTTACTTACTTAAGTATGACTCAACTCATGGTAAGTTCCCAGGTGAAGTTACATCTACTGATACTGGTATTGTTGTTGATGGTAAGGAATACCCTGTATACGCTGAACGCGATGCTCGTAACATTCCTTGGGTAAAGAACGATGGTGTTGACTTTGTTCTTGAATGTACTGGTTTCTACACTTCTGCTGAAAAGTCACAAGCACACATTGACGCTGGTGCAAAGCGTGTATTGATTTCAGCACCTGCTGGTAACATCCCAACTGTTGTTCCTGGTGTTAACCTTGATACTTTGACTAAGGATGACATTATCGTATCAGCTGGTTCATGTACTACTAGCTGCTTGGCACCAATGGCTAAGGTCTTAAATGACGAATTTGGTGTTAAGGTTGGTACTATGACTACTATCCACGCATTTACTTCTACTCAAGCTATCCTTGATGGCCCTCGTGGTAAGAAGATGCGTAACAACCGTACTGCAAGTGTAAACACTATTCCTCACTCAAGTGGTGCTGCTAAGGCTATTGGTTTAGTTATTCCTGAATTAAACGGTAAGCTTTCAGGTCACGCACAACGTGTTGGTGTTGTTGATGGTTCATTAACTGAACTTGTTTCAATCTTGGACAAGAAGGTTACTGTTGACCAAATCAACGATGCTATGAAGAAGGCTACTAACCCAGCATTCGGTTACACTGAAGATGAAATTGTTTCAACTGATATTATCGGTTCAACATACGGTTCAGTATTCGATCCTTCCCAAACTGAAATTATGGAAGGTGACGATGGTTCACAATTAGTTAAGACTGTTGCTTGGTACGACAACGAATACGGTTTCACTAGCAACATGATTCGGACTTTACTTCACTTTGCTACTCTTTAATTTGAAGTAAAATTAAACTAATTTGATTAAGGTGGGAGGAGGACTACTCCGCCCGCCTTTTTTTATCAAGAGAAGAGGAGACATAATACAATGGCTAAATTAACTGTTGAAGACCTTCCTTTAGAAGGCAAGAAAGTATTAATGCGTGTTGACTTTAATGTTCCAATTAAAGACGGTGTTGTTGGTGACGACAATCGAATTGTTGCGGCTTTACCAACAATTAAATATGTTATTGACCATGGTGGTCGGGCAATCTTATTCTCACACCTTGGCCGAATTAAAAAAGAAGAAGACAAGCCTGGACTTTCACTTCGTCCAGTTGCAGAACGTCTTTCTAACTTACTAAACAAGCCAGTAACATTTGTTCCAGTTACTGAAGGTAAGCAATTAGAAGATGCTATCGATAACATGAAGAATGGTGATGTTTTACTTGTTCAAAACACCCGTTACGAAGATGTTAAGGATGGCGAATATGTAAAGCGTGAATCTGGTAATGATCCTGAATTAGGTAAGTACTGGGCTTCTCTTGGTGATGTATTTGTAAATGATGCTTTTGGTACAGCTCACCGTAAGCATGCTTCTAATGTCGGTATTGCTACTAACATGCCAGGCAAAGCAGCAGCTGGTTACTTGATGGAAAAGGAAATCAAGTTCTTAGGTGACGCAGTAGATAATCCTGAACGTCCATTTGTTGCCATCCTTGGTGGTGCAAAGGTTTCTGATAAGATTGGTGTTATTGATAACCTTCTTGACAAAGCAGACAAGATTATTATCGGTGGTGGAATGGCTTATACATTCTACGCTGCTAAGGGAATCAAGGTTGGTAACTCACTTGTTGAAAAAGACAAGATTGACGTTGCTAAGCAAATCTTAGATAAAGCTGGCGACAAGCTTGTATTGCCAATTGATAATGTAGTAGCTGATAAGTTCAACAATGATGCTGATACAAAGGTTGTTGAAGGTGATATTGACGACGGTTGGATGGCTCTTGATATTGGTCCTAAGTCTGTTGAAGAGTTCAAGAACGTATTAAAAGATGCCAAGACTGTTGTTTGGAATGGACCAATGGGTGTATTTGAAATGCCAAACTTTGCTAAGGGTACCCTTGAAATTGGTAAATTCCTTGGTACATTAACAGATGCTACAACAATTGTTGGTGGTGGAGACTCAACTGCTGCTGTTAAGGAATTGGGTGTTGCTGATAAGCTTACTCACATTTCAACTGGTGGTGGTGCATCATTAACTTATCTTGAAGGTAACGAATTGCCTGGAATTGCCGCAATTTCTGACAAATAGTTAATGTTTAACTACTATTTATAAATCTTATGTAAGAGGCTGAGAAAACTTTTGCTTTTCTCAGCCTCTTACCGTATCTTGGTATTAACAATAAAATAGTAGATAGGAGGGTCAAATAATGAGAGTACCGATTATTGCTGGTAATTGGAAAATGCATAAGGATGTACAAGAAGCTGTCTCTTTTATCGAAAAGGTAAAAAATCAGCTTCCGCCTGCCGACCAACTTGAAACAGCAATTGCTGCTCCTACTCTTTGTTTAGTACCAATGGTTAAAGCGGCTGAAGAATCCCCGTTAAAAATAATGGCAGAAAACTGCTACTATAAGGATGAGGGAGCCTATACTGGTGAAACAAGTCCATATGCTTTATACCAAGCAGGAATCCATCATGTGATTTTAGGTCATTCTGAACGCCGAACTTACTTTAATGAAACTGATGAATTAATTAATAAAAAAGTGAAGGCAGCATTAGTAAATGGGTTATGTCCGATTGTTTGTTGTGATGATACCATGCGTCGACGAGTTGCTGGAAAGAAAGTTCATTGGGTGGTGAGCCGAATTCTCGCTGACCTTCATGGATTGACCAATGACGAAATTTGTCATGTTACGGTTGCTTATGAACCAAGTTGGGCGATTGGAACAGGCGAGAGTGCTGATCCAGAACAAGCGGCAGAAGGTTGTTACCTTATTCGCCAGACGATTAGTGATATGTATGGCGATGAAGTTGCAAATAACGTTCGAATTCTCTATGGAGGAAGTGTGACAACTTCTAATATTAATGCACTAATGGCAAAAAATGATATTGATGGTGTTTTAGTCGGAGCGGCGAGCTTAAATCCAGAAACATTTTTACAATTAGTTCACCATTAAGCGGTTAAATGCTTGTTTTTAATTGTGTAAAATAATACAATGTTAAGTGGAATTGCTTTCCAAATAAATGACAGAGGAGAGATTCATCAAATGTCACTCATTACAGATATTTATGCACGTGAAGTCCTTGATTCACGTGGTAACCCAACAGTTGAAGCAGAAGTTTACACAGAAGCCGGTGGTGTAGGCCGCGGTATCGTTCCTTCAGGTGCTTCAACTGGTGAACACGAAGCTGTTGAATTACGTGACGGCGACAAGAACCGTTTTGGCGGCAAGGGTGTTTTAAAGGCTGTTTCAAACGTAAACAACATTATTGCTAAGGAAATCGTAGGGATGGAAGTTACTGACCAAATCGCTATCGATAAGGCAATGATTAAGTTAGACGGTACTCCAAACAAGGGTAAGTTAGGTGCTAACGCTATTTTAGCTGTTTCATTAGCTGCTGCTCGGGCTGCTGCTGACGAATTACAAGTACCTCTTTACAACTACCTTGGTGGTTTCAACGCTCATGTATTGCCAACACCAATGATGAACGTTATTAACGGTGGTGCTCACTCAGATAACAAGGTTGACTTCCAAGAATTCATGATTATGCCAGTTGGTGCACCAACTGTACGTGAAGCTATTCGTTGGGGTTCAGAAACTTTCCACGCCTTGAAGAAGGAATTGGAAGCTGCTGGTAAAGTAACCTCTGTTGGTGACGAAGGTGGATTTGCTCCTGACTTTGCTAACAACGAAGAACCATTCGAATACTTAATCAAGGCTATTGAAGATGCTGGTTACAAGCCAGGTAAGGACATTGCCATTGCCTTTGACGTTGCTGCTTCAGAATTATGGAACGACGAAGACAAGAAGTACAAGCTTCGTTGGTCAACTGGTGAAGAATACACCACTGAAGAATGGATTAACTACTTATCCGGTATTATTGAAAAGTACCCAGTAGTATCTGTTGAAGACCCAATTGACGAAAACAACTGGGATGACTGGGTAACTATTACTGATAAGTTAGGCAAGAAGGTTCAACTTGTTGGTGATGACTTCTTTGTAACTAACACTGATTACTTGAAGAAGGGTATCCAAATGGGTGCTGCTAACTCAATCTTAATCAAGCTTAACCAAATTGGTACTTTAACTGAAACTGTTGAAGCTATCGAAATGGCTAAGGAAGCTGGTTACACTGCCATCGTTTCACACCGTTCTGGTGAAACTGAAGACACTACTATCGCTGACTTGGTTGTTGCTACAAACGCTGGACAAATCAAGACTGGTTCTATGAGCCGGACTGACCGTCTTGCTAAGTACAACCAATTAATGCGGATTGAAGATCAACTTGGTGATGTTGCTCAATACAAGGGTATTCACTCATTCTACAACTTGAGTCAACAAGCTCGTCAAGACATCGAAAATCGTTAATTTTAAGCATTAGTTAAAAAGCAAAAAAGAGGCTGGAAAATAATCCAACCTCTTTTTTATTTTAAAGTGTAAATTGCCAAAACGCAGAATCCCTGTCTATCCTTGCGGGAATAGGACTAAAAACTTGCAAGCGAGCTTAGTCCCATTCCCTTTTTAGTTACAAATTATTTAATTAAGCTTAAAAACGATTACATCATTTATATTAAAAAATAATGAGAAAGAAGCGTTGGAATTTAGTATGAAATATAATATAATCTTTAAGAGTTAAATACAATGAAAGGATACTGATACAAATGAAAAAATCGGCACCAGAACTTAATCGTTCGATGACTGCTGGTCAGATGGAAATGATTTCCCTTGGTGGAGCGATTGGTGTTGGACTGTTTATGGGATCAACATCTACAATCAAGTGGACCGGGCCATCTGTTATCCTCGCATATGCGTTTGTTGGCTTAATTTTATATATTGTTATGAGAGCATTAGGAGAGATGATTTACATTAATCCTGGAACAGGTTCTTTTGCAGATTATGCAACTGAATATGTTCATCCAGTAGCTGGATATCTTGCTAAATGGGCTAACGTGTTTGAATATATTGTTGTCGGAATGTCCGAAGTAGTAGCTGCGACTGAATATCTTAAATATTGGTGGCCTCACCTTCATACTTGGGTAGCCGGAGTTGTTATTATTATTTTCCTGGTCCTCGCTAATTTAGCAAGTGCAAAGGCATATGGATCCCTTGAATTTTGGTTTGCGATGATCAAAGTTATTACTATTATCTTTATGATCTTACTTGGATTTATGATTATCTTCTTTGGATTTGGTAATGGCGGTCATCCAACTGGTTTCAGCAATCTTTGGTCTCATGGTGGATTCTTCACTGGTGGTTGGAGTGGTTTCTTCTTCTCAATGTCAATTATTGTTGGATCTTATGAAGGAATTGAATTGCTAGGAATTTCTGCCGGTGAAGTAGCAAATCCGCAAAAAGCAATTGTCAAATCTGTTAAGTCTGTTTTATTCCGGATTTTGATTTTCTACGTTGGCGCAATTTTTGTAATTGTAACAATTTATCCTTGGAATGAATTAAGCAGTGTTGGATCACCATTTGTATCTACTTTTGCTAAGGTCGGAATTACAGCCGCAGCCTCAATTATTAACTTTGTGGTTTTAACCGCTGCATTATCAGGTGCTAATTCAGGTATTTATAGTTCAAGTCGGATGCTGTTTAAGTTATCGCATGAAGGGGATGCTCCTAAGATTTTTGGTCGTCTTTCAAAACGGATCGTTCCCGATGCTGCTATCCTTGGTATTTCCGGTGGTATTTTGATTGGCTTTATTATTGATATGATTTCGGCAACTTATAACCACTCAACTGCTGATATGTTCGTGGTTGTCTTCAGTTCTTCTGTTTTACCTGGAATGATTCCATGGTTTGTAATTTTACTAGCAGAATTACGGTTCCGTCGTAATAATAAAGACTTAATGGTTGATCACCCATTTAAATTACCACTATATCCATTTTCGAATTACTTTGCATTTATCATGTTGATTGTGATTGTCATCTTTATGTTTATTAATCCTGACACACGGGTTTCGGTTATTGTTGGTGCTGCAGTATTGATTTTAGCAGTCGCTGTATACCTTGTTCGGCATGGTTTTAAAAATGAGAAAGCATAAGATAAATAAGAAGCTAGGAAAAATCCCTGGCTTCTATTTTATTTTTAAATTAATTTCGTCTCACTAAGCTCATGTAGTACAATGGCATGTAGACTTTTAATAAATTGGAGAAAAACAATGGAGAGTAGAAAAGAGGCATTTCATCGCTATAATCAGTTCAATCAACTAATTCGGGCGATCATTATTGGAATATTGACTGGTTTAGTAGTTAGTGCATTTAGACTCATAATTCAACACTTTTTACAATTAGTAACAGCAAGTTTTGCATATTTTCATTCTCATCCATTATGGCTAATACCATGGACAATTGGATCAATTATTTTAGCATTATTATTAGGATGGTTAGCTCAATCCTATCCTGATATAAAAGGGTCGGGGATTCCACAGGTTGAGGGACAGTTGACTAACCAATTTGATGAAAAATGGTGGCCAGTGTTATGGCGAAAATTTCTCGGCGGAATTTTCGCCATTGGATCTGGATTATATCTCGGACGTGAAGGACCATCAATTCAACTTGGGGCAACAATTGGGCAAGGAGTAGAGGAAAAGGCCAAAGTAGGGCACCTTAATCGCCAAATAGGGATCGCAAGTGGAGCAGCAGCAGGATTATCTGCAGCCTTCAATGCGCCAATCGCTGCGACTATCTTTATTTTGGAAGAAGTGTATCATAATTTTTCACCGGTAATTTGGTTGGCAACATTTGTGAGTTCGCTTTGTTCTAATATGGTTTCGATGCAGTTTTTTGGCTTACGACCGGTTTTGAATGTTCCTTATAATCATATGCTTCCTAATAATCTTTATTGGCATTTGATCGCGCTTGGTATTTTATTAGGTATCTTAGGGCGTCTTTACCAAATTGTTATTTTGCATTTGAATGGTTGGACGGCACGGATTCCTAAACTATCTCCTATTGCTTATCCAATTATTCCGTTTTTATTGGTTATTCCTATTGCCTGGTACTTTCCAATCACACTGGGCGGAGGAAATGAATTAATTATTATTTTGCGTTCCTTACCATTTTCTTTAGCGCTTTTTGTGGGGCTTTTTGTCCTTCGCTTTGTATTTTCAATGATTAGTTATGGTTCGCAATTACCAGGTGGAATATTCTTGCCAATTTTAACTCTTGGTGCTATTTTAGGCGCGGTTTATTGTGCGTTAATGGTTCGCTTGGGATTAATGCCAGTTCGATATTTGCCTAATTTTATTATCTATGGAATGGCAGGTTACTTTGCATGTATTAGCAAGGCGCCGTTTACTGCTATTTTATTAATTACTGAAATGGTTGGTTCACTTGCGCATTTAATGCCATTAGCCTTAGTAGCCGTGGTAGCTTATCTTGTTGTAGATGCGTTACATGGTGAACCAGTATATACAGCGATGTTTAATGCTTTTATTGGCAACAATCCACAACCAGCACGCCATAAAGAGGATGTTACAATGTCGATTACCATTTATGCTGGAGCACAGTTGGATGGTTGTAAAATAAAAGATTTTCCATGGCCAACTGATTGTATTGTGATGGTTATTTATCGGGGAGAAGAAAAAATTATTCCGAATGGCCAAACAAAGCTGCAAGCGGGCGATACATTAATTTTACGTGCTAATTCAGCGACTACTAGACAAGCTTACCATGAGATAAGTCGAGCCGCGCATTATGCACAAGGATAGCAATAGAACAATAAATATGATATGATAATTAGGATAAAAGCGTGAAAGTATTAGGAGGAAAAATCCTTGTATAACACATTAATGACTTTATTCTTAATTGATTGCGTTGTATTAATTGCGTGTGTAATGATGCAACCAGCAAAAAACGATAATGATGCAATGTCAGCTTTGACAGGTGGTGCGGGTGACTTATTCTCACGTCGTAAAGCGCGGGGATTTGAAGCTGTTATGCAGATTGTTACAACAATTTGTGGAGCACTCTTCTTTATTCTGGCATTAGCGATGATTTACGTTTCGTCACATTAAATTTAAAGTGCCTCCTGAAATTATTGTGATTCCAGGAGGCTTTTTTGACGCTACGGTTGGAGTGTAGGGGATGATGTAGTGATAACGTATACTGGTGAGTCTTTTTTCTTTCCCCATAGTGGACGTCGTGGAGTTATTTTGCTTCATGCATATACAGGAAATACGAATGATGTTCGAATGTTAGGACGTCAGCTTAATTGGCAAGGGTATACAGTCTTCGCACCGCTTTTGAGTGGGCATGGCGGTGATCCGCGAAAAGTACTAGAAAGCAATGGTCCAGGTGATTGGTGGGATGATACCCGGATGGCAATCTTTCGTTTACGCGATGCTGGAATTGATCAAATTGCAATTTTTGGTTTATCGCTCGGCGGTTTACTTGCCACCAGGGCTCTTGAGAATGATCCGCAATTATTAGGTGGTGGTGTTTTTGCATCCCCAATTACCACCTGGGGACAATCAAATGTTCCGGAATACTTCCCTAAAATTGCGGCAAAGTATTATCGTCAACAAAAAATTAACCCCTTAATCACTAAGGAAAAGGTTGCTAAATTGACTGAGCAACTCCCCAAACAACTAGCACAAATTCAAACAATGGCGCATCAAATTTGTGACCAATTAGATCAGATTCATCAACCTTTCTTTATTGCACAGGGAGGCGCGGATGAAATGATTGATCCAGCGTCTGGTCTGCAATTAAAAGCAAGATTACAAGCAAATGGGGTTGCAGTTGATTATCATTACTACCCAACCGCTACTCACTTATTAACAGTTAATACCGCTCATCGTCAATTATTTGCCGATGTAGAAAAATATTTACAAAATTTATTCGAGGTGTCTTCTAATGACAACAAATAATTTAAAAGAAAAAATATTAACACATTTAACAGATAATGCAGGTGTGAGTTACTCAGCAGAAAAACTTGCTCACCAATTAGGAATGGATGATGCTGAGCACTTTACACCGATTGTTCAATCTCTTGCTCAATTGGAACGAGAGAAAAAAGTTCAAGTAACTGATCGTGGCGAATTCGAGGCAGTTATTAAACAACAACCACTTATTGGGACTTTCCATGGTAACGATAAGGGATTTGGTTTTGTAGACTATGACCCGGATCTTCCAGACATGTATATTAATCCTGATCATACTTTGCATGCATTAAATGGGGATCAAGTAGAAGTTAAAATATTACGACCAGCAAAAGCAGGTAGTGATCAGGGTCCAGAAGGTCAAGTAACCCGGATTGTTGAACATAAATATGAAAATGTAGTTGGTGAATTTAAGCAAGAGACTGTTGGTGATGATTACATTGGCGAAATTTTGCTTAAAGATAAGAAATTGTCGCAGTATCATTTCTATGTAACGGACAAGGGATTGAAACCACTTGACGGCCAAGTAGTAACGGCTACTGTTGAGACTTATCCTAGTGATGAGGCACCAGAAGTAATGACGGGTGCCGTTACTGAAGTGATTGGTGATAAAGATGAACCAGGCATTGATATTATGTCAGTAATTTATGCTCACGATGTTCCGCATGAATTCCCCAAAGAAGTGATGGATCAAGCTAATAAGATTCCGCTTCATGTTCTCCCGGAAGAAAAAAAGGGACGGGTAGATATTACTGACCAACCACTTGTTACCATTGATGCAATTGAATCAAAAGACTTGGATGATGCGGTGGTAGCATGGAAGATGGATAATGGGCATTACCACCTTGGAGTCCATATTGCTGATGTTACTCACTATGTAAAACCAGGTACACCGCTTGATCAAGAAGCATTTAAGCGTGGTACATCTGTTTATCTAACTGATCGGGTAGTTCCAATGCTTCCTAAGCGGCTTTCTAACGGTATTTGCTCTTTAAATCCTAATGAAGAACGTCTTGCCATGAGTTGCGAAATGGAAATTGATGAGCAAGGAAAGATCGTTAATCACCGAATCTTCCAGAGCGTTATGAAATCACATGCCCGAATGACTTATAAAGCAGTTAATAAGATTCTGGAGTCGCATGATGCTAAAACGATGAAACAATATGAAGACCTCGTTCCAATGTTTGAAACAATGGACGAGATTCACAAATTATTGCTTAAAAATCGGAAAAAACGTGGTGCTATTGACTTTGAAGCTCCTGAAGCAAAGATTATTGTGGATGAAAAGGGGCACCCAACTGATATTCAACTACGGAATCGGGGACTTTCTGAACGGATGATTGAATCCTTTATGTTAGCTGCTAATGAAACGGTTGCTGAACACTACTTTAAAGAACGTGTTCCATTCCTTTATCGGATCCATGAGACACCAGATAGTGACCGAATTAAGTCATTTGTGGACTTTTTGGCTGTGTTTGGAATTGATGTTCATGGTGATATTAAAAATGTTAAACCAGGGATGCTTCAAAAAGTGTTAAAGGATGTGGCTGGTACTCCTGAAGAGCAAATGGTCCAAGTGATGATGTTACGTAGTATGCAACAAGCTAAATACTCGGATGAAGAGCTAGGTCACTTTGGTTTAGGCGCTAAATACTACACTCACTTTACTTCACCAATTCGGCGATACCCTGATGATACAGTTCACCGCTTGATTAAGTGGTACGAAGAACATGGTAAAAACGAACCAGCTAAGGATCATTGGCGTGACAAGCTTCCTGAAATTGCTGAACATACTTCCGTTACCGAACGACGGGGAATTGATACAGAACGTGATGTTGACAGTATGAAGAAAGCCGAATACATGGAAGATCATGTTGGTGAAACCTTTGATGCCGTCGTAAGTTCAGTAATGAAGTTTGGTTTGTTCGTCGAATTACCAAATACAGTTGAAGGGTTAGTTCATATTAGCGTCATGAAGGATGATTATTATGAATATTCAGAAAAACATATGGCTCTAATCGGACGAAACTCTCATCGAATTTTCCAAATGGGGCAACCAATTAAGGTTAAGTTAGTTCGAGCAGATAAAGATCTTCGTGAAGTTGACTTTGAAATTGTTAACCCTGAAGAGGCACCAAAGACAAAGATTCGGGTTCCACGTAATGATGAGTATCGTGGTCGAGGTCGTGGCCGCAAGGGACGTACCAATAATAATTCCCGTCATGAGAATAATAATGGTAACCATTACCGTAATACTCAAGGAAAATGGCGTCGCACTCATCAAGAAAACGGACATCAAAATAATCGTCAAATAAATCGGGGACAAACTCGTCACCACAATAATTCACGTGATCATGAAGGCGTTCGTCGCCACCATTAAGAGCGGGGAGGGATATTATGGCAAAAAAATCCCATCAAGAAAATAATGACAATTTAATTGCGCAAAATAAAAAAGCACGTCATGATTATTTTGTCACGGATACCGTTGAAGCAGGATTAGTTTTAACGGGGACGGAGATAAAATCTGTTCGTGCTCACCGGGTTAATTTGAAAGATGGATTTGCCCAAGTTCGTAACGGTGAAGCTTGGTTAATGAATGTGCATATTAGTGAGTATGATAATGGGACTTACTTCAATCAAGATCCATTAAGAAATCGCAAGTTGCTATTGCACAAAAAGGAAATCAATAAGCTTGTAGGAGCCTTACAGGATAAGGGAGTTACGCTTATTCCTTTGAAAATGTATATTAAACACGGCTATGCAAAAGTTTTATTAGGACTAGCCAAAGGTAAACACCAGTACGATAAACGTGAAGCAATTAAGCGTCGTGAACAAAACCGTGAAATTGAACGAGTTATGAAACATTATTAAAACGAAAAGCCTAGGTGAAAATCACAAATTTTCACCTAGGCTTTTCACTTTAAAATCTATTTGTTTCTACGTTCTTTACAGTTTAAGTTTAACTGATTGCTAATTGAAAATGACATGCTGGTATTAAGATTAGGGGAACGCTTCATTAATCGTGCTAATAACGGTTCTTGTTCACTTCGTCGAGCCCAATGGTTAAGAATACTAGCGATTAGAATTGCTAAAGGTTCATCTTCTTTTTTATTTATCTTTAATTCATGACAATATCCGCTTGATAGTTTAACAGGTTGAATTGAAAAAACTAAGTGACTACCGGAAAAAACACGGTAACGGCTTGTCAATGGTGAACCAACAACAATCCAGTTAATACCGCGTATATAAATAACCTGTTGAACAAACCCAAGACCTTTCCCAATTGTTCCAACGCGTTGTCGATTAACATATAATGCGAATTTGGGTAACAGTCCAAGAGTTAATTGCTTTACTTCAGCTAATAAGGCTCCATCAATTGCATACAATGATAGGGCATCGTACCTCATTCCCCACTTACCGACAAGAAGATAGCACGATTTACCATTCTTATCGCGAATGACGGTCGTTCCATGTAAATCACTTGAACGATCGCGAATATATAATTGTCGCACTTTGCCACCACCATTCTTTGATAATCTACCTTTTATTTTACCAGCTTCTTAGCAAATTTGGTGAAGAAACTTCTAAGTTAAAAAACGCTTCCAATTTATCCCATGATGATGTTTAATTATGCTAAAATAATAGGCGAGGTGCTAATAATCGTGAAACAATTAATTCATAACGACTGGTGGGAAGTTTTAAAGCCCCAGTTTGAAAGTGCGTATTATGCGCAATTGCATAATTTCCTAAAAGAAGAATATACCCATCAAACGATCTATCCAGAAATGCATCATATTTTTGAAGCATTTGAATGGACTCCTTTTAGTAAGGTTAAAGTTGTTATCCTTGGTCAAGATCCTTATCATGGACCAAACCAAGCTCATGGGTGTAGTTTTTCAGTACTGCCTGGGGTACCGGTCCCGCCTTCATTACAGAATATTTACAAAGAATTGCAAAGTGATTTAGGTTATACACCGGTAAATCACGGCTATTTGAAGAAGTGGGCTGATCAAGGCGTCCTATTGTTAAATTCGGTTTTGACAGTGCGAGCAGGGCAAGCATATTCTCACCGTGGACATGGCTGGGAGCAATTAACAGATGCGGCGATTCATGCTTTATCTGAACGTCCTAAACCTGTTGTGTTCATCTTGTGGGGACGGGCTGCCCGAAATAAGAAACAGTTAATTAATACGAAGACAAATATCGTTCTTGAATCAGCTCATCCGAGTCCATTATCTGCTAATCGTGGATTTTTTGGGTCTCGACCATTTTCTAAAACAAACGAAGCACTTCAGGCAATGGGAGAACAGCCAATTGATTGGCAACTGCCTGCCGAACCAAATTATCGTTAAAGATGTGATTGTTAGTCACAACTTTAAAATGTTTAGTGACCATAAGGAGGTACTTGCATTATGGAATTATTTGATGAGATTGCTACAAAGATTAAGGGACAAAACAAGACAATTGTTTTCCCTGAAGGTGAAGATAAGCGGATTTTAGGAGCTGCTGTCCGTTTAAAGAAAGATAATTTAGTAGAGCCAATTTTACTTGGTGATGAAGAAGCGATTAAAGAAGTTGCAAGTAAAAATGGTTTTGATCTTGCTGGCCTTCAAATTATCGATCCAGCAACTTATCCAGAAGACGATAAGCAAGCAATGTTTGACTCATTAATGGAACGGCGTAAAGGAAAGAATACTCCTGAAGAAATTCAAAAGATGCTTGAAGATGTGAGCTACTTTGGAACGATGCTTGTTTACATGGGAAAGGCTGATGGAATGGTTTCTGGTGCTGTTCATTCAACTGGGGCAACTGTTCGGCCTGCATTACAAATCATTAAGACTAAGCCTGGTGCCCATCGAATTAGTGGGGCTTTCCTTATGATTAAAGGCGATCAACGTTATATCTTTGCTGATTGTGCAATTAATATTGAATTGGATGCGCCAACAATGGCTGAAGTGGCAATTCAAAGTGCAGAAACAGCTCGCTTATTTGAAATTGATCCTAAGGTTGCGCTTCTTAGTTTTTCAACTAAGGGTTCTGCTAAGGGCGAAATGGTTACCAAGGTTGCGGATGCTGCTAAGCTAGTTCATGAATTGGATCCCGACTTACCAGCTGATGGTGAACTACAATTTGATGCTGCTGTTGTTCCATCAGTAGGTGAACTTAAAGCCCCTGATTCAAAAGTTGCTGGTCATGCCAATGTATTTATTTTCCCAAGTCTGGAAGCAGGTAATATTGGCTACAAGATTGCACAACGATTTGGCGGGTTTACAGCAGTTGGTCCTATTCTTCAAGGACTTAACGCACCGATTGCAGACCTTTCACGGGGATGCAGTGAGGATGATGCTTATAAGGTTGCAATGATTACCGCAGCACAAGCATTGTAAATATTGATAAAGGGAGTGGGACTAAAAACTCGCAAGTGAGTTTAGGCCCACTTCCTTTGCTTTTTAAACATGAGATGGGTACAATAAGGCTAGTATTTTAAACTTGGAGAGAGTACTATGGAGAGTTTAACGTTAACGAATCGTGACGCAACAATTGCCCTTGGAAAGAAAATTGGTCAGCAATTAGTTGCCGGGGATGTGCTAGTCTTAGATGGTGATTTAGGAGCAGGCAAGACTACTTTTACCAAGGGATTAGCTGCAGGGTTAGAAATTCCTGATATCATTAAAAGTCCTACTTTTACAATTATTCATGAATATCAAGATGGCCGTCTCCCCTTATATCATATGGATGCATATCGCTTAGAAAATGGGGGAGCAGAAGACCTCGGACTTGAAGAATATTTTGATGGTGATGGAGTTTCAGTTGTTGAATGGGCTGAATTTGTTGAAGATGAATTGCCAGCTGACTTTTTAGCTATTCACTTTAAGCGAACAGATGATGATAATACCCGTATTCTGGAATTTGAACCCCATGGACAGCATTTTGACCAAATTGTAAAAAGCGTGGTGGAATAATGGCAGATGACATTTCGATAAAGTTAGCAACGAGTGAGGATGCCGGGGCTGTTTTGCAATTTTTACGGGCAACTGCAACTGAAAGTGACGCGGTATTAGTTCCCCATCTAAATGAGATTAGTGAAAAGACAGAAGCAAAAAATATCGATTTAATAAATCAATTTGATGATTGTGTTATTTTACTTGCAATGCTCGGCGAAGAAATTGTGGGGATGGTTACTGTAATGGTATTAGATCATCAACCGACAACCGGTGAATTAGGAGTCGTGGTACGGAAAAAGTATTGGCGAAACGGAATCGGTCGCTTATTAGTCGATGAAGCAGAATATTGGTTTAATACTTATAGTAGTTTAGAAAATTTGGTCCTGACAGTTTTTGAGGATAATATTCCGGCAATTAATCTTTATCAGCAATTACACTTTGTTACAATAGGAAAAACGGTTGAGCAGGGTCGTAATGTCCTGCAAATGCAATACGATAATAAAAAAGAGGAAACAATGGAAAAGTAAGCCATTATTTCCTCTTTCTTTGTACATATGTTTATTTTTTATGTAGTACTTGCATAATGTTTCGCCAGAAGGATCCCTTTGTTTGCTGTTTACTAACGTCTTGCGTTACCTCTACACATCCAAGGTATTTATTTTGATCATCACGTAAGGCGTAAAAGGCAATATTTACAGGTTGACCATGATGCTTGATCATAATGCTAATTGAATCGCGGTCTCCGCTATGCATATCGTGAAGTACTTGCTTAACATGATTTTGACTATGCCCGGGATGAACCTCAAGCACATGTTTACCTAGATCTGCATCAGTTCGCTTGAATAAGCGATGCCGATTGGCTGATGACCAGCGAATGATATCATTTTCATCAATGAAATCGAATTCTACGGGGATGGTTTCAAAAATAGTATTAAGTTGTTCAATACTTAGTTTTCCACCTTTAAGATTAATATCTGTCATGATTATCTCCTTTAGCCGATTAAATTAATAAAGGGCTGAATCTGTTGTGGGGTAAAATGCTTGCTTTGATAAAGCAGAATGTTAGCGCAAGCCTGGGCATCATCAAGAGCATTATGGTGGTGATGAAGGTCAATATTTAACGCGTCACAAACAGTATTAAGTTTATAATTTGTTAATCCTGGAATCAACTGGCGGCTTGAAGCAACGGTATCGAGCGTCTGGTAGACGGGGACTTTGATATTGTAATGTTCTAACGTATTCCTTAAAACGCTATTATCAAACCGATTATTATGGGCAATAACCAGTTTATCAGGAGTGTAGAATTGGTTGATATGTTCCCATACTTCTGGAAAATCAGGCGCATTTTGGACGTCACGCTCATGAATACCGTGGATCTGGGTATTACGCCAAAAGAATTTAGTATGAGGGTTAATTAGGGTGTAAAATTCGTCGGCAATTTGTCCATTCCGAACGATTGTGAGTGCAAGTGAACATGCACTGTAACGCTTGCCATTAGCAGTCTCAAAGTCCATTGCTATAAAATTCATCATACATCCTCCTTGCAAAAGTCGATAATTTTATTTTACAATCAACTAATCATTTTTCAAAACTTTTACTTTTGAAAAATGATACAATAGCTCTTGAAAGTAAATATAAAAAAGGAAGAAATAGAGAATGGCTAATTTGATGAACGAATTTCCTGATATTGAAATTAAACAAGATGAACCATTAATGAATTACACCTATACTAAAACAGGAGGTCCAGCTGACTGGTTGGCTTTTCCCGAAACGATTGACCAGGTAAAAGAATTGGTTGATTATGTTCGTGAGCATAAAATGGGCTTAACGGTTTTAGGAAACGCCAGTAATTTGATTGTTGGCGATGGCGGTATAGATGATTTAACAATTATTCTTACGCGGCTTAATAAAATTGAAGTTCATGATAATAAGGTAACTGCACAGGCAGGGGCATCTTATATTGCAACAACCGAGGCAGCTCGTGATAGTGAACTTACTGGATTAGAATTTGCTGCTGGTATTCCGGGCAGTATTGGTGGGGCTGTCTTCATGAATGCCGGTGCATATGGTGGTGAAACTAAAAATGTTGTTTCTGAGGCAACCGTAATGCTTCCCGATGGAACAATCAAACACCTTACTAATGAAGAATTGGACTTTGGTTATCGGCATAGCAGTATTCAAGATAATAATGGCGTCGTGTTAGATGCTACGTTTGCTTTGGAACCGGGTAAGTATGATGATATCAAAGCAAGGATGGACGACCTAAATGAACGGCGAGAAGCTAAGCAGCCATTAGATCTCCCATCTTGTGGAAGTGTCTTTAAACGGCCAGAAGGATATTATGCCGGAAAGTTGATTCATGATGCTGGATTACAAGGTTATACTTCAGGTGGGGCGCAAGTTTCGACTAAGCATGCTGGCTTTATCGTTAATATTGACCATGGAACTGCAGCAGACTACGTAAATGTTATTCACCATGTTCAAAAGACGGTTAAAGAAAAATTTGGCGTTGATCTTGAAACCGAAGTAAGGATTATCGGTCGGCAAGATTAATATTATAAAGTGCAAGTTTATTAAAAGTTTATTAATAAACTTGCACTTTTATTATTTTAAAGATAGTGAAGTAATGAATGAATTTAACCTAATAGTTAAGCGCCGTTAAAAAAGGAAAAAGAAATTTGATTAATCTTATTATTTGTTAATTATGAAAAAATCTCACAAATTGCTCATTGAAAAATTATTTTTATAGATAAAAAGCGATTTCAAAGGGTTTTGAAGTATACCGATTCACTGACTGATAAAAACAACTTTGTAATCACTTTCAAAATGTGATAGGATGTTTAAGTCTCATTCTTGAAAAAATTCACAAAGTAAGGAGTATATTTATGAGCAATAATGTAGTTGTTTTAGGAAGTATTAACGTTGATACTACTTATCACGTTGATCGCTTCCCTCAACCTGGTGAAACCATTTCAGCAGTAAGTAAGAGTTCTGCTCCTGGTGGTAAGGGTGCCAATCAAGCAGTTGCAGCAGCCCGCTCTGGTGCCAAAACGGCCTTTATTGGGGCAGTTGGTTCTGATAAAGAAGGAGCTTACATGCTTGAATCATTGGCTGATGACCATATTGATACACGCCACATCATGACTGATGAGTTACACGGTACTGGTAGTGCTGCGATTACTTTAGATGCTAATGGTCAAAATGACATTATGGTATATGGCGGTGCCAACCAAGCAATGACCACTGATGTTCTTAATGGCATTGATGATGTTTTAGAAGATGCTGACTTTTTAATTAGTCAATTTGAAACACCACAAGAAGTTGCTTTAGATGCATTTAAGCAAGCTAAAAAACACGGTGTTACTACTCTTTTAAATCCAGCACCAGCTCATGAGATTTTACCAGAGTTATTAAAATATACAGATGTTATCACTCCCAATGAAAGTGAATGCGCCTTATTAACAGGTATTGAAATTACTGATGAAGAATCAATGTTAAAGAGTGCTGATTACTTCCGTGAACGGGGAGTTAAACACCTTTTAATTACTTTAGGCTCAAAAGGAGTATTTTACTCTACACCTACAGCACATGGACTTGTTCCAGCATTTAAGGTTAAGGCAGTTGATACTACTGCAGCTGGTGATACATTCCTTGGGGCATTAAGTTCACAATTAGAAAAGGACTTGTCAAATGTTGATAAGGCCCTTGTCTACGCACAACGAGCATCTAGTTTAACTGTTCAACAAATGGGAGCAATGCCTTCTATTCCAAATCATGATGCAGTTCTAGAAGCCTTAGCAGAAAATTAAGGAGAATTATCATGAAGAAAACAGGGATTATTAATTCAGAAGTTTCAGCTGTCGTAGCTAATATGGGACACATGGATTGGCTATCAATTGGGGATGCAGGAATGCCAGTTCCATTTGGTACTAAGAAGATTGATTTGGCTGTTGATAAGGAATTGCCAAGCTTTATGGACGTATTGAATAACGTTCTTAAGGAAATGAAAGTCCAAAAGATTTACTTAGCTGAAGAAATCAAGGATCAAAATCCAGAACAACTTGAAAATATTAAGAAGGCATTACCAGATGTTGAGGTTGCATTTATGCCTCATAGTGAGCTTAAGAAGAGTCTTGCTAAGACGCATGCCTTTATTCGGACAGGGGAAATGACGCCATACTCAAACATTATCCTTGAATCAGGCGTAACATTTTAATATTAGGGGTTAGTTTTTTATGGAAAATGAAGTAAAAAAAGAAAAGGGACAAAGTTGGGTTCAACTTTCAGACGGTTATTTAAGTCGGACACCAATGTTCCAATTTGTTATTTTATGTTTAATCTTCCCATTATGGGGAGCAGCGGCCAGTCTTAATGATATTTTGATTACACAATTTAAGACGGTTTTTACCTTAAATGATACTGCAACTGCCTTTGTTCAAAGTGCCTTTTACGGTGGTTATTTCTTAATGGCAATTCCAGCATCAATTCTTATTAAGAAGACATCATATAAGTTAGCAATTCTTATTGGGCTATTATTTTATATTATTGGTTGTGGAATGTTTTTCCCAGCTTCACATGTTGCTACTTATAGTATGTTTTTAGTTGCTATTTTTGCTATTGCTATTGGTTTGAGTTTTCTTGAAACTAGTTGTGATACATATGCAACGATGTTTGGACCAAAAGAAACTGCTAACAAACGGTTAAACGTTGCTAATGTTTTGATTCCTCTTGGTGATATCATGGGAATCGTTCTTGGTAAATACCTTATTTTCGGTGAAGGTGGAAATATTGCCGACAAGGTTGCTAAGATGTCAAAATCTGAGGCAGAAGCTTACAATGAACACTTGCTTCAATTGACTTTGCAGCCTTATAAGTATATTTTGATTGTTTTAATCATCATCTTTATCGTTTTGGCAGTTACTAAGATGCCTCGCGCTAAGGCCTTCTCAACTGGCTCTGAAACTAAGGAAGATCAACCATCACTTGGCGAAACTTTCAACTACTTATTCCACAATAAGCGGTACATGAAAGGGGTTCTCTGTCAGTTTATTTATGCTGGTATGCAAACGACTGTATGGTCATTCACTATTCGGTTAGCATTACGCCTTGATTCTCATATTTCTGATGCAGCTGCTTCAACTTTCATGATCTACAGTTACATTGCTTGGTTCTTTGGTAAGTTAGTTGCAAACTGGTTCCTTGACCGTTACTCAATTACTAAGGTATTGACTTGGTTCTCATTACTTGGAACAATTTCATTGGTAATTACCTTTACTGTTCCTAACATCACAGCAGTAATTGCGGCAATCGCAACTAGTTTCTTCTTTGGACCAGAATGGCCAACGATCTATGCTCATACTCTTGATCAAATTCATGAAAAGAAGTACACCGAAACTGGTGGTGCATTTATCGTTATGTCCTTAATTGGTGGTGCAATTGTTCCAACAATTCAGGGACGGGTATCAGATTTAACTGGTTCAATGCAGTTATCATTCATTGTCCCAGCAATTTGTTTCGCACTTATCACTATTTACTTCTGGACTGAGCATCGTTGGGAAATTGCTCATCCAAATGAAGTGCAAGAACACTAAAATTTCCCAGGAAATAATTTAATATTAAAGGCCCAGCGGTTATTTAATCAGCTGAGCCTTTATTTATTTCCAAAACTTTGAAGTAATTTTTTCTAGATTAAGCTAAACACGAAATGAAATGATATAATATGAACGTGATTTAGAGGATGGTGAATGCGATGCAATTTATAATTTCGCTTCTAACATGGCAGAATCTGATTCACTTAATTGATATCTTAGTAATTTGGTTTTTAATCTACGAGTTATTAATGTTGATTCGTGGTACAAGAGCTGTCCAACTATTTCGCGGTATTTTGATCATTATTTTGGTTAAGATTGTTAGTTGGTATGTTGGTTTAAGTACTGTTTCGTGGGTAATGGACCAGATTATCAACTGGGGTGTTATTGCAATTGTTATTATCTTCCAGCCAGAGATTCGGCGTGGACTGGAACACCTTGGTCGAGGAACTTTCTTTACTCATAATCAAACAGCAAATGAGAAAGAAGAAGATATGATTAAGCAATTAGACCAAGCGATTCAGTACATGTCAAAGCGAAGAATTGGTGCTTTAATGAGTATTCAAATGAAGACTGGTCTAGAAGAGTATATTGAAACAGGTATTCCACTCGATGCTGATATTTCAGGGGCATTACTTATTAATACTTTTATTCCTAATACGCCCTTGCATGATGGAGCAGTGATTATAAAAAATAATCGGATTGCAGTAGCGGCTGCTTATCTTCCTTTGTCTGATAGTAAATTGATTCCTAAAGAATTAGGGACACGACATCGGGCTGCTGTTGGAATTAGTGAAGTGACAGATGCGTTGACAATTGTTATTTCAGAAGAAACCGGCGAAGTTTCAATTACGAAAGATAATGAATTAATTCGAAACATGTCGCGAGATGAATACCTAAAGTTCTTACGTGCTCAGTTGTATACGCATGAGCCTCAACACGAAAACTTGGTAACAGAACTTTATGCTAAGTTTCAACGTAAAGGAGGTGGCCGTCATGGGCAAGGACACTAAAGGCTTCTTTCGCCGGAAATGGTTTTTAAGAATTATTTCGTTAATCCTAGCACTCTTTCTATTCATGTATGTAAATGGGAGCAAAAGCGGCTTCCTTCGTCAAAATACTCGGAATAATAACCAGAGTAGTGCTTTAATGTCGAATAAATCCGTTACCCTTAGAATGCCCCTTGATGTGACAATTGATAACAATAAGTATATTGTCAGCGGGTATCCTCAATATGTTAAGGTTAAGGTAACCGGTCCTTCTGCATTGGTTACAACCACCTCTAATACTCAAAATTTTAAGGTGTATGCGGATTTGTCTGACTTGACTCCTGGTAAACACCGAGTAAAGTTAAAAACGAGTGGGTTAAATTCAGAATTAACTTCTAAAATTGAGCCACAATATATTAATGTTAATATTCAACCACGCAAAACAATTACAATGAAAGTAACTATTCGTTTGAGTACTAGAGATTTGGATAATGGCTATAAGCTTGGACGTCCACATAGTGATATTCAAACTGTCCAAGTTACTGGTTCACGTGATGAAGTTAATAAAGTAAATCGAATCATTGCTTTTGTTGCAATTCCACATGATGCAAAGGATAATATTGCACGACAGGTAACACTACAAGCAATTGATCGGAATGGTCAAACACTTAATGTTGTGATTTCACCAACTACTACTAATGTTTCAATTCCTATTTCTGCGGGTTCACAGAGCAGCAGTTCGAGTGCTAGTTCATCAAGTAGTAGTAGTGAAGAGAGTGAAGAAACAAAGAGCAGTTCAAGAACATCTTCGCGAAATGACTCTTCAGATTCTTCATCTGAAACATCCCAATCTTCAAGTAGCATAAGCAATGAAGATTCAAGTTCAAGTAGTCGAAATCAATAATAAAGATATACATAGAGGAGAAGTGAAATGAAGTTAAAATATTTTGGAACTGATGGAGTTCGTGGGGTTGCAAATCAAGATTTAAGTCCAGAATTGGCGTTCCGTGTTGGTCGCGCAGGTGGATATGTCCTTACTCGGCATTCAGAACGGAAACAACCTCAAGTATTAGTTGCTCGTGATACACGAATTTCTGGTGAAATGCTAGAAAATGCTTTGATCGCTGGATTATTGTCCGTTGGGATTGAAGTTTTACGACTAGGCGTAGTAACTACTCCCGGGGTTGCTTACCTTGTTCGGGCACAAGAAGCTGATGCGGGAGTAATGATTACTGCTAGTCATAACCCAATTAAATATAACGGGATTAAATATTTTGGTGGTAATGGATTTAAATTATCCGATGAATTGGAATATGAAATTGAACAATTACTAGATGCTGAAGAAGATACGTTGCCACGACCATCTGATGCGGGCTTAGGAACAGTCGCTGATTATCATGAGGGAGCATTAAAATATACTTCTTTCTTGGAACAAACTGTTTCAAGTGATCTTGAAGGGTTAAAAGTGGTAGTTGATGCTGCTAATGGTGCAACAAGCGGCTTCATCTCTAATCTTTTTGCTGATATGAATGTTGACTTTATTCCAATTAATGATCAACCAGATGGCTTAAATACTAACCTAAATTGTGGATCAACTCACCCAGAGAGCCTCCAAAAAGCAGTTGTGGAAAATGATGCTGATCTTGGAGTAGCATTTGACGGTGATGGTGACCGTTGCATTGCTGTTGATAATGAGGGAAATATTGTTGACGGTGATAAGATCATGTATATCTGTGGTAAGTACATGGATAAGAAAGGATTGCTTAAGAAAGATACAGTGGTTACAACTGTGATGAGTAATCTGGGAATGTACAAAGCCTTAGAAGCACACAACTTAAAGAGTGTTAAGACTAAGGTTGGTGACCGTTATGTTGTTGAAGAAATGCTGAAAAATGGTTATAACCTTGGTGGTGAACAATCAGGACATATTATTTTCTTAGATCACAATACAACTGGGGATGGGATGCTTACCGCACTGCAACTCTTATCTGTAGTTAAAGACTCTGGGAAGACACTCGCTGAATTGGCAAATGATGTAACAACTTATCCACAAGAGTTATTGAATATTAAGGTAGCAGATAAAACTACCGCAATGGAAAATCAAAAGTTAAAGGAAATTATTGCGCAAGTTGAGAAAGAAATGAACGGGGATGGACGGGTTCTTGTTCGTCCTAGTGGAACAGAACCTCTTTTGCGCATTATGGCTGAAGCAGCTACGCCAGAATTAGTTCATGAATACGTTGAACGGATCGGTGATGTTGCCCGTGCGGAACTAGAAGTAGAATAACTTGAAGAGTGAAAAACGAGGTTGGAAGAAAATTTATTCTTCTAGCCTCGCTTTTTAATCTTTTAATAAATTTTAAATCATATAGACCAATCTAATAAAATAATTGACAAGATAATCTAAAAACTGTACTATACAATACAGTTGATTAGATTTAGTGATAACCACTAGTTATCTATACCAATTTTATTTAAAGGATGGAATTTAATTATGTGTGGAATTGTTGGAGTTACAGGAACTGACAAGAGTTTGTCAATTCTAATTGATGGATTAAAGCGTCTTGAATATCGTGGATATGACTCTGCAGGAGTTTATGTTAATGATCAACAAGGACATGATTACCTTGTAAAGCGGCCAGGTCGGATTGCTAATCTAGAAGCGGCCCTTGGGGAAGAAGTTCATGGTTTAGCCGGTATTGGTCATACCCGGTGGGCTACTCATGGTGAACCAAATGAAGCCAATGCTCACCCTCAATACTCTCAAGACGAACGGTTCTACTTAGTTCACAACGGTGTAATTGAAAATTATGCTGATTTAAAGAAAGAATACTTATCTGACGTTAAATTTGTTAGTCAAACTGATACAGAAGTAATTGTTCAATTAGTTGATAAATTTGTAGTTGAATCTGGAATGTCAACAGAAGCAGCCCTCCTTAAGGTTCTTCGTTTAATCAGCCCTGATTCTTCTTATGCATTTGTATTGATGGATAAAGAACAACCAGATACATTATTCGTTGCTAAAAATAAGAGTCCATTATTAGTTGGGATTGCTGATGGTTACAACATGGTTGGTTCTGATGCAATGTCAATGATTAAAGAAACTAATACCTTTATGGAAATCGGTGACCACGAGTTGGTAATCGTTAAGCCAGATCACGTTACTGTTAAAGACTTTGATGGTAATGAGATTGATCGGCCAACATTTAAGGTTGATATGGATGCTAATGCCGCAGATAAAGGTGCTTACCCATACTACATGTTAAAGGAAATTGACGAGCAACCAGCTGTTATGCGGAAGTTAGTTCAAGAATACTTTGGTGACAATGATGTAGCACAAATTAATGAAGAGATGTTAAAAGATATGGCAAATGCTGACCACCTTTACATTGTTGGTGCTGGTACAAGTTATCATGCTGGCTTAGTAGGTGCGCGCATTTTTGAAAAACTTTGCGGAATTCCTACATCTGTTCACATTTCATCAGAATTTGCTTACGAACAACCACTTCTTTCTAAGAAGCCGTTCTTTATCTTCTTAAGTCAAAGCGGGGAAACGGCTGATAGTCGGGAAGTACTTGTTAATGTTAATAAGCATAACTGGCCAAGTTTAACAATTACTAATGTTGATAAGTCAACGCTTTCTCGTGAAGCAACTTACACTGAATTACTTTACGCTGGTCCGGAAATTGCCGTGGCTTCAACAAAGGCTTACACTGCCCAAATTGCTGTCGAAGCTATTCTTGCTCAAGCATTGGGTGTCTACATGGATAAGCAAGCAGCTAAAGACTTTGATGTTAAGCACCAATTAGGATTAGTTGCTAATGGTATGCAATCAATTACTGATAGCAAGAAGAAAGTAGAAGAAATTGCTTCTCGCTACCTCTCTAAATCTCCAAGCGCCTTCTACATTGGCCGGGGAATGGATTGGTCAGTTTCACTTGAAGCTGCTTTGAAGTTAAAGGAAATTTCATACGTTCAAGCGGAAGGCTTTGCATCTGGTGAATTAAAGCATGGAACAATTGCTTTAATTGAAGATCAGACTCCAGTGATTGGAATCATTACCCAAGATCGGACTGCTGGTTTAACACGGAGCAATCTTGAAGAAACGCAAGCTCGTGGGGCTAATGCAATTACAATTGTTTCACGGCACCTTGCAAAAGGAGACGATACATTCGTTCTTCCAGATGTCGATGAAGTGTTGACACCACTTCTTAGCGTAATTCCAGCACAATTGTTGGCTTACTACACTAGTCTTGGTAAGGGACTTGATGTTGATAAACCACGTAACCTCGCAAAGTCTGTTACAGTTCAATAAAATTATAAAGGAAGTTAGAAACGCTTTAGTTGGTTTCCTAACTTCTTTTTATTTTTTAAAGTAATTTGATATTTTCTTTAAATTTGTTTAATAAAAGGGTTGACTTACATTTATGGAAACGCTATCATAATAGTTGCAAGGTATAAAGTAATTACCTTCTAATCAATTCTCTTTCTCTCTTATGCCGATCATCGTCTTTTAGACGGTGATTTTTTTATTTAAACTCGCTATAATGATAAGGGTTGAAAGGGGAAGAACAACGTGGAAGAACAACACGAAACGTTAACGTTAATTGAAGAAATTACCCGTAATGACGGCTCAAAATATTATGAAATTGGTAATATGGTTCAAAATGGTCGTGCAGAATTAGCAGCTGAACGAAATTTTATCAAAGAGGTTCGTATTTTAGAATTAAATATTCCTCATTCTAAAAATGTTATAAAGTATGAGCACTTTATAAATACTCACTATAAGATGCAAACTGAAGCAATGGATCATTGGGAAGAATGGAAGCGTCCCTCAGAGATTGAAGAGGTTGTGCAAACGATCTTAAAAGAAAATCATATTGGGTAAATCAGGAAGCTGAGTTATTTGGTAGTACTAAAAATGGATATAAAAATGTGGAGGTTAGGCAATGAAGCCAAATTTTAATCCATCACAGGGGATGAAGTCGCACTATTTCGTTACAGGAATTGACGGCTTACGAACATTAGCTGTCTTAGGAGTTATTATTTACCACCTATTGCCCAATGTTTTGATGGGTGGTTATTTAGGAGTGCCACTTTTTCTATTAGTCTCTGGATATTTTGTAACCTATCAATTTAGTCGGCAGCTTAAATATGGTGGTCATATTAATTTAGGGCATTTTTATCTAAAAAGGTTTCGGAGACTATATCCGACATTAATTGCGATGTTAATTTTAACAACAGCGTACATTACATTATTTGCACGAGAGCTACTCCATAACATTCGGGCAGTAATTGTTACTAATTTAACTTGGATATATAATTGGTGGGAAATCAGTCATGGTCAGTCCTACTTTGATCAGTTTGGTGGCGTTTCACCTTTTACCCATCTTTGGACATTAGGGGTTGAAGCGCAATTTTACCTTTTGTGGCCCCTGATTATTACGTTATTGTTTGTGGTTTTTAAAAAGCTGCAGAATGTACGACGAGTAGTTTTTATTTTGGCTGTATTGTCAGCAATAGAAATGGCTGTTCTTTATGACCCGGCAAATATCAATCGGGTTTATTATGGAACCGATACACGGGCCTTTTCACTTTTACTTGGCTCATGGTTAGGGCTTGCGTGGCCATTAAATCGACTTCGGCCTAATTTACAGGTAAGTAGTCGCCGTTTACTTAATATTATAGGAATTATTGCAACAGTTTTGACCATTGTTGGCTTTTTCTCATTGAATGGGCAGTCCGCCTTTACCTACCGCGGGGGAATGTTTCTCTATAGTTTTATTGGAATGATATTAATGGCTACTATCATTCACCCAGGTGCGGGGATGAACAAGTGGTTTACAAATCCGGTTTTTCATTGGGTTGGGCAGCGTTCTTATGGGATTTATGTTTATCAATATCCCGTTATGGTCTTTTATGAACGATTGATCAATGTCGGCAATCATCCACTTCTCAATGCATTCGTGGAAATTATTATTATTTTAGTAGTAAGTGAAGTTTCTTACCGGTTAATTGAACGACCATTTGCCCAGTATCAGTGGTCAAAATTACCAGCTGATCTTCAGCATGTGTTAGAAACGCATCACTTTAGTTGGCAAAGCGGGGCTAAAATGATGGTAAGTGCATTAGTTGTTGTTATTGCATTTATCGGTTTTTGCCAGCCAAACCGTGCACCAAAGAAAACAGCGGTTCAGCAACGGATAGAGCAAAATCATCAGGCTGCTGAAGAACACAATAAGAAGATTGCAAAGGGTGATAATGTTGCAGAAGCTAGTGGTAATACTTCTAAGCTTCAGAAACAGTATGATTTAACTCCGGCGCAAATAAAAGCAGCGCAGAAGTTAAAGGTAACGGCCATCGGTGATTCGGTGATGGCAGATGCCGCAGATAGTATTCAGAAATTAATGCCAAATGCTTATGTTGATGCACAAGTTGGGCGTCAAGGCTCTGCAGCTCCTGATGTTATCAAACAATTAAAGGCAGATGGGCATTTAAACAAGATTGTTGTCTTAAATTTGGGAACAAACGGCCCGATGACTCAAGATACGTTGGATGATATTTTAAGTGCAATTGGCTCTGGACACCAAATCTATTGGGTAACTGCCCATGTTCCAACAAAGCCATGGCAGCAAACAGTTAATAACGAAATTAAAGATTTAGCCAAGAAGCATAAGAATATCCATGTGGTCGATTGGAATAAGGCAAGTCAAGGACATGCTGACTGGTTTGCGAGTGACAATGTGCATATGGGACCAAGCGGAAATGATCATTTTGCACGGTTAATTGCAAAAACGATCTTGACAAAAAAATAGGAGGTTAGTAATGACACATGAAGATCAATTATTAGATAAAGCTATCAATATTTACTTGACGGGACTAAAGGGCATCGAAAGCTTTATTTCTGAACCGGCGAGTGAATATAATTTATCTTTTGAACAATTTTTGATTTTACGAAAAATCATTAACCATCCTAATATCAAACTAATGGATATTGCCGAGCAACGACAAGTAACAAGGAGTGCGGTCTCTCGCCAATTAAAAGTCCTTTTTCAGCAAAAATATGTTGAACAAAAAGCTGATCCAGCCGATCGACGGCGAATGTTCTTAGTTGCAACTAAAAAAGGTAAGGATGTCGAAAGTGAGATTTGGCAGAGGATTAATCACCGGTTTGCTAATTGGGTTCAAATTTATGGTGAAGATCGTGCTGATCAGTTTTTAACACTTTTTGAAGACTTTAATCAACAAATAATTCAGGGGAAAATCCGAAAGAAGGAACAAGAGAATGATTAAGATGGTTGCGTTAGACCTCGACAATACGCTTTTAAACAGTAATAAAGAAATTAGTCAACGTAATGAACGTGTCTTAAAGCAATTACACCAACAGGGAATTAAGGTAGTGCTTTGTACGGGCCGGCCTATCAATGCAATTTGGCCATATATTGAACAGCTTGGTTTAACTGATTCAGATGATTACACAGTTACGTTTAATGGCGGATTAGTTATTAATAATGAATCACGTGGACATCTTTTTGAATTAGGAATGAAAAAGAGTGATTTACTGCCACTATTTTCTTATGTTAAACGAAAAAAGATTCCCCTCAATGTTTTAGACTTTGAACGGGTATATGAACTAAACGATTATCCTGGGTCTATTTATCGGACAGTTTTAAAAAATATTGAATTTCAGGTTTTACCAATGAGTGATGTACCTGAAATCACTTATAGTAAAGCTGTAATGGCGATTACACCTGAAAAATTATCTCCTATTATAAAAGAACTTCCAGCTGAGCTTAAAGCACATTATCACGCAGTTCAATCCCAGCCAATGATAATGGAATTCTTACCTAAAAAATTAAATAAGGCAGTTGGATTGAAGGCCTTACTGGATCATTTTGGTGATGACTTTAGTAATTTAATGACATTTGGGGATGCTGATAATGATCTTGAAATGATCGAAGCCGCGGCTCAAGGAATTGTAATGGAAAATGGTCTTCCTAACGTTAAGGCAGTGGCGACAGCAATTACAGATACAAATGATAATGATGGAGTTGCAAGGTATTGTGAACGTTATTTTGCAACACTTTTGTAATAAAGATTGTTATAAAAAGTAAAATAAAGAGTGTTTTTGGCGCAAATATGAATTTTTTGCTAAAAAAATACTCTTTTTTATTTATTATTTAATGAATTTTCGATAAAAGTTATGGCTCCCTAAAAGCTAACTAGCACAAGGGATTGCAAATTTTATAATCATATTAATTGACAACTTATATTACAAAATATTACAAAAAGCCAACGGAGAGTAGTAAATAGAAATGGTGCTGTTACAGCTTAGTAATATTAAGAGTGTAATATATAGGGTGTTGAAACGGAAAAGATAATTTGCTAAATAATAAAGGATGGTTGTTTAATTTATGATTTCTAAGAAAAACTTTGCTAAAGTATCTGCTACTCTTGGTGCAGTGGCCTTAGGTGTTAGTGCAACGGCTACTGCTGCTAATGCCGACACTATCTACACCGTACAAAGTGGTGACACACTTTCAGGTATTTCTTACAAATTCGCAAAAGACAACAGTATGGTCAATGATCTTGCTAAGAAGAACAATATTCAAGATATTAACAAGATTTACGTTGGTCAAAAGTTAATCATCAAGAGCGATGGTGAAATTCAAGAATACAACGCTCAAAACGCAGCTAATGCAAATGTAGCTGACAACAATACTCAAGCTACTCAACAACAAACTGCACAACCTCAACAAGCTCAAAGTCAAGCTAGCCAAAGCTATACTTCAAATGCTTCAGGTTCAGAAGCTGCTGCTAAGGCTTGGATTGCCGCTCGTGAATCTGGTGGTAACTACGGTGCTACTAACGGTCAATACATTGGTAAGTACCAATTATCAGCATCATACCTTAACGGTGACTACTCAGCAGCTAACCAAGAACGGGTTGCTGACCAATACGTTGCAAGTCGTTACGGTTCATGGCAAAATGCTCAGGCTCACTGGCAAGCTAACGGCTGGTACTAAAATTTAAACTAAAAAGCAAAACGAGACTAAGAAGCTGATCTTCATAGTCTCGCTTTTTTGTACAAATGTGGTATAATAAGTATACCTCTTATGGGGATGTTTATGGATTCGACAGGTATAGGTCGAGTTTCAATTGCGTTTCGAAGGTTGCGTCTTCGTAAAAACGCTCAGTTTTAAATTATAACTGCAAACAATAATTCAAACTCTTACGCATACGCTGCCTAACAAGTAGCGCGCGTAGATCCATTCCGGGTTCGTCCATGATGCGGCAATGGGTTTTATACTTAGTGGACTACGCTTATTACTCCCGTTTGAAGTAATAAGAAGAGATTAATCAAGCTAGCTAACCATGGTTGCCCTGATCAACGGCGTTTTGGTTAGTGAAATCTAAATAGTTGAGATATGAACGTAGAGATTGAAATGGCGATATGCTTGGACACGGGTTCGACTCCCGTCATCTCCACTATATGCCTATAAGGACTGCCATTGGTTTATGGCAGTCTTTTTTAATGCTAAATATTAGGATAATTAGTGGGGTTTCATAAGAAGATATTCTCATGTAAAAATTAGTAAATAGAGTTCAGATAAAATATAAAGGAATGAATTAAATGGAAATATTAATGATTGAGGATAATCATTCTGTCTGTGAAATGATGGCAATGTTTTTTAAAAAAGAAAAATGGCACTATGAATTTGCTTATGATGGCGTGGAAGCAGAAGAAAAGTTTAACGCTGACCCTCATAAATGGGATATTATTTTGCTAGACCTTAATCTTCCTAAAAAGGATGGAATGCAGGTTGCAGCTGATATTCGACGGGTATCACCAACAGTTCCTTTAATTATGTTAACAGCTCGTGATACTGAAAGTGATCAGGTATTGGGATTGGAAATTGGTGCTGATGATTATGTAACCAAACCATTTAGTACAATTACTTTAATTGCGCGGATCAAGGCCCTTTATCGGCGAACACATTTAAACAAACTTGAGGATGTTCAAGAGACTGATAGTGACGATACATTTGATATTCAAACAAAGAACTTTAAGATGAATACTAAGACAAGAGAAGTATTCTTATACGGAAAGCCGGTTGGTGATTTAACACCTAAAGAATTTGACTTATTAAAGACACTTGCCTCGAAACCACGTCAAGTATTCACCCGTTCACAACTTTTACAATTAGTATGGGATTATGAATATTACGGTGATGAACGAACCGTTGATGCCCATATTAAAAAGTTACGGCAGAAGCTAGAAAATATTGGACCTCAAGTGATTAAGACTGTATGGGGGGTCGGTTATAAGTTTGATGATGAGGGTAACGACTAATGAAATTAATGTATCGGTTGATGCTTTCATTTTTTGCGATTATTTTGACGCTAATGGTGATTGTTAGTATTTCGTTTATCAATGTGACTAACAACACTATGTATCACAATACGTGGCAACAATTGAAAAGTTATTCTGATAGTTTAATTCAGGATTCTATTCGTTACAATATGGCAACCCAAAGTTTTGAAGGGTTTGCTACAGAATCATTAAATAGCAATGCCAATCTTTTAACACGTCAAAATGTCCACTTTGCGATTTACGATACAACTCACCGGAAAATCTTTGCCAGTAATGGCTTTGCTCCGAGTATGAGTAAAAGTGATTGGAAAAAATTAAAAAAAGGAGAAACCGTTTGTACTAAACTAATTACTCCTAAAATTAATTCACGAGTATCGAAGGGTGCTTCTCCACGAATGACCGAAGTTTCACGACCATATTTCTATAAGGGGAAGATGATTGCGGTAGTATCAATTGCAACCTTTGTATCGACGATTGAGCAAAATATGCATCAAATAAAGATTAACTTAATAATGGCATTACTGACTGCTAGTCTTGTAACGCTTGCAGTTAGCTACTTCTTGGCACGGTCAATTACCAAACGAATTGATCGATTACGGATGGCTACTCACCAAATTGCCCAAGGAAATTACAATGTTGAAGTGGATGATAATGGGCGTGATGAAGTGGCAGACCTTGGTCGGAGTTTTAACCAAATGACCGCTTCGTTACGTGAATCGCAACAAGAAATTCGTCGGCAAGAGGAGCGGAGACGACAATTTATGGCCAATGCAGCCCATGAAATGCGGACGCCATTAACAACTATTAATGGCATTCTTGAAGGGTTACAGTATGATGCGATTCCAGAAGAGGACAAAAAGCATAGTATTCAATTAATGCAGAACGATACTCGCCGTTTAATTCGCTTGGTTAATGATAATTTGGATTATGAAAAGATTCGCACTAACCAAATTGCGATGGAACGGAAAGTATTTGACGCATCAGCAGTACTCGAAAATTTACGAGAGCAGTTATCGAAAAAGGCAAAAGAGAAGAAAGATACTCTGCACTTAGATGTGGAAAAGAATTTACGAGTATATGCAGACTATGATCGGTTTGTGCAGATTATGTTCAATATCATTCAAAACGCAATCCAATTCACTGATAACGGAATTATTGACATTCGTGGAAAACGTGTGGAAAAGGGAAGTCAATTTGAAGTTCAAGATAATGGGATTGGGATGACTCCTGAACAACTTGAAAATATCTGGGAACGATACTATAAGGCTGATCGTTCACGGATGAATACTAAGTACGGGGAATCCGGCTTAGGACTTGCGATTGTACGGCAGTTAGTTCTCCTTCATGGAGGGAAAATTGACGTAAAAAGTCAGTATGGTAAGGGGACGACATTTACAATCTTTTTCCCTGATCGTGAATATGCTCCTCATAATATTCAACCTACAAATAATAAAGATAAAAAGTAAGCCAATAATTTGAGTGAAACGCTTTAACGCTGATAAAAAGCGTTTCTTTTTTATAGACCAATTTTTATAATCCAAAAAAATTTAAAGAAAGCGCTTGTGGAAGCGTTTACCTTATGATACACTTATATCTCGTAATAATATTACGGATTGATAGGAGAGAATTTTTTATGAACTACTTACTTGCTTTAATCCCTGCGATTGGGTGGGGGATTATGCCACTGATCACTGGTAAGATCGGTGGTTCAACGATTAACCAAATGTTTGGTATTGGTGCCGGTGCTACAATTGTTGGGTTGGTTGCATTTATTATCGGCCACCCAACTGTTACAACGACTGGATTCTGGTTCTCAGTACTGTGTGGGGCTTTGTGGACAATTGGTCAAATTGGACAATTCGTTTCATTTAAGCGGATGGGTGTTTCAAACACTATTCCACTATCGACAGTATTTCAATTAGTTGGTAACTCTTTGATTGGGGTTATTATCTTTGGAGAATGGCGTGGAGCACGTGCCCTTACTGTTGGATTTATCGCTTTAGCAATCGTTATTGTTGGGGCTTTGATGACCTCTGTCTCTGATGAAAGTACTGGGAAGAAGATTACTGTTCAAAACTTCTTCTTCTTACTTATTACTACAATTGGTTACTGGGTTTACTCAGCCTTCCCCAAGATGCCAATGGTTGCTAATGATAGTTCTTTAGGAATTTTCCTTCCAGAAATGCTTGGTATTTTACTTGGATCTGTTATTTATGCTATTTGTTCAGGAAATATTGATTCCTTCAAGCAAAAGGAACAATACCTCAATATCTGGGGTGGTATTTCTTGGGGAATTGCGGCCTTAGCTTATATCTTTGCTGGACGGGCATTAGGAATTAATACGGCCTTTGTCTTCACGCAAATGAACGTTATTATTGCAACAATTGGTGGTATCTTAGTTCTTCATGAACACAAGACTCGGCGGGAAATGTCATTTACAATTGCCGGAATCATCTTTATTGTTGCCGGAAGTATTTTAACTATTTTTGCTTAAATTATATTAAAACTAAACTTAAAAAGACCTTCATCGGATTTTGATGAAGGTCTTTTAATATCGAAATTATTATTTAATAAGGAAAATTTTCCAAGTGATCTTTTTCAGTAATAGGACGAATCACTTTGCCTGGAACTCCAAGGACAAGGGAGTTATCAGGAATATCTTTAGTAACGACTGTACCTGCTCCGATAACGCAACCATTGCCGATTGTTACGCCCGGACAAACTGTTACATTGCTTGCAAGCCAACAGTTATCGCCAATTGTAACTGGTTTGCCATATTCAACGTCATCGAACTGACCGTCAGCTTGTTGCCGAATATTACGCTGCTGATACATGAGGGGATGCATGGCTGTAATGATCGAGACGTTTGGACCGCACATTACGTTATCTCCAATAGTAACAGGACATGTATCTAAAATGGTAAAGTTAAAATTAGCATAGAAATTCTTACCTATTTTGGTAAAACGACCGTAATCAATATGAATAGGTCCTTGAAGATATATTCCGTTGTCATGCTGAGGAAATAGGCGATCAATAATCATTTCTCGTTCAACAGTATCTTCATCGGTTGTTAAATTATAGTCACGACAAAGACGATGAGCAAGGTGAGAAAATCTATTTAATTCTGGTGTTCCAGGACGATAAGGTTTCCCAGCTAACATATTTTCAGTATTTTTATCCATGAATAATTATTCCCTTCAATTTATGTAAGCGGATACGCTGTGTATTTCCAGTATGCCTAATTAACCTTAAATTGTCAATTTTCATTAATGAGAAAAAATTGCTAGTTCTGATTGAAACCGACTTCATTATCCGCTATCATTTAAATGTCTAAAAAATAAAAATAGAAAGAAGCTATTGGAATGACACACATTAAATTTGACAGTAGCGCATTAAAGCAATTTGTTCATGAAAACGAACTTGGTGAAATGCAAGCAATGGTTAACGCCGCTAATGATGAATTACGGAATGGGACTGGTGCTGGCGCCGACTTCCGTGATTGGCTCCATTTACCAACTGAATATGATAAAGAAGAATTTGCCCGTATTAAGAAGGCTGCTGATAAGATTCAACGTGATTCAGATGTTTTAGTTGTTATTGGGATTGGTGGTTCTTACCTTGGTGCCCAAATGGCAATCGACTTCTTACACAATACTTTCTATCAAGCTCAAGAGGCAAAAGACCGGAAAGCTCCATTGGTAGTCTTTGCTGGTAACTCCTTGAGTTCAACCTATGTTCATGACTTGATCCAATTAATTGATGACAAAGACTTTTCAATCAATGTTGTTTCAAAGTCAGGAACAACCACTGAACCATCAATTGCCTTCCGAATCTTTAAGGACCTTTTAATTAAGAAGTATGGTGAAAATGAAGCTAATAAGCGGATTTATGCTACTACTGATAAGGCTAAGGGTGCCTTAAAGACTGAAGCAGATGCTCATGGCTATGAAACCTTTGTTATTCCTGATGGGGTCGGAGGACGTTATTCAGTTCTTTCTGCGGTAGGTCTTTTGCCAATCGCTGCTTCTGGTGCGGACATTGATAAGCTGATGGAAGGGGCTGCACAAGCGGAAAAGGATTATGTTGATCCTGATCTAACCAAGAACGAAGCCTACCAATACGCTGCTTACCGGAACATTCTTTATCGTAAGGGCTATGAAACAGAATTACTCGAAAACTACGAGCCTAACATGCGGATGTTTGCGGAATGGTGGAAACAATTAGCTGGGGAATCAGAAGGAAAAGATCAAAAGGGAATTTATCCTTCTTCAGCTAACTTCACAACCGACCTTCACTCACTTGGTCAATACATCCAAGAAGGTCGCCGTTTCTTAATGGAAACCGTTGTTAAGCTTGATAAGCCAAATTATGACATGGAAATTCCAACAGAACCAGATAATCTTGATGGTTTAGGCTACTTGGAAGGTAAGACAATGGATTACGTTAACACCAAGGCTTATGAAGCGGTAGTTGCTGCTCATACTGATGGTGGAGTACCGGTGATGACTGTTCATATCCCACAAGAAGACGAATATACTTTAGGTTACCTTATTTACTTCTTTGAGGTTGCGATGGGAATTTCAGGTTACTTAAACGGTATTAATCCATTTAACCAACCAGGTGTTGAAGCTTATAAGACTAACATGTTTGGATTGCTTGGTAAGCCAGGATATGAAGAAATTGGTAAAGAATTACGAGCTAAGATGGATAAGAACGATTAGTATAAATTAAATATAATCAAGAAGGGGAATAGCTGTTACGACATAGCTATTCTCTCCTTTTATCTGGAGTATTTTTATGAAAAAAGAAGAATTAATTGAACATCGGGATCGGGTAAAAGATCATTTAGTAGTATGGATTGTTTTAACAATTTGTCTGCAAATATTAACTGTTTTTCATATCTTGGCGTTCTTAAAATATGTAGTATGGCTTTCTGCCGCTTATAGTATTTTACTAATTATCTTGTGGTGTTATTTAGAATTTAAAATTTTATACATTAATAGGTGATTAGTTAATAAACCGTTTTATGTTATAATATACTCATAAGGTACTGGAATATGTACACTATTAGTATAAATAAAATTATAAAATGCACAGAGGATAAAAATGATAAATGACCATCGTAACCTTTCCCGAATACAAAATAAAAAACTCGTATTACAACAGTTATTTAATAATGCTGAAACATCACGAGCAGAAATAGCACGCCAACTCAATTTAAATAAATCAACTGTTTCGTCAATATACGATGAATTAAATGAAGATGGATTTATTGAAGGAGTGCGACAAGGAGAATCAACAAGTAGTGGTGGTCGAAAGCCTCACCTTGTCCGTTTAAATCGTAATTATGGATATGTTGCAAGTTTTAATATTGGGACATCATATATGGCCTCGATGTTTAATTATCTTAATGGTGAGATTATTCAATATAATCGTAAACCAATAGAAAAATTTGATATTTTAAACATTATGCAAATGATAAAAGAAGAGATAAAAAAACTTCAGCAAGTTGATTCAACTCAACATGGGCTATTAGCTATTGCTTTTTCAATACATGGAATAGTGTTTAATAATAAAATAATAGATTCACCTTTCTTAGCACTACAAGGGATAGACTTGGAAGAGTATTTTAGTAAAGAGTTTAATGTTCCTGTTGTGTTAGAAAACGAAGCTAATTTATCGGCAGTATTTGAACAAGATTTTGGAACTAACCAAGAGACACGCGATTTAATTACAATTAGCATTCATCGGGGGATTGGTGTAGGTATTATTGCTGGTCATAACCTGTATCGAGGTTATCGCGGGATGGCTGGCGAAATTGGCCGCAGTTTAATGACAAATGATTTAGACAGCGGGTCACGACAACTTGTTAAGGTAGAATCGCTATGTTCAGAAGATGCCATTATCCGACAAGTAATAAATGCCAAAAACTTAACAAAACTTACGAGTGAAGATTTAGTTAAACTCTACCGCGAAGACGATCAAGTAAAACAGATCTTAAATCATGCAGCGCAGTTGATTGCTGAAGTTTCTTATAATGCGATTGTTTCTTATGGACCAGAAAAAATATATTTTAATTCAACATTATTCGAAGATTTGCCTGTAATGTATGAAATGGTACGAGATCGACTTGTAGAATTAGGAATCTTTTCTCCAATTCAAATGATAAAAGGTTCACGAATGACTTCTTTACTGGGAGCAAGTTCATTAGCAATTCATCGTGCCTTAGGATTAGATGATTATCTACTGCATTTTCGATGGCCAAAAGAAGTAAAAAATATTAATTAAATAGAGTGTAAGTAAAAACTTATTATCGAAACCATAGAAGTTTTTACTTACACTCTTAATTTTTAAATAAGGCCGAAACGATTTCTTACTGCTGTATTAATGCAGTTTGCTAATTTTTCTTTGACTTTTTGATTAACGTTGGCATCATTTTTATCATCTTTTAGATATGCGTCGACTACCATCGATGCCATTATATGTTTAGGATCAGAAAAAATCTTAACATTCATATATTTAGGATTTTCTGCCGGAACATCTTTAAATGTAAGAGTAATGGTTTTTCCATTAACCTTGATTGTGACGTTTCCGCCATTTCCTAAAGTATAATTGAGCTCACTTGGACTACAATTCTTATATGCTATCATTAACTTTCTCCTTCCCATCGTTGATTCTAATTTCAGTATATCATAATTTTATTTATAAATATAAAAAGTCAGACCAGTTATCCAGTCTGACTAAATTTATTAATTTTCTTTTTGAATTGAAGTAGCTTCTGGTGCTGTATCTTTTTGCTTCTTTGATGCTTGAGTTCGTAGCCACTGTTCAATTTCTTCCAGAGACTTGCCTTGTGTTTCAAAGACCTTGGAGTGGACGAACCAAATAGCAAGAAGACAAAAGATTCCATAACCGATAAAGAGAGTACCTTTACCAAAGAGACTTAGTAGAGGAGGGAATGTTAATGAAACAATTGCATTAGCAGTCCAATTAACACCAGCAGCAAAAGAATTCCCAAGACCACGAATGTTAAGTGGGAACATCTCACCAATCATTGTCCACATAATAGGACCCCAAGTACCGGAGAAAGAGGCAATGTAAATAACCATTGAAATAACAGCGATATCGGCAGCAAATTTTGAATCACTAGAATACATTAATCCCCAGCACATAATAAAGAGAGTGATCCCCATTAACCAACCACCAACGATTAACATTTTACGGCGACTAACTTTATTCATAAGGTAGATTCCGATAAAGGTTACAATAACATTAAAGATACCGATCCAAATATGGGAAAGTAAGGCAAAATGAACACCAAAACCAGCATCAGTAAAAATAGTTGGTGCATAGTAAAGAACTGTATTACAGCCCATTACCTGTTGAAAAATAGCTAAACCAACAGCCGCAATTAAAGCTGGACGAACCATTAGCCCGAATAGTTCCTTCCATCCGCCAGAAACGATTTCTGCTTGCTTCTTAATTTTTGCAATATCTCCATTAACAACATCCGCATCATTATTATTCATTGTCATAAGAACTTCGCGCGCAACGTTTTCTCTATCATTACGAACCAAGTAACGTGGAGATTCGGGAAGGATAATTGCCCCGATAAATAGGATTGCTGCTGGAAGTGCCGCAAAACCAAGCATCCATCGCCAACCAGTATATATTCCTTGAAGAGAATAGTTAAGGATATATGCCAGAAGTAAACCAGACATAATCATGAATTGGAACATTCCTGACATCATTCCACGCTTAGCGACCGGCGCTAATTCGGCTAAATAGGTTGGAATTAACGAAGAAGCAGCACCAACAGCTAAACCAAGGATAATTCGTGTAAAAATCAAAGTCCAAAATTCTGGAGCTAAGCCTGAACCCAAAGCTCCGATGAAAAATAGAATAGATGTTAATAATAGCAACTTACGACGTCCAAATCGATCTGAGAAGGGGCCAATTGTAATCGCTCCAATAATAGCACCGACAAGAACTGCCGAAACAACCCATCCTTGTTGCCAAGAGTTCAGTGATAATTGCTTTTCGATGAATAGGATAGCACCTGAAATTGATCCAGTATCATATCCAAAAAGCAAACCACCCAAAGCAGCAAAGAAGTAAATCCAACTTGCTGATAATTTATGTTTCATGTTGAATCTCCTAACTATATATACAGACAGCAATAATTAGTGTAAGTTGGTTGTTTGTATTTAGTTAGTTTAGATAAAGAACTAACCTTCATAAGAGAGTATAACATTTATTATTATTTTTTGAAAGTGCTTTCTTTTTTGTTTGTCTCTTAAATTTATTGAATTATACATTGTGTATCGATCATAAAATGACAAAAACAAGTTATAAAAAGCGCTAACAATCAAAATGAAGATAAGTGATAATATACATATATAGGAGATACGGATGAAGAAAGGGGTAGTAATTTTGCAAAAGTTTATATCTATTCCAACAATTGAGTCAGGCCTATATATGTTTGGAGGGCATCAACACACTGTTAATGGTGGTTGGAGCTTTTTTGAACAAAAGCATCAAGTATTTGAAGTAATGATAGTAATTGATGGCTATCAATTAACAGAGATTCGTGACCACGATTCAATGATTTTGGGACCAGGGGATGGGATTATTATTGCTCCTGGTACATTACATACTAATAGTAATATGAGTAAAACTGCCCCAATGACATATATGTGTTTACATTTTGACTTTGAGGATATTCAGCTACGATCACAAATTATTAGTTTAATTAGTAACCAGTTGATTCCAGCAAGCTCACAGTTAGCAAAAGCGTCTCAAAAAATGTTAAATGGAATTGTTAAGCTTTGCCGTAATAAAAGCCTTTCTAGTGATTTTAGTATTCAAGTCGAAATTGAAATACTTTTACTAAAATATTTGAAGCAGGTTAATTCATTAATTAAAGAGAAATATAGCCACAACAGCTCGCTTCCTTTTTCTAATAAGGAAGCACAGATTAGTCGTGACTTAGTAATTGCAATTGAAAACCGAGTTAATAACGATGATGAAAAGCCATCCTTTAACTTTAGTGATTTATGTAAAGAGTTAGGAATTAGTAGTGGGTATGGACATCGAGTTTTTAAGAAGGTTTATGGTACAACCCCCTTGCATTTTATTGATCGTGAAAAGTATAAAAAGGCTCAACGACTCTTAGAATATTCTGGAAATTCAATTGAAGAAGTAGCTTATATGGTAGGTGCAGCTAACGTTTCAATCTTTAGTAAGCAGTTTAAGAAATGGTCCGGATATTCGCCCAGTGAATATCGTAAGCAAATTATAAAAAAACGCTCAGTAAGGTCAAAAAATCAAACAGGATATTTTGAATAGGTGAGTAAAAATAGATCATAAATTGACAAATACTTGTCAGTATATGGTCTATTTTCTTTTTATGAAAGCGGATACAATTAGTTCAGATGGAAATATCTGTCAGTTTATACAACTAACTTACATGAGATAAACTGAAAGGGTGAAATCAAATGGAGAATGTACCAACTGGAAAAATTGGTGAGACAGAGAAACCTATCTCTCAAGAAAAAGTAAATGAATTTGCAAAACTTTCATGGCGTGAACGAATTTGCTATGGAGCAGGGGATTTAGCACAGAACTTAATTTTTGGAACAATTGGTTCAATGTTATTGTTCTATCTCACTACTGTATTTGGAATTTCCGCAGCCGCTGGGGCAACAATCTTTTTAATCGTACGTTGGGTAAATGTTTTTTGGGACCCATGGGTTGGAACAGTTGTTGACAAGAGTCACTTTAAACATGGTGGAAAGTATCGGCCATTTTTAATTTACTTTGGAATTCCACTGACAATTTGTTGTGCACTGCTTTTCTTACCAATTCCTGCTGTTCGTGGAAATGTATTTTATGCATTCTTTATGTATTTAGCTACTGCATTAATTTATTCATTTGTTAATATTCCATATGGATCATTAAATGCATCATTAACACGCGATAATGATGAAGTTTCAACTTTAACAACAGTTCGAATGACAGAAGCGAATATTGGGAACCTATTAGTGTATACTTTCTTACCACTATTTGTTCAATTAGCATCTCCAGATAAGAAATTACAAAGTATTGGCTTGTTTGGTATCAGATTAGATTTAGGGAATTATGCTTCTCCTCATGCTGCTAATGCTTATTTCAAAGTAATGATAGTTTATATGATAATTGGATTTATCATGTTGTTATGTACTTATTTTGGAATTAAAGAACGGGTTTTACCAACAGAAGAAGAAACTAAATCAGTTAAGTTTTCTGATTTATGGAACGAATTAATTGAAAATAAACCACTTCAAGTCTTGGGTTGGTTCTTCTTAATCAGTTTTACGTTTATGTTTTTTGGTAATACGGTATGGCCATTTTTCTTGCAATATAATATTGGTCATTCAGAATGGATGGCATCAATTAATTTAATTGGTTCGATTCCAGGAATTTTCCTTGTCTTCCTTTGGCCGCTTATTCGCCGAAACATTGGTAAAAAAGGCTTTTTCTACTTATTTTTAACATTCTTTATTATTGGACAATTAATTTTATGGATTTGGTCTTTCCCAGCATTTAAAAACAATATTACTTTAGGATATATTGGGCGTTTTATCATGCAATGGGGAATTACTGCTGCTACGGGTTATATGTGGTCACTTGTTCCTGAAGTTATATCTTACGGTGAATGGCATTCTAAGAAACGGGTAGCTGGGATTATCAATTCAATTATGGGGCTATTCTTTAAGATCGGACTAGCCTTAGGGGGAATTATTCCAGGATATATTAATGCCTTTTGTCACTTTAATGGAACAAAGACTACTCAGCCTGCCTCAGCACTAACTGGTATATCTATTTCGATGATCTGGATTCCAATTGTTTTAGCAGTTATTGGTATGTGGGTTATGAGCAAATATCCTTTAAGCGATCCAGAAGTTGACAAAATCAATCATGAAATTGAAGCCAAGAGAAATGCTACTAAGAACTAATTAAAGGAGACATCTAACTATGAATATTTATGTAGATAAAAACGTACCTATTGATGGTAATGGCCAGAAGACTCATCCATTCAAAACAATTCAAGCAGCAGCCAATATTGCTCAGCCTGGCGATACTGTTTTAGTAGCCCCTGGAATTTATCGGGAAAATGTTAATCCCAAAAATAGTGGAACTTCAAGTAAACGAATTACGTATAAGTCATCAGAAAACTTGGGTGCTGTGATTACCGGAGCAGAACGAGTAACGAGTTGGGAAAAGATTGATGATAACGTTTGGAAAGTTAATATTCCTAATGGTGTTTTTGCAGATTATAATCCGTACACCACTAAAGTTTATGGTGATTGGTTTGATGCACGTATTATTGCTCATACAGGTGAAGTGTATCTGAATGATAAAGCATTATATGAAGTTAATTCATTAGATGAAGTGAAAAAACCAGTCCGTAATGAGAAATCGTGGTATCCCGATGATACTTTATACACATGGTTTACTGAGCAAGATGATCGTAATAACGAAACAATTATTTATGCTAATTTCCAGGGAAATAATCCCAATAAAGAAAATGTAGAAATTAATGTTCGCGAGAATTGTTTCTATCCTCAAGCAGAAGGGGTAGGATATATTACATTATCGGGATTCGGTGTAACCAAAGCCGCAACTCAATGGGCACCACCAACAGCTTACCAAGAGGGGATGATAGGGCCTCACTGGTCAAAAGGATGGATTATTGAAAAATGTGATATTTCCCATTCAAAGTGTTCAGGAATTTCATTAGGAAAGTATCTTCAACCCAATAATGATAATAAATGGTCAAAATGGAAGTATAAAGATGGTACCCAAACAGAACGTGATGCCATTTGTCAAGCTTCTTATGAGGGATGGGATAAAGAGCATGTTGGGTCTCATATTGTTCGTCAAAATCATATTCATGACTGTGGTCAAACCGGTATCGTTGGTCATTTAGGCGGAGTATTTTCTTTGATTGAAGATAATGATATTCATGATATTAACGTTCGTCAGAATCTTGCAGGTGCTGAAATAGGCGGTATTAAGATGCACGCTGCAATTGACGTAACATATCGTCATAATCATATTCATCATTGTACTCGAGGCTTATGGTTGGACTGGCAGGCTCAAGGAACACGAGTAACTCAAAATGTGTTTGATCATAATAGTTTACCAAATGACTTTAAAGTTACAAAAGATAATCTAGGTGATGTTTTGTCTGGCCTCGGTGAAGATATGTGGATTGAAGTTTCTCATGGGCCAACATTGATTGATAATAATCTCTTGCTTTCTGATCGATCTGTTCGTTTAGCAGCTCAAGGGGTAGCATTTGTTCATAATTTAATTGCAGGAAGTTTTACAGCAACTGGACGTGGTACTGATAACAATTCTGTTAAATTACCGTCTAATCGATTTACACCATATCATGAAATTCACGGTACTAAGGTAATGGGCTTTATGACCATTCAACATGGAGATAACAAATTTTACAATAATATTTTTGTTCAACAAAAGTTACGCCCAGAAATGCAAAAACTAGCGGATATGAAGAAAGATGAACCAGATGATTGGGATGATTATAACTTTACGGTTGGTACAAAACCATTTGATAACTATCCAACATTTGAAGAATGGAAGAAACAATTTGATGGGTATTGTGGAATTTATGCACCTAATAGTGACCATTATTATAACCATTTGCCAATTTGGAGCGCAGGCAATATTTACTTTAATGGTGCAGAACCATGTAATATGGAAAAAGATGCCATTATCTCTGATAAAAAAATTCAATTAAAACTTGAACAACGAGATGAAGGACTATTTCTTAAAACTAATCTTTTTAACGTTGTACCTGCAAAAACAGATGGTGTTATTTCCACTGATACAATCATGATGGCATTTGAACCGGAAGAAAAATATGAAAACCCTGATGGTACTCCAATTACATTTAACACTGATTTCTTTGGTACTCGTCGAGAAGGAATTAAAGTGACAGCTGGGCCATTTGCTGGCGCAGAAGAAATTCAAAAAAGATTATTTTAAATAATAAATAAAAAATTACCTAATAAGGAAAAATCGAACTATAATTTTCTAAATTGTAGTTCGGTTTTTCATATTTAAAATATAAAATCAATAATTAATTTCCAGTGTCTTATTTTAACCAATATGATGCGACCAGTGAAATTGAAGATTGACATTCTTTAGGTTTAATACTTGTCGAATTAATAAAGCACCTGCTCCAAGTAATGAGACGTACTTAGAGCCTTTAATAATGGTAATAGGTATTTGTATCCCACTTTTTTTTGCATATTTTTGGATTAATGACCCTAGTTCGGGAAGTGCTTCGATAATTGGAGAATTAATAAGTATTTTTTCTGGACCATAGAGCATTTGCAAATTAAATACTAACTGTGCCGTGTTATAGGCAAAATTTTCTAGAATACTATTAACAGATGGAATATTTTTTAAAACAACTTGATGTGCCTCTTCGAGATTTTTAATTTGGCAATGGCTAGCCTGCATAATATGAGCAAGTAGATAGTCACTTGAAAAAATATTACCAAGTTCTTGATATTTTCCTTTAGAATTAAGAACTTTAACACTACCTAATTCACCTGTCATACCTTGAAAGCCACTAAAGAGTTGATGATTGGCAATTACGCCAATGCCTGGTCCTCGATGAATACTTAATACAATAAAATTATCCGAATTATCTTTAATGAAATCACGTTCAAAAATTGCAGCTAGGTTAGCTTCATTTCCTATGTGAACTGGTATCCGATACAAATTTTTAAAATATTTTTGTAGATCTATATTTTGAAGATCGTAATAAGGAGAATGTTTAATTCGATTATTATCAACAACAGCATGAATAGAAAAGCTAATCCCTAAAAGACCTTGTTCCGTATCATCAAACTTTGAAATATGTGTTATCTGTTGTTCAATAATTTTTATAACGGACGAAATTTGGTGATCATTAATAGGAGTACGTTGGTAACTAATTTCTTGTCCATCAATATAGAGAAAAATGGTGTAAAGGCTATTATAAGTGAGGTTAAAGCAAGCAATATATCCATAATGCGAATTGATAGTATAAAGTTCCGGCTTTCTTCCACCGTTTTCTGTAGATTTTCCACGGCCAAGATGTTTAATATAATTTTGAGAATCAAGTTCATCAAAAAGAGATGAAACAGTAGCTCTAGTCAAATCAGTTTTGCGTGCAATTTCAGCACGGGAAATGGCGGAATGGTTAAATAGTTGTTGTTTAATATGTTTTAAATTAGATAAATGATTAAGATCATCTTTAGACGAAATTGACATAACACGATCCCCTTTCAACTTAATGCTACGGTTGTAATATAAGTACTATTATTCTCAGTTTTTATATTGTTGGTCAAGTTTCATATTTTAGAAAGCGCTTGCAGAATTCCGCATATGTGTTATTATTAGTTTGTTCAGTGAACATACTAACTTACAAATAACAATGAATAGGAAATGATATATTTGCAAAATGTAGCAACAAATAGCACTGATATTAAATTATCGTGGCAACAAAAATTTGGTTGGGCAACAGGTGATTTTGCTCAAAATCTTATATATACGACAATTTCTACGTATTTATTGTTTTTCTATACTAACGTTTATGGTTTACCAGCTGTTGATGCGGCAACAATGTTTTTAATAGTCAGACTCATTGACGCGATAAATGACCCAATTGTAGGAACATTTATTGATAAACACACAACACGCTTTGGTAAGTATCGAGGATATTTATTATATATGGGATTGCCTCTCGCAGTAATGGCAATTTTATGTTTTTATGTGCCCGATTTTAGTCAACTTGGCAAATTGATATATGCATATGTTACTTATGTAGGTCTATCGATTATTTATACAACAGTTAATATTCCCTATGGATCATTAAATGCCGCAATGACTCGAAATAATAAAGAATTAGTTTCTATGTCTTCAATCAGAATGTTTTTAGCTAATTTGGGGTCGTTAGCTGTTAGCTTTGGAGTACCTGTATGTGTCAAACTTTTTTCTGGTGGCTATTATTCAGGGGATGCTTCAAAAACTGGATGGTTTTTAACGATGATTGTATACGGAGTTGTAGGTGCCTTAGTACTTGTTTTTTGTTTTAGTCAATCTACAGAACATATTAAGATGTCCGCTGATACAGAAGCAACTGTTTCAGTTGGTGATTTGTTTCATCAGTTAAAGATTAATGGACCTTTACGAGTATTAGCAATTTTCTTCATTATCACTTTTGGTTTAATGTCCGTAGTAAACTCTGTGGGTGCATATTATATGACTTATAATGCTCACAATGCGGGCTTAATGCAGTGGTATAACTTATTAGGTACTCTCCCAGCGTTTATTACTGTTCCAATTACTCCTTGGCTAAATCGAAAGTTAGGTACACAAGTATTAATGCAGGGAAGTTTAATTATTATAATTATTGGTTTTTTAATTATGTTTTTGGTTCCAGCTACGGATATTTTTTGGACTTTTACCGGTCGTACAATTGAGGCGGCAGGAGTCACCTTATCCACAGGATTTCAATGGGCTTTAGTTCCACAAGTAATTACTTATGGAGAGTGGAAAACAGGTAAAAGAGAAAATGGAATAATTAATGCTATCGTAGGTTTCTTCTTTAAGTTTGGAATGGCACTTGGTGGTGTTATCCCTGGGTATGTTTTAGCTGCTTACGGTTTTGTGGCTAATCATCAACAAACAGTAAGAAGTTTATTTGGTATTAGAATGACAACTACAATTATTCCGATTATTGTAACTATTTTTGCAATGGTTGTATTTGCATTCTATAAATTAACTGATGAAAAAATTGAAAAGATGAATAATGAGATTCAACGGCGAAATCTTAATAATATTTAATTGTAATAAAGAAAGAAGAATTATTTATGAAATTTACTAACGGTTATTGGCTTACTAAAGATGGTTATAAAATAAATCATCCAGAGGAATCGTTTACTGCTGAACAATCAGCAAATCAATTAAATATATATGCTCCTTATAAAAAAATTAATGGACGTGGGGATGAACTAAATATTGGAATGACAACAATTAAATTAACCTCTCCACAGTCTGATGTAATTGGGGTAAAGCTTATTCATTTTGATCAAAATGAAAAGGCTCCTTCTTTCCAATTGCAGAATCATCATCCAGAGGTTGACATCCATATTGATGATCAGCAAGCTACGTTACAGAGTGGCAAGCTTCAAGTAAAAGCACCTCTTCGACAAAAATTTTCATTATCTTTTTATGCAGATGGGAAAGAATTAACAGCTTCACGTTATCGAGCACAAGGTGAGATTACTAATGAAAAAGATGGTAAGCATTACATGAGAGAACAATTATCTCTTGGAATTGAAACTCATGTGTATGGATTAGGTGAGCGTTTTGGAAACTTTGTAAAGAATGGTCAGGAAGTACGAACGATTAATAAAGACGGTGGAACTGGTTCAGACCAGGCCTATAAAAATGTACCATTTTATATAACTGATAATGGATATGGGGTTTTTGTTAATCAACCAGAACCTGTAGATTTTGAAATTGCTTCTGAAAATGTTGATCGTGTGCAATTTAGTGTTGAAGGAGAGTCATTAGAGTACTTTGTGATTTACGGTCCAACTCCTCAGGAAATTCTACATAAATATACTCAATTAACTGGAAAAATTCATCTGCCGCCTGCTTGGTCATTTGGTTTATGGCTAACTACATCGTTTTTAACAGATTACAGTGAAAAAACAGTTATGAAGTTTATTAATGGGATGGAAGAACGTCGTATTCCATTAGATGTATTTCATTTTGACTGTTTCTGGCAACGAGATTTTGAATGGAGTAATCTTACTTGGAATAATGATGAATTCCCTGACCCCGAAAAGTTAATTAAAGAAATCCACAATAAAGGGATTAAAGTCTGTGTTTGGATCAATCCTTATATTGCTCAAAAAAGTAAAATGTTTAAAGAAGGAAAAGAGAAAGGATACTTAGTTAAGAGAAAAGAGGGAAATATTTGGCAATGGGACTTATGGCAAGCGGGTAATGGTTTTATTGATTTTACCAATCCTGCAGCGGTAAAGTGGTTTCAATCAAAGCTAAAGAAGCTCCTAAAGATGGGAGTAGATTGTTTTAAAACTGACTTTGGGGAACGTATTCCAATGAAAGATGCAGTTTATTATGATGGGTCTGATCCTAAACGTGAACGAAATTACTACACTTATCAGTATAATAAAGCTACATTTGATGCAATTGCACAGGAACGTGGTATAGATGAGGCAGTTGTTTTTGCTCGTTCTGCTACTGTAGGCTCTCAACAATTTCCAGTTCATTGGGGCGGTGACTGTCTCTCAACATTTAAATCTATGTCAGATACTTTACATGGTGGACTTTCATTTTTAAGTTCTGGATTTGGATTTTGGAGTCATGATATTGGCGGATTTGAAGATGGACCAGATACCCCAACAGCTGATCTCTATAAGCGGTGGACACAATTTGGACTACTTTCATCACATAGTCGTTATCATGGAAGTGATGTTTATCGTGTGCCGTGGAATTTTGATGATGAAGCAGTAATTAACACTAGAAAATATGTAAACCTTAAATTATCTTTAATGCCATATTTATATACTCAAGCAGCTCACAATGCTAAATATGGTAATCCATTGATGCGACCAATGTGGTTTGATTTTACCAGTGACTATAATACACGTACAATTTCAAACCAGTATATGCTGGGAAGTCAAATTTTAGTTGCTCCAGTATTTAACTCAGAAGGAATAGTCCATTTTTATATACCAGCTGGAAAGTGGACAAGTATTGTAAATGAGGGAGAATTCTTTGAAAGTCCTACAAATGGGAAATGGATAACAAAGAAATACGATGAATTAACTTTGCCTGTATTGGTTCGTGATAATACAATTTTATTAACGCATAATAATCCTAAGCATGCTGATTATGATTATACTTTAAACCTTAATATTCATCTTTTTGATATGCATGAAGGAAAGACAAGGATAAGTGTTGTAAATAACCGTGGAAAAGATACTGGCTGGGTTGAGGTTATAAGAAATCAAAATAAGTTCCAAATCGAAACTAAAGGCTTAAGTGGAAAACAACAAATTATAATTCATGAAAATGGTCATGTGTTTGAAAAAACAATGACAAACAATAAAGTTAATGTAGAACTTGAATAATGAAAAGTCAGGTAATTTAGAGTAAATCTCTAAATATAACCTGACTTTTTAATTGAATAAATTAATGGTTATAGACGCTTGGTATTGATAATGTAGCACTTTCTTTGTGATTTTATACGTAAAATCCAAAGAAAGGGTTTACAAAATTACTTTAAGGGTATATATTAAGAATTGTAAGTTAGTTGTTTATACAAACTAAATGAATGGGAGGCCGTAAATATGGCTGATTTATGGAATGATATTGATAAAATTGAATACGAGGGACCACATAAAAGTATTAAGTCTGGTTTGTTCTACCAATACTACAACCCGGATGAAGTAATTTTAGGTAAGAAAATGAAGGATTGGCTTCGTTTCTCAGTTGCATATTGGCACACATTCGATCAACGGTTAGTTGACCCATTCGGTGATGGAACTGCTCAACGTCCATATGATAAATACAGTGACCCAATGGATTGCGCTTTAGCAAAGGTTGATTATGCATTCGAATTTTATAACAAATTAGGTGTTGATTTCCTTTGCTTCCACGATCGTGATTTAGCTCCAGAAGGTGACACACTTCGCGAAACAAACAAGAATTTGGATCGAGTAGTTGATAAGATTGTTGAATATCAAAAAGCTACCGGCATGAAAGTTCTTTGGAATACTTCAAACCTCTTTACAAATCCACGGTTCTTAGAAGGTGCTGGTACTGCTCCTTCAGCAGAAATTTACGCTTATGCTGCTGCTCAATTAAAGCACAGTCTTGAAGTTGGTAAGCGCGTTGGTTCAGAGAACTATGTATTCTGGGGTGGACGTGAAGGATATGAATCACTTTGGAACACAGATATGAAGCGTGAACAATCTCATATTGCTAAGTTCTTCCACATGGCTAAAGATTACGCTAATGAAATTGGTTTTGACGCTCAAATGCTTCTTGAACCAAAGCCAAAGGAACCAACTACTCACCAATATGACTTTGATGCTGCAACAACAATCAACTTCATGCGTGAATATGGTCTTGATAAGGACTTTAAGCTTAACCTTGAAGGTAACCATGCTAACTTAGCTGGTCACACGTACCAACACGAAATTCGAGTTGCTCGTGAAGCCGGATTGCTTGGTTCTCTTGATGCTAATCAAGGTGATAAGTTAATTGGTTGGGATATCGATGAATATCCATCTAACCTTTATGAAACTACTGCTGCTATGTGGGAAGTTATTCAAAACGGTAGCATCGGACCTCGTGGTGGATTAAACTTTGATGCAAAACCACGTCGGACATCGTTTAAGCCTGTAGATCTATTCTATGGTCACATTGTTGGTATGGATAGCTTTGCTGCTGGTTTACGGGTTGCTGCTGCTATGAAGGAAGACGGTTTCTTAGATGATATTATTAAAGAACGTTACTCCACATGGGATGAAGGCTTAGGTAAGAGTATTGAAGACGGTAATGAAAACTTTGCTAGTCTTGAAGAAAAAGTAATTGATACTCCACAAAGCGAATTGTTAGCAGCCACACATTCAGACCATCTTGAAGAAATTAAGGACACAATTAACCACTACATGATTGAAACGCTTGCTAAGTAAACATCTCCTATCAATCCAAAAAACTACAACATGACAAGCATTCACTCAGTACGAAAAAAAGTCATATAATAAAAGGGCCGAGGCAATCAACTTTGCCCCGCCCCTTTTTGGTTAAGAAGGGAATGAAATTATAATGAACGAATATGTAATTGGGGTCGACCTAGGTACAAGTGCAGTCAAGGTTTCAGCGATGGACCGTGATGGCAAGATTGTTGCGCAACAAAGCTATGGCTATGATCTCCATCAGCCTCATCCTGGCTACAGCGAACAAGACCCGCGAGATTGGCTTTATGGAACAACGATTGCAATTGATCGATTAATTTTAAGAGATGGATTAAAGGCTGAAGAAATTGATGGAATCTCATTCTCAGGACAAATGCACGGGCTGGTTTTACTGGATGCTAATGGACAAGTATTGCGACCAGCGATGCTATGGAATGATACGCGGACAACTAAGCAATGTGAAGAAATTAAAGAAAAGCTGGGCGATAAATTTATCGAAATTACTGGTAACCGTGCCTTGGAAGGATTCACTTTGCCTAAGCTTTTGTGGGTTAAAGAAAATGAACCAGAAATTTGGGCAAAAGCAAAAAGTTTCTTATTGCCTAAAGATTATGTTCGTTATGTAATGACTGGTAAACAGGCAATTGATTATTCCGATGCCACCGGAACAGTCCTATTTGATATCAAGAAGAATACTTGGAGTAAAGAAATCTGTGATGAATTTGGCATCCCTATGTCGATGTGTCCTCCATTAATTCGTTCAATTGATGAAGCGGGAACGGTTACTGATTCTTATTCGATGTTCTCGGGATTAAAGACGACCACTAAAGTTTTTGGCGGTGGCGGTGATAATGCTTGTGGAGCCGTTGGAGCAGGTATTCTAAAGCCGAATATGGTAATGAGCAGTATTGGAACATCAGGCGTGGTTTTGAAATATGAGCCCGATGCAAATGTAAATTATCACGGTGCTTTACAGTATGAATGTCATGCAATTCCTGATACTTACTATTCAATGGGGGTTACGTTAGCTGCAGGGCATTCGCTAAATTGGTTCAAACATACTTTTGCAAAAGATGAAGATTTCACAGCAATGGTTAATAAGGCATCTGAACGACCATTGGGAGCTAACGGTTTGCTTTTCACGCCATACCTTGTTGGTGAGCGGACGCCATACGCTGACGCTGATGTTCGGGGGAGCTTTATCGGTGTTGACAGTATGCAAAATAAGTATGATTTTGTTCGTTCAGTGATTGAAGGTATTACTTTTAGTTTCCGCGATATCCTAAATATTTATGATCAACATGGTCAAGACTTTGATACGGTTGTTGCCATTGGTGGTGGCGCTAAGAGTGAATTTTGGTTACAGCTACAAGCTAACATCTTTAATAAAAAAGTAGTTTCATTAACAAATGAACAGGGTCCAGGCCTCGGTGCTGCGATGTTAGCTGCAGTAGGGCTGGGATGGTTTGATTCACTTCAAGATTGTGCGAAGAAGTTCGTTCATTTTGGCAAGACCTATGAGCCACAACCAGAAATAGTAGCTAAATATAATGCGTTTTATAAGATATATCATCGTATTTATGACCAAACTAAAGATCTTAGTCACGATATTATGAAATTACGAAATAGTTGGGATTAATAAAAGCGTCTTACCAAGGAGTTGACGGTAAGGCGCTTTTTATAACAAATATACTATAATAAAGCATATTAACAAAAAGGAGTGGGATCTTCATGGTAAAAATTGATTTAAATTTTGTTAAGGGATTAACACTTGAGGAAAGAGCTGCCTTGGTTTCAGGAAAAGATTTTTGGTTTACCGCTAAAGTACCTGGAGTAGATCGAATGATGATGTCAGATGGACCTTCTGGATTACGTAAACAAGATTTATCTGCTTCACTAACTGATATTAATAATTCTGTTGATGCAGTTTGTTTCCCCTCATCCGCTTTAACCGCTAGTTCATTTGATGATAGTTTGCTGTTTGACTTGGGAAGTCATCTTGGCGTAGCAGCAAATGCCGAACATCTTGGCGTTTTACTCGGTCCTGGAGTTAATATCAAGCGTAGTCCTTTAGCTGGACGTAATTTTGAGTATTTCTCTGAAGATCCACTATTAACTGGTCGAATGGGTACTGCCTATGTAAAGGGAGTTCAAGAAAAGGGCGTTGGCGTTAGCGTTAAACACTTTGCTGCGAATAACCGTGAAGATCAGCGGTTTACATCTTCATCTAATATTGATGAGCGGGCCCTGCGTGAAATTTATTTAGCTCAATTTGAACGGATTGTTAAAGAAGCCCAGCCTGCTACCTTAATGTGTTCTTACAATAAACTGAATGGGGTTCTTAATTCGCAAAATCAGCGCTTGCTAACGGAAATTTTGCGTAACGAATGGGGATTTGATGGCTTAGTAATGTCTGACTGGGGCGCTGTTGCCGATCATGTTGCAGCCATAAAAGCGGGCTTAGATTTAGAAATGCCAGGTAAAGGCCAAGTCTCTGTTGATGAAATTGTGACAGCAGTAAAAGCAGGTCGGCTTCAAGAATCAACCCTAAACCGTTCAGTACTCCGGGTATTACGAATGGTCGAAAAATGGGGGAAAGATGCCGTTGCGACTGAGGAATACGATAAAGAAGAACAACATAATTTTGCCCGTCAAGTTGCTGATGAAAGTATTATTTTACTTCAAAACAAAAACCAACAACTTCCCTTAAAAAAGAGTGAATCCATCGCAATTATTGGTGAATTAGCAACTAAGCCACGGTTTGAAGGTGGGGGAAGTTCGCATGTCAACGCCCACCATCTTGTTACTCCACTGCAAGCAGCTCCTGCTAATACTCAATACGCACAAGGATACTCATTAGATAGTGAGCAGGAAGATGAAGATTTAGTCAATGAAGCATTGCAATTAGCTAAAAGTAGCGACAAAGTTATTATATTTGCTGGTTTTCCTGAAGAAATGGAGACAGAGGGCTTTGATAAAACTTCAATCTCATTACCATTAAATCAAAATCGCCTTATCGAACAAGTTACTCAAGTTAATGCTAATATCACGGTTGTCTTACAAAACGGTTCAGCTCTTGAAATGCCATGGGCAGATAAAGTAGGTGCGATTGTTGAAACTTACTTAGCTGGGGAAGCGGTCGGTGAAGCAACGTGGGATATTTTAACAGGAAAAGTCAATCCATCCGGAAAGTTATCAGAAACATTGCCAGTTCGGTTACAGGATAATCCAACCTATGGAACTTTTGGCAAAGATCATGATCAAGAGGATTATCATGAAGGAATCTTTGTCGGTTATCGATACTATGACTTGCATGAGATGCCAGTTCTCTTTCCATTCGGTCATGGATTGAGCTACACAAGCTTTGAATATCATGATTTGGTTGTTCAAGAAGGAACAGACGAGGTTAATGTAAGCTTACAAGTAACAAATACAGGGGAGGTTGCCGGAAAAGAAGTTGTTCAACTTTATGTAGCAAATCATATTAGTCGAGTGGAAATGCCAGTTAAGGAATTACGTGATTTTGCGAAGGTTAGTCTTCAGCCAGGAGAAACCAAGACTGTTGAGATGAAACTACCGCGCCGGGCTTTTAGTTGGTATAACGTTAATAATGAGCAGTGGGAAGCCGATAATGGAAGATATGAAATCATGCTTGGCTCTTCTTCACGCGATATTCGCTTAACAGCTGATTTTGAGCTGACAATCGGGGTTGATCCATTAGGTGAAGTTACAGTGGATACCTACATTGGCGAAGTTTGGAATAGTAATAATCCTAAAATTCAAGAAGCGCTTAAAAAATCTGGCTTATATGATGCTTTAAAACCGATGATGGCTGATGACGCATGGGTAGCGATTTCTGCGAACATGCCATTGCGCTCGCTTACTGCTGCAGGAGTAGACGAAGAGAAGCGTGAAGCCTTTTTAAAAGAACTTAGATAAATAAAGGGATTTGATACATTTTTCAAATACAATACAGCACCTCTTTTGGTCGAAACTTCACTGATAAAAAATAGTGGGCAGTATCTCTATTAACGATTCCGTAGTTTGAACAAGTCCGGGGCATATAAGTAAGCGCAAATAATGTTTGAGCCACGTGAACTTTTTTAATTAATAATGATGAAAAAATTTAAATAAAAGCCCGTTAAATTGAGAGATTTCTTATATCATTATTCATGGAGGTTACCTTCTTTTCTGTGTGATTTAGCGATTTCATTGAATCAGAGGGAAAACTTCTTTTTATTTTAAAAACAAAAATCTGCTATTGATATAGAAAGTAATTATTTTTATATCAACACCAGATTTTGTAGAGCTTATTGTTTAATATTAACACCTTCATGAATTCCGTAAACCGCAATAGCAGCACAAAATAAAGATATTCCAGCTATTAACATCATCATTGGCTGACTATGATTAACAAGAGGAAAAATAGCAAAACTCATAAGTGAAGCAATAATTTGCGGTAAACAAATACCGATATTGAATAATCCAATATATGCTCCTTCGTTTTGACCATTGAGTGAAGATGTAAGAAGAGTAAAAGGTAATGTATGAATGGTGAAATAGCAAATTCCAAATAGAATGAATGCTATTACAGTTAACCATTTATCATGTACAAAAGAAACCATGATTAGACCAATTCCACCAATTATGAGCCCAAGGGCATACCATTTTTTTCGAGTTGTTGTTTTGGCATGTGAATATAGAAATCCCCAGCAAATTCCTGCAATACTTAAAATAGCTGTTAAAACACCATACCAGTTACCTGCAGCCTGAAATCCTGCACTAGTTGGATCAGTTGTATTCCACACATTTTTAGCTAAGGTTCCGGTTGAATAGGTCCATACATACATAACTGCTACCCAGCTAAAGAATTGTACAAGGCATAATTCCCAAAAAGCTTTTGGCGCCGTTTTAATGAGCTGAAAAAGACTAACTTTTTTCTTGTTTGCTTGAGGATCTATTCCATGGTAGCGAGCGTAAGTATCGGGATCATATTCTTTTACATTGAAAACGGTCCACATACTTGTAGTAAATAGAACACAAGCAGCGATAATATAAGCCCAGATAACAGTATTAGGAACAACGCCTTTTTTAGCGGTATTTTGCATCCCACAGGCTGTGAAAATAAATGGGAGTAAAGAAGCAAGAATTCCACCACCGTTAAAGAAAATTTGTTGTAATGACCATGCAAAATTTTTTTGATTATTGTTAACCATGTCTCCAATAATCATCCTAAATGGTTGCATACAAATATTATTAAAAAGATCCATAAAACAAACAGCAAATGCAGCAAAAATCATTGCTCCCATTGAACCATATCCAAAGCCGAGCGAACCAGAAAATGGTAACATTAATAGAACTATTGCAGCGATTGGTGCACCAAAAAGAAGATAGGGCATTCGTCTTCCAAACCGATTCCAAGTTCGGTCGGAGTATTTACCAATTAAAGGCTGAACTATCATTCCCATTAAGCCAGGAAAAATGAAGAAAAATCCTAAATTATTTGGATTAGCACCAATTGATTGGAAGATACGACTCATCTGGGAACTTTGTAAAGAAAACCCCATGTTAATTCCAAGAAATCCAAAAGTTATGGAAAAAATAACATATTTTGATAAATTAGGTAAATTAGCATCAGCATTGATTCGTGTTTTCTTTATATTTGAAAGATGAGATTGATGATTTTGATGTGAAATATCCATGTGTCTATTCCTCAGGAACCTTAAAGTTCAGTAGTGCATTTAGTGGGTGACTAGCTTTTGTAAAAAGTGGAATTGTATCAATTGGAGCATCAACAGTGATAGTCTGTCCTCCTTGATAATGTTTCTTAGAATTAATATCAATCCATTCATTGCACTTTGGAAGATAAACTCGACATTCTCGTTGCCCTGCATGTGTAATAGGGGTTACTAACACGTCTGGACCAAACATATATTCATTAGAGATATTCCAAGTATGATTGTCAGAATTAAAATCATAAAACAGTGGTCGAATAATAGGTGTTCCATCTTCATGTGCTTTTTTCATTTGCTCCATAATATAAGGACGGATTGCTTCGCGCATAAATAAATACTTTCGTAGAATAATATAAGTATCATGTGGATATTTATAAATTTCATTAAATGCACCACTTCCAAATGGTTGATTAAACATTCTATCAGCATGTTCAATGGTTTGTTCTGCAGGTTCGCGAAAACCATGGAGACGCATAATTGGACAAAACGTACCAAATTGGAACCATCTAGTTAAAAGTTCATGAAATTTTGGATCGTGGACGTTTCCACCAGTGAATCCACCAATATCTGTTGTCCACCAAGCTATTCCAGAAAGTCCAGCATTGAGTCCAGCGACTACTTGTTTACGCAATGATTCAAATGTTGAATGAACGTCTCCAGACCATAAGACTACGCCATATCTCTGACTTCCAGCCCATACACATCGTACTAGATTAATAATGTCTTTTTGACCTGCAGATTTTTGACCTTCATAAAATGTCTTTGCATAGTCTAGTGGGTAGATATTGCTAATTTTTAGAGCAGGGCCTTGGTAATAGCGAAAATGATCAAAGTCATACATAAAACCATATTCTGGTTCTGCTTCATCTAGCCAAAACATTCGAATACCATTGTCATAATAATTTTGCTTAGCTTTATTCCAAACAAATTTTCTTGCTCCTGGATTAGTTGCATCAAAGAAAACTTCATTCCCCATAAAATGATAAGAATCAGAATACATTCTTTCTGAACGTACAAGATATCCTTTATCATTCATTTCATCATAATTTTCACTATTTACATCAACGGTTGGCCAAATAGAAACCATTAATTTGATTCCCATGTTGTTTAACTCTTTAACCATTTTTTTAGGATTTGGCCAGTATTTTGGATCGAATTTCCATTCCCCTTGTTTTGGCCAGTGGAAAAAGTCAATAACAATTACATTAATTGGTAGCTTTCTGTTTTTATATTCATGAGCAACTTTAAGTAGTTCATCTTGAGTACGGTACCGTAATTTGCATTGCCAAAAACCACTAGCGTATTTAGGTAACATTGGTGTCTTTCCGGTTGCATTTGTATATTGCTTAATAATTTTTGATGGAGTATCATTTGTAGTTATCCAAAAATCAATTTGATCGGTATCTTTTGCTTCCCATCTTGTTTCATTATTAGCAAAGATAACTTGACCAATAGCTGGGTTGTTCCAGAGAAATCCATAACCACGGTTTGAAAGTGTAAAAGGAACTGTAGCTTGTGTATTTCGTTGAGCTAATTCAAGAATACACCCCTTATAATTTAACTGTTTTTCTTGTCGTTGCCCCATTCCATAAAATTTTTCATTGTCAAATGCCTCAAAACGAACTGTTGCTTTAAAATCTCCACCAATAATAGGCTTTAACTCGCGTCCTGGAATTCCCAGAGGACTAGTTTTTTTACCCCCCGGTTTAACCTGCCATTTTTCTTCTAGTAAAGTTCTATTATCATTGGTTATTTTTAACCATCCAAATTGATTGATTGTAGCTGTAATTTTGCCATTAGTAATTTGACAAGTATTTTTATTAGAATCAATTTGTATATTAGCTTTTTCTTTAGATGCAATGTCTTTAGAGTAACTTAGTGCCCAATCTTGATTAGGGGTAAAGTTACTTTTCTTTGTAGCACGAAACCTTAAGCTATTTATTCCCCATGGTTGAATGAGTATTTGTTCTCCAGCATGTTCCCAATAAAGACCATCTTTTCTTTTTTCTATAACAGGCATTATTAATTCATCCTTTCTGTTATACTTTAAAGTAAGTTTGTTTTTTATACTAAGAGCTTACATTTATATTAAAGCGCTTTCATTCGCGCGAATAAACTTATAAAATGTTATAAAAAGTGAGAAAAATGAATGACAATCAGTTAAAAGTAACCATAAATAAAATAAATGTTCTTAAAAGTGGAAAAATGTAAGGTGGCTTGACATTATGGTGTCTCAAAGGAACCTATCTAATTCAATGATTTATTTACTTAATAGCGACCGTCCGTTTCATTGTTATATGGCAAAAAAAGAGATTATTAAGAAAAATAATAAGAATAAAGAAAAAACAGGTGTAAATATTTATGAATTGTTAATTGGAATTGAAGGAGAAGTACAATTAATTACAAATCAAAGCTATTATTCTTTACAGAAAGGCAGTTCTATCTTACTGCCACCAAATACAGATTTAGAGCTAAAAACACTAAACGAAGATAGCACATATTATTGTTTTCAATTTTTCCCTAAGGATGAACAAAAATTTTTCCCATATAAACAAGTCGTAGATTGTTTTAATAGCAGAGAAAAATTAAAAAGAATAATTAACAATGTAATTATTCCCACTCAATATCAAATTAATAATTTTAGAAAGATAAATACGCTAGCATTAGAAATAATTAGACAAATTGATCAAACATATTATACAGATGCTATTCCATCTTATGCAGTAACTAGCCTATTACTACAATTAACCAATGACTTTGTGAGTGGCTTTTTTCAAGGAACAATAAAGGATAAACGCATTAATGAAATTACAAAATGGATTGAAGAAAACCTTAGTTATAAACTAACAGTTCAAGATGTAGCAGAACATTTTCAATTAAATTACCGATATATTAGTAAACTATTAAAGCAAGCGACGGGGATGTCCACTTCAGCATATATTACGCATATTAAACTTGAATTGGCACGACAATACTTATTAGAATCTAATTTGCCATTAAAACTTATTGCAGACAAATCCTTTTTCTTAGATGATAAATATTTTTTAAAAGTTTTTAAAAAATATGTTGGAGAAACACCGACTCAATATAGACAGCGTTATATGAAAGAATTTCTGGTTACGGATAGTCAAAATAGAACTAAAAATCATAAAAAATAGTAAATATAGAAAAAGCTTTCAACATTTTAAACACTGGAATAAAAATGTCGAAAGCTTTTTGTTATAGATAACTTTATTTTATTTCTTGAATTAATCCATTAAAGAAGTGTTTTAGTGACACTTGACCACCATTAGTACGTTCTCCTTTGAGAAATGAAATTTCATTATGGACGTTTTTATATTCATATAAGTTATTTGCGTATTCCAGAATAATGTCGTTTTCTGGATAATCCATACACATGTGTGCGAGATTATTAAGGCCAGTTTTTATATCGCGCCGAATCCGTTGGAAAATTATCTTTTTACCATGCTCATCACATTGGAAAAACTCTTCAAAATTAACCTCATCAAAACTAATTTCCCGTTCAATCATCGTATTAACAAGTTTATTAATTGCAGGAGCACCATTTCCGGCTGTAATCCCAAGAAAGCGTAAGATAGATTGGGCGTTTTCTTTTTTCTTATTTTTTCCGCTAATCGTAACCGTATTATTGTTCGTAGCGGCACCGCTCACAAGGTCTAAAACTTGAAGAAGTCGATTAGACATATTAATATTTTGCGCTGCTAGTTTAATAACGGATTTAACTTCTGCAATGTTTAATGGCTTTTCAATAAAGAAATCAATCCCATGTTGATATGCACTTGTTTTTATAGAGGGTAAAATTGCTTGAGCAGTCATAATGAAGTGCGGATAATGATGACTATCCTGAATTTTTTGAATAAGTTGGACCCCATCCATCGTTGGCATTGCATAATCGATAAACATGATATCAATTCCTAGGCGCATTGCATCATCGTAGGCCTGTTGCGGGTTAGAGGTTGTTCCGACAACAGTATTGTTAAAATCATTTTCAATAATATTGGATAATAAATGAATAATCTTACTGTCATTATCTAAAATATAAAAATTCATGTATTTTCACCGATTTCTTGATGTTATTTGAAGTATTCTGAAACACTGTTTTATTTTACTCTTTGTGAAGACAATAGACAATAGAGTTGTTATTTTACAAATGTGTAGGTGTTTCCGCTTACATCATTGTGAATAAAGCGATTGTTACAAAAAAATAGCTAATTTTTTCTTGTTATTTATCGATTTTTTTTGAAGTATTTTGAAACCTTCCCCTATTATAGTACTTGTATTAAGACCTTAGGAGGAAATAAAAATGGCTTTTAATTTACGTAATCGTAGTTTCTTAACTCTTGCAGACTTTAACACTCGGGAAATGGAATACATGCTTAATCTTGCTGAAGATTTAAAGAAGGCAAAATATGCTGGTTATGAAGGCAAGAATCTTGAAGGCAAGAACATTGCTTTGATTTTTGAAAAGAGTTCTACCCGTACTCGTTGTGCATTCGAAGTTGGTGCTAAGGATGAAGGTGCTCATGTAACTTACCTTGGCCCATCAGGTTCTCACATTGGTCACAAGGAATCTGTTAAGGATACTGCACGTGTTCTTGGTGGAATGTTCGATGGTATCGAATACCGTGGATTCTCACAACGTAATGTTGAAATTTTAGCTAAGTACTCTGGTGTACCAGTTTGGAATGGTTTAACTGACGAAGACCACCCAACACAAGTACTTGCTGACTTCTTAACAGCTCACGAAGTATTGAAGAAGCCTTACAAGGACATCAAGTTTGCCTTTGTAGGTGACGGTCAAGACAATGTTTCAAACGCATTGATGCTTGGTGCTGCTGTAATGGGTATGGAATACCACGTTGTTACTCCTAAGGAATTGGAACCAACTAAGGAAACCTTAGATAAGGCTAACGAAATTGCTGCCAAGACCGGTGCTAAGATTGTTGTTACTAATGACATCAAAGAAGGTGTCAAAGGTATGGACGTAATCTATGCTGATGTTTGGGTATCAATGGGTGAATCTGATGACATGTGGGAAAAGCGGATCAACCTTCTTAAGCCTTACCAAGTAACAATGGATGTTATGAAGGCTACTGAAAACCCTAATGTTCTCTTTGAACACTGTCTTCCTGCATTCCACAACCTCGACACTGAAGTTGGTAAGGAAATTGAAAAGAAGTTTGGCTTAAAGGAAATGGAAGTTACTGACGAAGTATTCGAAAGTGAACATTCAGTTGTCTTCCGTGAAGCTGAAAACCGGATGCACACTATCAAGGCTGTAATGGTTGCAACTTTGGGTGAACAAAACTAATTAGGAGGCATTTGCCATGGCTAAAGTAGTCGTTGCTTTAGGGGGAAATGCATTAGGCAAATCACCTGAAGAACAATTAAAATTAGTAAAAAATACTGCTTCCTCATTAATTGGGTTAATTGCCGCAGGAAACCAAGTAGTTATTAGTCACGGTAATGGTCCACAAGTGGGTGCCATTAATTTAGGGATGAATTTTGCTGCTGAACACGGCAAGACTGCTGCTTTTCCTTTCCCAGAATGTGGTGCAATGAGTCAAGGATATATTGGCTATCATTTACAACAAAGTTTAGAAAATGAATTACACCACCGTTGGATGAATAAGAGTGTGGCAACAATTGTAACGCAAATTGCAGTTGACCCTAATGATCCCGCTTTTGAAAATCCATCAAAGCCAGTTGGTGACTTCTACACTAAAGAACAAGCTGATGAAATTGCCAAAGAAAAAGGCTACACTTTTAAAGAAGATGCGGGACGTGGATATCGTCAAGTCGTTCCTTCTCCACTACCAATGAAGATTATGGAGCTTGATAGCATTAAAACATTAATTGATGCTGACAAGCTTGTTATTGCCGGTGGTGGTGGTGGTGTACCTGTAATCATCACTGATAAAGGACTTGAAGGAGTTCCAGCGGTTATCGATAAGGACCGTTCAAGTGCATTGTTAGCCGACAAGATCGATGCTGATAAGTTGATTATTTTAACTGCCGTTGATCATGTTTATGTTAACTATGGAAAGCCGGATGAAAAAGCTCTTAAGACGTTAAACGTTGCAGAAGCTCAGAAATACATGAAGGAAGGACAATTTGCTGCTGGTAGTATGCTACCTAAGATTGAAGCATGTCTTTCATTTGTTGAAGGTCATCCAGAACGAGAAGCATTAATTACTTCATTAGATGGTCTTGATGATGCTCTTGCCGGTAAAGTCGGGACAGTTATTCGTGATAACTAAAAAGAAGAGGGAGCGAGACAGAAGTCGCTTGTGACTTCGTTTTCGAGCCCCCGCAAGCAACAATAGGCCTCCAACGTTCGGCTTTTTTGCCGGACGTTGGAGGCCTATTGTTGTACTGCGTATTTGCTTTTTATGAAAGTAACTTAACTTATGTCACAGTCCTACCTTCTTTTTTAGTTACTCTTTAATTTTTCTGCGGAATACGAATATTAATCGCAAGTACAGCAACGATAACTAAAATCGACCCAAGAATATCTGCACCCGTCATTTGTAAATGAAAAATCAGGACTGAACCGATCGTTGCTGATAAAGGTTCGAATGCATCCATTAAACTAAATGTAGTTGCATCGATATATTTTAATGAATTATTAGCTAGCTGAAAGGGAATTAAGGTCCCAATTACTAGAATACCTAACACATATAACCAAACTGAGGGAATGTTGGGGATATGAGGCTGACTAGGGTGAATAAGCACTAAGGTTAATCCAGCAAATAGTAACCCCCATCCCGTAATAATTAATGAGGGAACCCGACCTTCGCGAAGCATGTTTTGTGGAATTAAGGTATTCGTTGCAACACCAATTGCAGAAATTAATCCCCATATTAAAACACTAAGCGTCATTGCTAAATGGTTAAATTGACCATGAGTTGCGATAATAAAAACACCTAAAAAGGCGATAATTGCACTAATAATTTCAATTCGTCGTGGTGGCAGGTGTCGAAACATAGCTTGATAAGCAATGATAAAAAAGGGCCCGATGAATTGAAGAATGGTTGCGATCGAAGCATTCCCATATTGGACAGCCATAAAGTAAGCATACTGAACTGGAACTAACCCAAAAACACCATATGCAAAGATAATCCATGCAGAATGAAGGTCCTTAAAAATTTGAAAGGGATGCTCGCCACGAATTTGACTTAATAAGACTAGAATAATTCCAGCTGAAACCATTCGAACTTGCGTTAACCACATCGATGTAATCGAACTACTAACATTAAAAAGGGCCTTCGCAAAAAGCCCTGAAATACCCCAAAAGGTACAGGCAGTAATAATCATCGCTGTACCTAAAACTTTTTTATTTGACATAAAAATACTCTTTCCAATTAGATTTGCTATTTTATTTTACCATACCAATTCTATGAAAAGTGAGCTCGACCTTTTAATTATGACTATCTGTTGGAATTATCTTCAGCGATGATTGGTTGTGGAGTTCGTGAATATAAAGCCTTTACAGCCTGTATATCTCGTGATTGAATGGGATAATATGATCCAGCTGGCTGCATTACAGAAATCTTATTCGTGTGTTGTAGACCAATTGCATGCCCTAATTCGTGTTCAGCAGTATTTACGATTCGTTCTTGTGAGTAGCCAAAGGCAGGATTCAATAGGTAGTAAGAATTTAGTTCTACTGTTGCGTGCAGATAATATCCGGTTGCGGAATTCATGCTTGTATTGGTAAGCCCCGCTGCCCCGTTATTTGGATCATTAACAGCAGAAACACTAATATTTGCATTCTTATCATTAACGATTTTAAATGTGAATGCCTTTGTGTTATTCCATTGGGCAATTGCGGTTTCTGTTGCATTCTTTAATACTGGATTACTGATATTAATATAGATCGTTGCAGAGTTTTGTTCCCAGCGTGCATCAGCAGGTGTATCTTGAGTCCCGGTTTGCTGGTCAGCGTTTTGTTTAGTTGGGGTTGCAACTTCTTTACCAGTTATTCGGTGTAACCACGATTGAGTAAGCACTTGTGCATTATGAATGCCAATATTAAATTGTTCTTGAAAGGTAGAATTATTTTGATAAAACCAAATAATTCCGCCAAAGAGTAATAAATAAAATAAGGTTAATAAGAAATTGGACTTCTTAATCGGTCACACCCCCTAGTATTCAAATTCTAATTAAAAAAGAGTAAAACGTCCATTATTTAATATTTTTTCTTTATTGTTGACAACTGTAAACTTTGATAGTATGCTGTACCTATAATATGATTACAGTTGTAAACTAAAAGAAGGTGGAAATATTGAGAATTGCCGTTATAGTTATTGCACTACTTTTGATTGCATTTATTGTTTGGTGGTTCTTCGGAAAGCATACAGAGGCGGCGGGAAAATCAACTATTGTTAATGATGAACAAACTGCAACGATTGTCGTTAATGGTGGTTATTCTCCTTCAACCGTTATCTTGAAAAAGGGAATTCCAGCTCAAGTTAACTTTGATATGCATGACTCGACGGCTTGTTTATCACATGTAGTATTTGAACAGCTAGGAGTTAATAAGGACTTAACAAAGCAAAAGATTACGACGATTAATATTCCAACAGATAAAGCCCAGACTTTTAATTTTGCTTGTGGAATGGATATGTTTCATGGAAAGGTGATTGTTAAATAATGAGTATTTTTTCAAAAAATCAAACTAAAAAAGTTGTTGTTAATGCAGAAAATCATGGCTACAAACCAGAAACGGTTACTTTCAAACAAGGAAAGCCAGCGCAATTAAAATTTATCCCCTCTGATAATATGGGGTGTATGAATGAAGTCGTATTTAAGGAACTTGGGATTGATGAGAAGTTAGACGGTAAAAAAGAAGTTACTGTTGATATTCCAACTGATAAGCCGGGAACTTATAACTACGCTTGTGGAATGGATATGTTTCATGGAAAGGTTGTTGTAAAGTAATGAAGCTTACAAACATTCAGCGATTTTGGATTTCATTTGTATTATCAATCCCGATGTTAATACAAATGTTTGCGATGCCTTTTCACTGGATGATGCCTGCCTATAATTGGATAGCATTAATTACTACCACTATTATTATGGCAATTTCAGCATTTCCATATTGGAAAAGTGCGATCGCTGCATTTAAAAAACATAGTGCAAATATGAATACCCTGGTCGCCACAGGAACAGCTGTCGCTTATTTTTATAGTATTTTTGCGATGATAACTGATAGGGCGGTTTACTTTGAAAGTGCTGCTTTTGTTACTGTCTTTGTTTTACTGGGGGATGCGATGGAAGAGAAGATGCATAACAATGCTTCCAATGCTCTTGGTAAGTTGATGGGCCTTCAAGCAAAAGATGCTGAAGTCTTAAAAGATGGTAAATTTGTTAAAGTACCACTCGATAAAGTCCAAGTTGGTGACCTTATTCGAGTTAAGCCTGGTGAAAAGGTACCTGTAGATGGAACGATTCTAGAAGGGATAGCTTCCTTGGATGAGTCGATGGTTACTGGTGAAAGTATGCCAGTAATGAAAAAAGTTGGCGATACTGTTGTTGGTTCAACAATTAATAATAATGGGACGATTACTTTTAAAGCTACAAAGGTTGGATCCGATACGATGCTCGCCCAAATTGTTGATCTAGTAAAAAAAGCGCAAACCAGTCATGCTCCTATCCAGAACTTAACAGATAAGATTTCAAATGTGTTTGTCCCAGCAGTAATGATTATTGCTATTTTGACATTTATGATTTGGTATTCCTTTGTTGGCGCAACATTTGTTCAAGCATTATTATTTGCTGTTTCAGTAATTGTCATTGCTTGTCCGTGTGCATTAGGTTTAGCAACCCCAACGGCATTAATGGTTGGAACTGCAAGAAGTGCCAAGATGGGTGTTCTTATTAAGAATGGTGAAGTCCTTCAAGAAGTAAGCAATATCGATACTGTTGTGTTCGATAAAACGGGGACAATTACGGTCGGCAAACCAGTTGTAACCGATATTGTTGGAGATGCTAAAAAAGTATTAACAATCGCTGCTAGTCTTGAGGAATCATCTGAACACCCGTTAGCATCAGCAATCCTTCAAAAAGCGAAAGATAAAGAGATCTCACCAGTAAAAGTAGAGAAATTTGAAGCAATTGAAGGTAAGGGTGTGCGCGCAAATTACAATGGTCAAGTAGCATTTGTTGGTAGCAATCGGCTTCTAGTTGATGTAAATATTTCCCGGGAAATGGCATCACGTGCAGAAAAATTACAGAACGAAGCTAAAACAGTTGTTTATGTGGGCCTTGATGGGGAAATAATCGGCTTAGTTGCTATTCAAGATGTTCCGAAGCCGAGTTCGAAAGATGCAATTAAGGAGCTAAAAGCACGTGGATTAATGACCGTGATGCTAACTGGTGATAATAAACGGGTAGCTCAAGCAATCGCTGATGAAGTTGGTATCGATAAGGTGATCGCTGAAGTAATGCCGAATGATAAGGCTCAACAAATCAAGGAACTTCAGGACAAGGGTAAAAAAGTTGCCTTTGTTGGTGATGGAATTAATGATGCTCCTGCGTTATCGACAGCTGATGTTGGAATTGCGATGGGATCTGGAACTGATATTGCAATTGACTCTGGTGGAATTGTCCTCGTTCAAAATGATTTACGAGGAGTTGTGCGGGCACTTGATATTTCTAAGAAGACCTTTAACCGGATTAAATTAAATCTCTTCTGGGCGCTCATTTATAATGTCATTGGTATTCCAATTGCTGCAGGGCTATTTGCATTTGCGGGCTTTACTCTTAGTCCTGAACTTGCCGGCTTGGCAATGGCCTTTAGTTCTGTCTCTGTTGTTAGTTCTTCTTTGCTGCTAAATAAAACTAAGATTGCGGGAGAGAATGTTGTTCAAGCGTAAATCGGATAGTAAGGAGTTAAGGAATATAATTCTTAGCTTCTTTTTTTGTTATATTTTGCACAAAGTAAAAGGATTTTGCGGTAAAATATTAATAAAAGTGATGGAGGAGTATTCAAAATGGCAACAGCATTTTTGGTTCACACTCAATTAAGCTGGGGAAAAACATGTGATTATTTAATTGCTAATGATGTTGAGCCGGGGTTAATGCATCGTTATGAGACACGAGAAGATTGGCAAGAGGTGATTCTTGATGCATTAATAAATGTTCCCTTAGCACCATACTTGCCAAGCGGTCAGCCCATTCCGCCAATTGGAACGGCAAAAGTAATAGGAGTAGAAGCAGTTGATCCGGCACAGGTTAAAAAAACTGTGCAACGGACACGAAGTCAATTTATAATGGCAACTATCTGGAAAAAGCAGTCAGCCTTAAAAAACTATAATTTCTTACATCATGATTATGACAAGTGGACGCAAAAACAGATTTGGGCCGATGTTGATTATTGGTGTGACGCTAAAAAACATCCTGTTATCGATTTGATTACAAAATGGCGTTGTGCCCGCCAACACCAACGATTACGTGCTGAAGAGAAATGATAAAAAAGAGTTGACTATTAAGCCACTTCCATGTATAGTATATATCGTTGTAAGTTTATTTTATTGGGCATTCGCCAAACTGGTAAGGCAGTGGACTCTGAATCCATAATTTACTGGTTCGAGACCAGTATGCCCAACTTCTAACAAAAGGCCTGCTAGATTAGCTAGCAGGTCTTTTGTTGATAAAAAAGTTATTTGTTATAATTACAGTCAAGTGAGGGGACGAATATGGCTAGTAATTCTGATTCAATTTATTATGTTTTAACAAAACTAAAGCATCATCCAGAGTTAATCAAAAGCATTAGACCACGTTATACTAATACGGTTCTGATTCTTTTTGATGACTCCTTAAAGATAGCCGATGCTTCATTTTATTTTCCTGTTGATCGTTTCATGGTCAATCGTTTGTCAAATGATTTTGTGGCAAAGAATGGCGACCTTCTTGATAGTTATTTTTCAATGACCAATGGAACGAAGAAAAATTACCATGATGTTTGGGCGACGACCTGTCATATTCCAGAAAAGAAAGTATATTTATTAGAATTATCATTTGAATAATGCGATTTAAGCTGCGACAAAAGGTGTCACAGCTTATTTGCTATAAAGGGAGAGTTTTATAGTGCTTGTTTCAACGATTGTTTTAATGGTAGCGGCAGTTTTAAGTAGTATTATTTCCAGCTTCTTTCCGCACTTCTCAATTAATTATATTAGTATTTTCGTCGGCTTAATTATTGGCTTAGTTCCTTTTTTGAATGGTCGTATTCTTCCCTTCCACACAGAAGTATTTATGTATATAGTAGCTCCACTGATTTATTTTGAGGGGCAATCAACGAGAATTAATCTGATTGGAAAAAGATTGCGACAAATCCTTGAGACGGCTGTTCTTTTAGTAATTGTTGGAACGGTATTTGCAGGTTTTAGTGTATCGCTTTTGGGAATTCCGCTAGCTCTGGCATTTCTGATGGGCGCTTTAAGTACACCAACTGACGCTACTGCAACCGAATCTGTTTCGGAAGGGTTGATTGTCCCTGAAAGACAAGAAAATATTCTAAAAATGGAGTCATTATTTAATGATGCTTCTGGTATTATCCTGGTTACTGCAATGGCACTGTGGGTAAAAAACGGGCAGTTCAACTATCAACAAACGTTTTTTGACTTTTTGCGTTCAGCTGGTGGCGGGATAATTATTGGCATTATGGCAGCCCTTGTAATGATCAGTTTTCGTCAATTTTTAGGGCGAATTAACCATGATGCTTATAATGCGCAAATATTATTATTTATTAGCACACCATTCTTTATTTACTTTATAGCTGAAGAATTAAAAGTATCTGGGATTATTGCAGTGGTTTGTGCAGGTTTAATGCAAAATAGTGAAAGTATTCGAAGTCGCTTTATAACGCCCCGTCAATTTCATAATGGGCTAGTGCTTTTAAGGTTGCTGCGGGAACTCTTAAATAATACCATTTTCGTTATTTTAGGAGTATTGGTTGTTAGGATCATTCGCGATGACTTGATTATTGGGAATACAAATTCGCAATGGATTGTGATTGGTATTTTACTTTATATTACTAATCTCCTTGTTCGTTATCTCTATGGACTATTGTCAAAAATGGGTAATAAAGGAAGTATAATTTTTGCCCTTGGGGGAGTCCATGGTGCAGTAACACTCGCCTTAGTATATATGATTATTAACAATGTAAGCTCTGCGCAGTTTGATATGATTGTGTTGGCAGAAATGCTTGTTATTATTTTGAGTATGGTGGTGCCTTCAATTGTATTTCGCTTTATTCTTGACCATGATATGTCAAGCAAGGAGGCCGGCAAACAAGTTCAGCGTTTACGGCAAGAAATGGTTAAAGAGGGATTGAAGGCAGTAGAAAAGATATACCTTCCAGAAAACATTAGAGAAAGTGTCGTTTATGATTTGCGGGATCAAAAGAGTGCCAATTCATTCGCAGACTTTTGGCATCAATGGGCTAAAGCAAGCCGCTACCCAGAGTTCAATGAGCAGGAAAAGGAACTGGAACAACGAGCCTTATTATGGGCATTCCGGGCTGAAAGACAGTATCTTGATATGGTATCTCAAAAAGAGAATCGTCGTGACTATCTTTTTGAGCTTTACAACGAAATCCTATTGGCTGAATCAATTTTACTTGACACTGAAAATGAATATTAAATTAATTTGATTTTAAGTTGACGAAAAATTAAAATTAACGTATACTTTTATTTGTACGTTATTGCCCGCTGGTCAAATTGGTTAAGACGTCGCCCTCTCAAGGCGGAGTTACGGGTTCGATCCCCGTGCGGGTGAATATGATTGAGTCTGTTACTCATTTAGTAACAGACTTTTTTTATTTATATTACAAATTTAGTAAAAGCGTTAAGAAAAGGTTTAATTGATGCTATGATGGATTTGTGTAAATAGAAAAAGAATAGGATGGATTTGGTGAGTTAATTATGCGAGTAATGAATTTAATGATAGTATTAGCAGTTATTGCGATTATTATTTTAGCTGCTCAATATTTTTCTCAGTTACGGAAAAACCGCAACGGTAATAATTTCGTAAGTGGGGGCCGTGTCTTTTTTAACTGGACGTTGGTCGCTGTCTTGGTAATTTGTGTTGGGGGAATAGTTTTTGGTAGCATTCATTCACATCGCCAAGAAGCAAAGCCAGCTCAAACTGATAAGACCGAAAATGTTGAATATGCTGCTTCCGACAGTGATAATTTGGGAAAGGTCTCAGTTCAGTTTGATCGGAAAGTTACTCTAAATGATAATGGAGAAGCAAAAGTTAAGTTTAAGGTTTCTCCACAAACTACTTTGACAATCCGGGGACATAAGAGCAAAGAGATTGTTAAGACGTTTAAAGCAAGTAAGGGCGAATCATTAGTTAACCATACTTATACATTTGATGTAGCTGGCACTTATGATATTATTGCAGAACGCGGTGATCAAAAGGTAACCAAGCAGTTAAAAGTTAAGGACAATGATAATACCCAAGAAAGTTCATCAAGTAGCAGTTCAGTAAGTTCTAGTTCTTCTTCAGTCGCTTCCTCAGCAAGTAGTAGTACAGTTTCCTCGTCTTCAAGCTCGACTGCTTCCACGGCGCAAAGTAACAGCGAAAGTTCAAGCAGCACGACAGCAGCTTCATCGAATAATGGAGGAAGCTCAAGAAACTACAATACTTCTCGTCCACGATATAGTGGCAATGGCGGTGGAAATAGGACCTCTGGTAACAGTACGCCGACTGCTCCTGCGCAAGAACCAAGTACTCCTGCCTATAGTCAAGAAAACGATGGCGATAGTCCGCAATATTAATTTCTATTCATAATCAAATATCTAATGATAAAAGAATGAACTATTTTTAAAAGAACAAAAGATAATTTTTTCATATGAAAAATTATTCTTTTGTTCTTTTTCTATTATCATTAACGGCGGAAATTGTTGATATATCAAGGATGAAAAGCGAAAAATATTAAAAAATATATTCCTGAATAATTTATCAGTATTGAAATAAGAATGAAGTATATTATACTCAATACTGAATAATAGTTATCGAATTATAAAAGTCTTTAAGGGGGAGAAAAAAGATGCTTGATACAGATGAGATCAAAAAAAATGAGGTACTTGGTGTTGAGCTTGCCCCGGTTGAAACTGTTGGCGGACAAGTAAAATTAGGGGAGAAATCTGCTTCAAGCACTGCTTCGCTCAATAGAACGCCATTATTGGAAAAAATGCTTAAAGCAGCGCCAAATTTTGCGGCTCAACAACAAAAATTGAACGGCCAAGAACCGGTAATAAAAAATAATCCAGCATTAGGTGAATATCAACTAATTGATGATTTAGGTGGCTTAATGCATGGGACTTACTTACAGGCAACTAATAGTGAAAGCCAAGCTAAAGATCGTTCGCTTGTAAGTCGTAATTCAATGAGTGAGACGGCATCATTAGTTAATTATCGCGCAGCTATTGATTTTAGTGGATATGGTCATTTAAAAAATAATACAGAAACTACCAAATCAGTTGAAGTTGTCTATACGCTGCCTACATTTGAAGGGAAGCAAGGAACAGCACAAATTGTACTTGATGGGGCGCGGATTAATGAATTTGACGGTCTTGAATATAAGGATGAAAAGGGAAATGTAATTCCTGGATTTGATATTACCTATAGTTACCAAGGACACGAAGGAGAGTATTCAACGATTGATACTCTTAAGCAACGTGATGATTTTAGCTGGGAAAAAGTAACAGCGGTTATGGTATTTGGTTCTTTATTGCCAAACAGTTCTTACCGTGTTGAATTTCCTTTTAAGATTACAAATCTAGAAAATATTAATACTCAAGAGCAATTTAATTTAAATGAATATGCCTTTTATGATTTAACAGTTAATAAGCATACAACGTCACAATTAAACTTCCGCTTAAGCACGCCTGTTTTTGCCCATGATGCCTATCAAAATATCCCATTCATGGCACTCAGCCGAACTGAAGATGGTGATGAGGTATTTCCAGAAGATGTTCAAGCAATGATGCCAACTTTGGGTGAAGTACCATATGCAATCAGTAACTTTAACGATGAAGTTTCGTTTGAGATTGATGGAGATAATGTAATGTGGCAAGGCGGTCAATACTTCTTTAAGCTGGCCGCTATTCAAGGTGCGATTCAAGAAAAGGGATTTTCAGTCGATGTTGATAAGACAGGGAGAAAATTAATGGAGGCCTCTGCCTTTATGGTTCAACCTACTTATCTTGATTTTGAAAGTTTTGACTTCATTCCTTATATTGTCATTCACCAACTTCTTATTACTAAATCATTTACGCTTAAGGCAGAGGCAAAAGATGATTGGAATTCATTTGGCGGGATTGAAAAAGTTTGTGGCCTCTCCTCAACTAATGAGGAACTTCCGGTTAGTCCTGAGCAAACATTTATTGTGGATGATTCTGAATTAGTCGATGCAACCCCTGGTGATTATAATGTCATTATTGGTTATTTCCTTAACGGGAGTGAGGACAATGATATGTTAATCACTGCACCGGCAAAGGTAAGGATAGTTGAAAATAAACAGACAATTAATGTTTACTATGTTGACTTGGTTAATATCCCTGATAAAACCAAAGATGATTTACAACCAAGTGACGGAAAGATTCTCGAAAATCAAACCCAAACTTTTACCGGTCAAGGTGATGAAGATTATCATAATGAACTCTGGGGTGAAGAAAACGGCTTTGAGATTTATGAATATGACCAAGGCGCTAAATTAGGGACCTATGTCGGTGGACAACCAACTAAAGATTATTATGTTTACCTTATTCATAAAATTGAAAAAATCGATGAAGATCATCAAGTAACACGGACAATCACTTTTAATATGCCAGATGGATCCAAGCAGATCATTAAGCAAACTGGAAAAATTCAGCGTTTTGGAATTACTGATAAAACGACTAATGAAAAAACATGGAGTGATTGGAGTAAAGCTACTCTCCCCGCAATTACCGCGCCCCATGTTCCTGGATATACGGGTAAAAACGTTGACGCTGAACCAATTTCATTAACGTCAAAAAATAGCAATATTAATGTTATCTACCATCCAAAGCAAGTTAGTGTCAAGATTAAATATGTTGATGAAGCTGGGGATGTAATTGATGAGCAAATAGTTTCTGGACTTGCTGGCGACTTGATCAGTCATAAGCCAACAGTTGAAACAGACCGTCTTGCTGGTGAAGGATACGTGATTGTTGATAATGAATTGCCGCAAAATGCTCGTTTAATGGCGGAAGACAGTGATCAAGAAAAAGAATATAAAGTTTTTATTAGTAAACAAGATTTACAGACACAACAAATTACCGTCTTTTATGTTGATGTCCCTGATAATCGATTACCAATTGTCAAGCCTTCTTCTGGGCGGATTATTGATAATCGAACCCAAAGATTAAATGTTACAGAAGGACAAACATATAGTAATGAACTATGGAATTTTGAAGATGCCGGGTATGAATTGTTTAAGGCTGACAAAGGGGCATTAGAGGGTAAGTACTTTGCTGGTAGTCCAGAACAACAATATTATGTTTATCTCACTCACCAAACTACTCCCCTAAAGAAAGAACATCACGTAACACGAACTATTCAGATTACAATGCCGGATAAAACACAACAAGTTGTAACTCAGGAAGCAATTGCTACTCGTTTTGGCGTTCATGATGAAGTGCTTGGTAGTGACATTTGGCAAGAGTGGAGCAAAGGAATGATCCCTGAATATATTCCAGCACCAATCGCGGGATATGATGCACCTGCTATTCCAGCTGAACAGGTTGATGAAAATGCGAGCGATCGAAATGAAAAGATCAGTTACACTCCACAACCAGCTAAAATTCTGGTTAAATTTATTGACCAAACTGGTGCAGAATTAACATCCGAGGAACTTACTGGGGTAACCGGTGAAGAATTTAACTACGATCCAACTCCGCAAATTAAGTCATTTGAAGATGAAGGATATGTGCTTGATGAAAATAGGTTCCCTGCTGATCATCATTTCGCAGCCGGGGAACAGACCTATACTATTACCTTAAAGCAATTAGTAGCAGTAACCCCTCATGGCAATAGTGAGGCAGAATCAACAATCGAACAAATTAAGTCGAACGATGATGATAAAACTGGAAATAAAAAGGGAATCTTTGCTGCATTTAAAGGTTATTTTAAATAAATGAATTAATAAAGGAGTACAGGAAGAATAAACCGCTAATGGTAAATTCCTTCTGTACTCCTTTTTGAATTAAAAATATTAATTATCATAATTGCCGGTGATTGGGTTCATTTCATGAATTTGATTTGTAGCTGGGTCATATTGATAGGTACCAGTAAGGTGAGCTACATTTGGATCGCCGCCTTGGTTATTGCGAACTTCAATTTGATAATTATTATTTTGATTATTCTTAGTCATGTAATAATGATTGCCATCTTGTTGAACGCCACTTGTCTTGACAAAACTCGTTAGGACTTGTTGATCGTTTTGTGCTGAGGAAGTGGAATTGGTAGTTGCTGATTGGCTGCTAGAACTACTAGTTATGGATGAACTAGGAGCTTTTACCGTTTGATTAGTTGATTTTTCTGAACTGTTAGCTACCTTTGAATTTGCGCTTGTTGAGCTTGTATTTGTTGAAGAAGTGGACTGTACGCTAGTAGGTGTAGATGTAGAGGTTTGCTCCTTTGCCTTTTCGCTACTAGTGGAGGAGGCCGCCTTTTTGCTTGTTTGTTGACTTACTTTTGTCGCAGAAGTAGATGTCTTTGTTGGAGCTGCTGCGCTATTGGTACACCCAGCTAGTCCAAGGGCTGCTAAAATTACTAATGAACTTGCTAAAACTTTATTTGTCATCTTCATCATTTTAATGACCCCCTCAATCTCTCTTATTTTTATAACATCATTACACTTATATTATACCGCCTTTTGAAATGATTTTGTAACATTTTTGACTTATTTGTCACAATTGACTGATTTTGTTTAATAAATTTCTGGATATTTTTCCTTTGTCTGATTTACGTTAAAATAAACCTTATTGAGGAAGTGAATTAAAACGATGAATAAATACGATTTAACAATTACTAAATTACACCAAATGGTTAAAGAGGGTGTTGTTCCAGGAGTTAGCTATTTGATTTTTGATCATCAACATACGATTAAGGAAGTAACAGGGATGGCCCAAATTTATCCCGAGACTGAAATATTAAAACCAGGCATGCTCTATGATGTTGCTTCACTAACGAAAGTGGTAGGAACAGTTCCGGTTATTGCCCAGCTTATTCAGAAAGGAACATTGTCTTTAGATGATCCAATAAAGCAATATTTACCTGAGTTTAACGATGACCGACCAACTATCCGTAACCTGCTTACTCATACTTCGGGGATTGCTGGTTATATTCCACATCGTAATGAGTTGACTGCTCCTGAACTAAAGAAGGCTTTTTTGACGAAAATGCATGTGGAGGATAGCTTGAACCGCCAAATCAAATATGCGGATGTGAACTATTTGTATTTAGGATGGATTATTGAACGAATTTATGATCAACCGGTTCAAAATGTTATTACAGAACAGGTTCTCAAACCATTGAATCTGCCAACTGCAACATTTAATCCTATCCCGGCTAATTGCGTGCCGACAGAAGTACAAACAAAACGTGGCTTGATTAGGGGAACAACCCATGATCCTAAAGGGTACATTTTGGGAGCAAGTTGTGGATGTGCTGGCCTTTTTGCATCGTTGAAAGATTTGGAGATTTTTAGTCATGCGCTGATTGAAAATAATTTAAATGATCTTCTTACACCTAAAATAATTGATTTGCTTTTTAAAGATCAAACACGAATTCCAGGTCTGCATAGCCGTTCGCTGGGCTGGAAATTATTTCATGCTAAAGATGGCCACCTTGTGATTAGCCATACTGGATTTACAGGAACCTGGATGGTGCTAGACCGGCAAAATGACCAAGGTTTTATTGTATTAACCAATCGTGTCCATCCAAGTGCCAAAAATCAAGAATTTTTAGATGCTCGTGACCAACTTTTGGCAATTTATTTAAAAGAAAAAGAAAAAACTTTGTGAAATTTATATTCACTTAATTGAATAAGCGCTTTCACAGAATATGCGTTTTAAGTTCATAAAATGTATAAAAACTGTCGATAATTTATATTAATAACTTCTTTTTATATAATTCACTAAATATTGATACGACGGCATTTGACAACGTTTACATAAACTAATATGATGTAGTTGTAGTCAAGTGATACTTCAAAAAGGAGTGATATTGTATGCAAAGTCCAATTCACGTTACATCAGAAATTGGAAAGCTTAAGACAGTTATGTTGCATCGACCAGGTAAGGAAATCGAAAATGTTTATCCCGAAATTCTTCACCGGATGCTTGTAGATGACATTCCATACTTACCGATCGCTCAAGAAGAACATGACCTTTTTGCGCAAACATTACGTGATAATGGCGCAGAAGTCTTGTATCTTGAAGATTTATTAACAGACGCATTGGCCGATGATAATATCAAAGATGAATTTCTTGAAAGAATCATTGCTGAATCCGGTTATGCTGCTGGAGCAATCCATGATGGCTTAAAGGAATTCTTGCTTAGTTTTAGTACTAAGGACATGGTTGATAAGATTATCGCTGGTGTACGTAAAGATGAAATCAAGACTAAGTATGCTTCGCTTGCCGAACTAGCAGAAGACAAGGATTACCCATTCTATATGGATCCAATGCCAAATGCATACTTTACTCGTGACCAGCAAGCATGTATCGGGGATGGAATTACCATTAACCACATGACATTTAAGGCTCGTCAACGTGAATCTCTCTTTACTGAGTACATCATTAAGCACAATAAGCGTTTTGCTGACAAGGGCGTTGAGGTATGGCGGAACCGTTACCCTGAAGGCCGGATTGAAGGTGGAGACGAATTAGTTCTCAGTGATCATGTATTAGCAATTGGTATTTCTCAACGAACATCTGCTAAGGCTATTACAGAATTAGCTGAAAGTCTCTTCGAAAAGTCTGATTATGATACAGTAATTGCAATTCATATTCCTCACAATCACGCAATGATGCACCTTGATACTGTATTTACAATGATTAACTATGATCAATTTACAGTTCATCCAGCAATCTTACGTGATGGTGGACATGTTGATGCATACATTATGCACCCAGGTAACAATGGTGAAATTTCAATTACTCATGAAACAAATCTTAAAGAAATTTTGAAGAAGGCACTTGATAAGCCGGAAATTGATTTGATTCCTACTGGTGGCGGCGATCCAATTATTGCTCCACGTGAACAGTGGAATGACGGTTCTAACACGCTAGCAATTGCCCCTGGTGTAGTTGTAACTTACGATCGGAACTATGTCTCAAACGATTTGCTGCGTAAGCATGGTATTCTCGTTCACGAGGTCCGTTCAAGCGAACTATCACGGGGTCGTGGTGGTCCACGGTGCATGTCATGTCCAATTGTTCGTGAAGATCTTAAGAAATAAATAAGATAGTAAAAGCAGCAAATTTATCTGAGTAATCTAGAAAGGGTATAATTTTGCTGCTTTTTCTTGTATCATTTTAGTGTAATCAACATGATAAGAAGGGAACACGAATGGATCGAAAGGCAAGAAGAAAATATATTGAACAAGTGGTTAATGATCGTAAAATTGAAACGCAAGAAGAATTGCTTAAGTTGTTAACTGAGGCGGGTTTCGAAACGACACAAGCAACAATTTCAAGAGATATTCATGCGTTGAATATCGTTAAAGCAAATGATGGCGATGGTCATACCCATTATGTTCAACTTCATGTGACACCCGAACATAATTTTGAACGATTATATCAAGGAATTCATGATAATGTGCGGACAATTGAAACTGTTCAATTTATGAACGTGATCAAAACTGCACTAAATTCTAGTTATGCGACGATTTTGGCTGGAATGTTTGATGAACTTGATATTCCGGAAGTTGTGGGTACACTTGCTGGAAACGACACCTTGATTATCATTAGTAAAGATAATGATGATGCTAAAATGGTTTATGATTTAATCATTCAACACATGCATTCATAAACTGCATAGGAGGGATATTTATGGATGAACAAAAGAAAGGTATCGGTAGAGGCGAATTGATCGCCTTAATTGTAAGTTCATGTATCGGTACCGGAATATTTGGTATTACTAGTGATGTAGCGGCGGCGGCAGCGCCAGGTCCTGCACTATTGGCCTGGATCTTTGTTGGAATTGGCTTTTTAATGCTGGTTCTCTCGCTAAACAATTTATCTGAAAAGCGACCAGATCTTACTTCAGGGATTTTCTCATACGCTGGTGCCGGCTTTGGACCATTAGGTGAATTTATTTCTGGATGGTCTTACTGGTTATCCGCATGGCTGGGAAACATTGCTTTTGCCACCATGTTGATGAGCTCAATCGGAACGTTCTTTCCAACATTTAAAGGTGGTCAAAACTTACCATCAATTATTATTGCCATCATCTTCTGTTGGCTATTGACAATCTTAGTTAACAATGGTGTTGAAAGTGCTTCTTTTGTTAACATGATTGGAACAATCTGCAAGGTCTTACCATTAGTTATCTTTATTATTATGATGGTTGTTTGCTTCAAGGCCGGAATGTTTACAGCAGATTTCTGGGGACGAGTTGCTAATAATGCTTCTCGCGGCACCGCAACTGGTTCTGTCTGGGAACAAATGAAAGGTACCCTAATGACATTAATTTGGGTATTTATCGGTGTTGAAGGTGCTTCTGTTATGGCAAGTCGGGCTAAGTCGCTTACAGCCGCTCGTGAAGCTTCTCTTATTAGTTTTGGCCTCTTAGTGGTTATCTATGTATTAATTTCAATTTTGCCTTATGGTGCATTAACTCGGGCAGAATTAGCTGGAATGGGCCAACCAGCTATCGGTCATGTTCTTCAAGCAACAGTTGGTAGTTGGGGTTCAATTTTGATTAATGTTGGTTTGATTATTTCAACAATTGTTTCCTGGCTTTCTTGGACAATGCTTCCAGCCGAAACAACAATGTTAGTTGCTGATGATAAGGCAATGCCAAAAATCTGGGGAAAGGTTAATGCTAAAAAAGCACCAACTGCTTCCTTGATGATTACAGCGGTATTGCAAACAATCTTCTTGTTCTCATTGCTTTTCACTGATAAAGCCTATGAATTCGCATATTCCTTATGTAGTGCAGCAATTTTATTCTCATACTTATTTGTTGGACTTTACCAAATGAAATACAGTTCTGCACACCAAGAATGGGGACAATTTACAATTGGTTTGCTCTCTGCTGCATTCATGTTCGCATGTATGTTCCTTGCTGGATGGCAAGAAGTATTACTAGTTTCAATTAGTTTTATTCCTGGATTCTACATTTACTACTTAGCATGTAAAGAAAATGATCGTAAAGTTACAACTGCTGAAAAGTGGACAATGGCGTTGATCTTAATCTTAAGTATCGTTGCAATTTGGCTTGTTGCTAATGGAACTATTGCTATTGGCTAGGTAAATAATGTATAATTATTCCACATTTTAAGAATATTTATAAGTGAGGTGATTAAGGTGAAGGAAAAGAAATTAAATCTCTTCCTCTTAATCACCTTAATTGTAGGAACGATTATTGGTGGTGGGATTTTTAATAGTCCGACCGATTTAATTTTGAAAGCAAATCCAATGGCTGCGTTAATTGCCTGGTTAATTGGTGGCTTCGGAATTTTGATGTTAGTATTAGTCTTTTATAAGCTTTCTGTTATCAAGCCGGAGATGAACGGTGGAATTTATACTTATGCAAAAGAAGGCTTTGGCAACTATATTGGTTTTAATTCCTTTTGGGGATATTGGATGGGAGCAGTTTTTGGCAACATTGCCTTTATCTCGCTTTTCTTTAAGACCTTAAATAGTATGCTCGGGACGCATCAACTTTCGCCGTTAATGTGTTTTATCGGAGGTTCGATTATTCTGTGGGGATACACTGCGATTACATGGTTTGGTGTCCGTGAGGCAAGTATCCTTAATGCCGTCATTACGATTATTAAGATCTTACCGCTTTTATTAGTTGTTATTGTTGGTGTCTTTGCATTCCAGCCGCATATTTTTAATGTTCCTGATTGGACAAGCATTCTTGCTGTTAATCAAACGCATGTCCCATTTAAAGACCAAATTAGTGGTGCGATGAGTACTATTGTGTGGTGTTTTGTTGGGATTGAAGCAGCTGTTTCAATGTCACGTCGGGCAAAGCAGCCACGTGATGTGGGGTTAGCAACGATTATTAGCTTTGTAATTGTATTGGTCCTCTATATTTCAATCTCTATTATTCCAATGGGGATTCTGCCTGCTAAAGAACTTAGCCAGACTTCAGTTCCACTAGCAGCAGCGCTTAGTCATACAGCATTAGGAATAGTAGGAAGCCTTATTATTAAAATTGGCTTACTGATTTCTCTATTAGGGGCATTATTGAGTTGGTTTATGATTGGACCAGAAATTGCATACGTAACCAGTTATGATCGAGATATGCCACGAGCATTTAAACTTGTTAACCGCCATGGTGTTCCTGGCTTTGCATTAATTGTATATACAATTATTATGCAAGTATGCTTACTCGTTTTACTGCTTCCGCAACTTCAAATGGCCTACACGATTGCGTATACTTTAGCTGCGACAATGACACTAGTTGCTTACTTGCTCTCGGCGTTATATGGGTTGAAGCTAGCAATTAGCGAAAAAATGGGCCTTGGCTTTAAGATTATTGCTACGTTAGCTTCCATTTATTCCGTCTATATGTTGGTTGCTTCGGGACTTGAATATGTATTTGCGAGTGCGATTATTTTTGCACTAGGAATACCGTTATTTGCCGGGGCTCCTAATAAGATGAGTAAGAAAGAAAAGTGGTTAGCAACAATTATCGCCTTAGCAGCTGTGATTGCGCTTATGTTGATTATTACTGGAAAGATTAATTTTTAAAATATAAAAGGGATGAGACTAGAAGGAATTTTTACTTTCCTTCAATCTCATCCCTTTTTGTATTCTAATCTTCGCTAGTCATCTTGCTTTTCATGTTATCCATTCGCCAGACAACATAGGTTTCAATCAATGTGATTAGGCTTACCCATAAAATCGTGAAATTTGATGAAGTAAGAAATAGTAAGATGATTAAGATCCAAGATATCCAGTTCCAACGACGCTCAAGACGGATAACTTTTGCAAAGCGTGGTGGGATTCTAGTTGGGTTTTGGATGGCTAGTGCTTGAAGTTGGGAGAAAAGACGGACTTCCCAAAAACTTTCCAGCAAAAAAATAATGGTAAATACAAATGTTATGGTTTGATTCACTGTTTGTCACCTTAATTAAAATGTAGGTTTAATTTTTAGGGCTTTTTGACTGCTTAAGTCGGCATCTGGGTATTTATGCTCAAGAGCTGCTAAAAGAATCTTTTTAGCAATCTCACCATTTCTTGTAAGAATGGGACCATGGAAATAAGAGCAATAAGTGTTTTTATAGATTGCTCCTTCGGTATGATCTTCACCGTTATTTCCATTACCAGAAATTACTTTACCAAGCGGACGCTCACCTTTTCCTAAGAATGTGCGGCCGTTGTGATTTTCAAAGCCATGGTACTCTTGATTGCTTTCTTCATTTTTGATGGTAATATCTCCAATGAAACGGTGATTATCTTGACTTAAAGTATAGTGATCAAGGATTCCAAGCCCTGGAATCTTCTCGCCATCAGCACCAATATAGTAGTGACCAAGAAGCTGATATCCTCCACAAATAGCAAGAAGCGGTTTGCCATCGTTAATAAATTGGTCAATCCCCGCTTTTTTGTTTGGAAGATCTTTGGAAACGACAAGTTGTTCGTAATCTTGACCACCGCCAAAAAGAGCTAAGTCAAAATCTTGCGGATTAAAGTCGTTGTCGATACTAATGACTTTGACATCAATATCGGCATCCATCTGCTTAGCGTAATATTGAAGGGCAATAATATTACCGACATCACTGTAAGTATTTAATAAATCGCCGTAGAGGTGGGCGAGGTGTAAGTGATATTTTGCCATTAGTCCATTCCTCCTTTAATATAGCCTTTTTCTGCTAGTTGTTTCCGCAATTGCAGAACGGCTGTATAGGTTGCCAGAATATAGACATGTTCAGTTGGCATTTCCTTGATCTTATCAATTACCTGGGTAAGGTCTGGTTCATGCCACATATCTTTTACTCCAGCCATTGTTAATCTGGTGGTAATATCTTTATAGCGTTCTCCCCCAGTCATGTATTGCGGAATTTGATGTTGGGTAAGTTTTTCAAAGTCACCGTCCCAGATCCAACTAGTGTCAATTCCATCAGCATAGTTAGCGTTTAGCAAGAAGGCAAAACTAAAAGGCTTGTCATCGGTCTCAATCATATCTAAAACTTGATTAAGACCAACTGGATTTTTAACTAAGATCAAAGTAACCTGTTTTCCGTCGATATTAATAACTTCTTGCCGACCAAATACTCGTTCGTCTGATTCAAAAGCATCTTTAATTTGTGCTTGGCTCACTCCGAGAAAACGACCAAGAGAGTAAGCGGCAAGAGCATTATAGATGTTATATAAACCACCAATTCCGATGGTGTATTGTTGTCCATCAATTTCAAAAGTTGAATGCGTGGGGGTAAGTTTATCAATTTTGGTAACAGCATACGTTAATTCTGGTCGATGGAAACCACAATTTGGACAGAAGTAGTTTCCTAAACCTGCATAAGTCCGCATTCGATACTTTAGAATGTGTTGACATTTAGGGCAAAGAAGACCATCAGTGTTAGCTGGGGCGTTAAATGGTTCTTTTTCTTCGTGGTTGAAGCCATAATAGATGATTGGATTAGGCAAGTCCCTGCTGTTAAAGAGCTGTTCATCCCCGTTAGCAATGATGGTTGCTTTTGGTGCTAATTTAACCCCCTTTAAGATCTTGTTATAAGTGGTGTAGATTTCACCGTAACGATCCATTTGATCACGGAAAATGTTGGTGAAGACAAAGGCAATTGGGGTGATGTATTTACATACTTTAACTACATTTGCTTCATCGACTTCGAGGACGGCCAGCCCTTTTTTCTTTGGACGGGGAGCCGTAATAAAGGTAGTTACGATTCCTTGCTCCATGTTGGAACCAGTCGGATTAGTAAGAACCTGGTCATACTTTTCCCGTAAAACTCGTACGCTTAATGCGGTAGTTAATGTTTTTCCATTGGTCCCTGTTACAATAACAAGGTCGTACTTTTTGCTAAAGGCTTGGAGAATATTTGGATCAAGCTTTAAGGTTAGTTTTCCTGGAAGGGAACTTCCTCCGTTCATAAAAGTATGGAGGAACCAATAGCTTGACCGCCCGGCAAATTCGGCAAATGAACTTCGAACTGTCATGAATATATGTATTCCTTTCGTGTCAATTGTAAGTGATACAATAGTGATGATTAAAATTACCGTTTAATTCTAAACTTTACGATAACAAAAAGAAAGTTATTAAACTGAAATTATTATAAGATTAAAGTTATTCAATGTAAAAAACTCTTTCCTAATGTAGAAGTATTTAAATGACACAAATTTTTGGATATAATGAAGAGTACTATGCAAACAAAAAGGGGCAATTGTAGTGGCACAACTATTCTTTAAATATGGCGCGATGAATTCTGGTAAGTCAATCGATATTTTGAAGGTTGCTCATAACTATGAAGAACAAGGGAAGCCGGTTGTCTTAATGACGAGCGGCGTTGATGATCGTTCTGGTCGAGGGATCATTGCTAGTCGAATTGGCTTAGAGCGTAAGGTAAAACCAATTATGGATGACACCAATATTTACGATTACGTTAATAAGATGGACCGTAAGATATATTGTGTATTGATCGACGAAGCACAGTTTTTAAAGAAAGAGCATGTCTTACAATTAATCAAAATTGTTGATGAGCTAAATATTCCGGTAATGGCTTTTGGACTAAAGAATGACTTTCGGAATGAATTATTTGAAGGTTCAAAATATTTACTGATTTATGCTGACAAAATTGAAGAGATGAAAACAATTTGTTGGTTCTGCCCTCACAAAGCTACGATGAATTTACGGATTCATAATGGCAAGCCAGTATATGAGGGAGAACAAGTCCAGATAGGGGGAAATGAATCATATTATCCAGTATGCCGGAAGCACTATTTTCATCCCCAATTAAAACAATAGGAGGAATAACCAAGAATGGAAATGGAAGAAATTTTCGATAAGCTTCAAGCGGTTGCTGATCGTTACGATGAACTAAATGAATTGATCAGTGATCCAGAAGTAATTGCCGACTCACAACGTTTTATGAAGCTTTCAAAAGAAGAAGGAAGCTTACGTGAAACGGTTGAAAAATATAATCAATATAAAAAAGTCACCCAAACGATTAGTGATGATGAAGAACTATTACGTGAAACGAATGATGATGACTTAACCGCCTTAACTAAAGAAGAGTTAGCAGAAGCACGAGAAGAACAAGCACAGTTAGAAAAAGAGCTTGAAGTCCTACTAATTCCGAAAGACCCTAATGATGATAAAAATATTATCATGGAAATCCGTGGAGCTGCTGGAGGAGACGAAGCAAGCCTCTTTGCTGCTGACCTTTATAATATGTACCTTCGCTATGCTGAAAAGCAAGGCTGGAAAGTAGAAGTTGTGGATCGAAATGAAACTGAAGTTGGTGGTTTTAAGGAAATTGCCTTAATGATTACTGGGGATAAAGTTTATTCCAAGCTTAAGTTTGAAAACGGTGCTCATCGTGTTCAACGGGTCCCTGTTACTGAATCTGCTGGACGTGTCCATACGTCAACTGCGACGGTTGGGGTAATGCCAGAAGCTGAAGACGTAGATGTGGACATTGATCCAAAAGATATCCGGGTTGATGTTTACCGTTCAAGCGGTGCCGGTGGTCAGCACGTTAACAAGACTTCATCAGCTGTTCGAATGACCCACTTGCCAACAGGGATTGTTGTTGCAATGCAAGATGAACGTTCACAACAGCAAAACCGAGCTAAGGCAATGCGGATTTTGAAGTCACGGGTTTATGATTATTACCAACAACAAGAACAAAGCGCCTATGATCAAAAGCGGAAAGACGCAATTGGGACAGGTGATCGTTCAGAACGGATTCGTACTTACAACTACCCACAAAACCGGGTAACAGATCACCGAATTGGGTTAACATTAAACAAGCTTGATAAGATTATGGCTGGTGACCTCGATGAAATTATTGAAGCATTGATTGTTGCCGACCAAACGCAAAAGTTGGAGCAATTACGGAATGAGTAGTTTCGTACCGACCAACTATTTTATGGCTCAGCGATGGGCAAAAGAACAATTACAAGGAACAGATATTGATCCAAGTGCCCCCCAGTTTTTACTTCAGCAATCACATGGTTGGGATGCGACTCACTTACTTTTACATAATCGTGATGAGATGCCGGCTGACGAAGTAGACTGGTGGAAGAATGCCATAACAAGATTGCTTAATCATGAGCCTGCTCAATATATTGTTGGGCAGGCCCCATTTTATGGACGAACTTTTAAGGTTAATAAAAATGTTTTGATTCCAGAAGCTGAGACAGCAGAGTTAATCGATTGGGTATTGCAAGAAATGCCATCTCGTCCATTGAAGGTCCTTGATTTAGGAACGGGGAGTGGAGTGATAGGCATTACTCTTGCACTTGAACGGCCAAATTGGCATGTAAGTTTAAGTGATATTTCACCCGCTGCACTTGCTGTTGCTCAGGAAAATATGGCTAAGTTTAACCTGGAGTTGCCGTTAATTAAAAGCGATTTATTTGAAAATATTGATCAGCAATACGATTTAATTGTGACTAATCCGCCTTATATTGACCCGGACGATACTGGTGAAATTGATCAAGCAGTCCTGGAAAACGAACCAGCCCTAGCCCTATTTGCTAATGAACGTGGGTTAGGATTCTATCATCGCTTATTTAAGCAAGCAGGGCAGTACCTAACTACGACTGGTCAAATATTTGGCGAAACTGGTTATGATCAAGAGGAGTCAATTCAAGAATTACTACATCAAACCGATGAACACGCACAGATATGCCCACGACATGATGTGGCAGGAAAAATGAGGATGATACACGCATGGGATTTTTCAAACGCAGGAGGAAGATAGTAAGAATGGATACGAAGATTTTTCGACATGGTGAGATTGCCCAAGCAGCAGCTGCGATTAAGCGCGGTGAATTAGTGGCTTTTCCAACCGAAACTGTTTACGGGTTAGGGGCTGATGCAACCAATGAAAAAGCCGTTAAGAATGTTTATTTAGCAAAAGGGCGACCAAGTGATAATCCATTGATTGTTCATGTTAACTCCATCGCAATGGTTGAAAAGTATGCTGCCGAGATTCCTGATAATGCCCGAAAGTTGATGGATGCATTTTGGCCTGGTTCTTTAACCATTATCTTGAAGATTAAGAAGGGCGCACTTTCAAAAACCGTCACAGGTGGTTTAAAAACTGTCGCCTTTCGTTACCCCGACTGTCAACCAACCCTTGATCTAATTGAAGAAGCTGGCGTTCCGATGGTGGGACCATCTGCTAATACTTCTGGGAAACCGAGCCCGACTACTGCCCAACACGTTTATCATGACTTGCATGGGAAGATCTCTGGAATTGTGGATAATGGTCCGACACGGGTAGGAGTTGAATCCACTGTCCTTGATATGTCAACAGACCACCCTGTAATTTTACGTCCTGGTGCTGTTACGAAGAAGGACATTGAAAAAGTGATTGGATCCATTGACCTTAATCATCATAAAGTAGGCAAAAATGAAACTCCTAAAGCCCCCGGAATGAAATACAAGCACTATGCACCTAAGGCCCAAGTATATATTGTTGATGAAGATACTGATTGGGATAAAGTTGTTGAATGGATACGACAACAGCCATTTGATGTTGGGATGATGGCTGAAGAAAAGGTCCTCCAACAAGAAGTATTGCCGATGAACGCTATTCAATTTTCATTAGGAAAGAATGTTCAAGATGCCAGTGCTCGTCTATTTGATGGCTTACGGCAATTTGATGATCAGCCTAATGTTAAAGCGATTGTCACTCAAGCATTTCCAGCTCATGATTTAGGGGGCGCATACATGAATCGGTTAAATAAGTCTGCTGGTGGTATGCACTTTGATAGTAATGCGGTAAAATAATAAGGGAACATAGTGGAAGAGGTACCACTCCCTAATTAAAATCTCAATAAAATAATAAAGAGACTGAGTAGCTTCCCAGCCTCTTTATTTATAACCAGAGGAGATGTTGTAAATGAACTATGGTAAAAAATCATCCCAATTATGGGCAGCCATTGAAAATGAAGAACAACGCCAGCAAGATACGATTGAGCTAATTGCCTCCGAGAATATCGTTTCAGATGCTGTTCGTGAAGCGCAAGGGTCAGTTCTAACAAATAAGTATGCTGAAGGATATCCGAATAAGCGGTATTACGGTGGTTGTGAGTTTATAGATCAAGTTGAACAATTGGCAATTGATTATGCTAAAAAGTTATTCAATGCAGCATATGCTAATGTTCAACCTCATTCCGGATCACAAGCTAATATGGCAGTTTACCAAGCACTCCTCAAGCCTGGAGATGTGATTTTAGGGATGGGGATGGATGCTGGTGGGCACCTAACTCATGGAGCAACAGTTAATTTTAGTGGAAAATTATATAAGACGTATGGCTATGGCTTAAATCCAGATACTGAAGAGCTTGATTATGATGAAATTATGGCTTTAGCTAAGAAGGTAAAACCACAATTGATCGTTGCGGGAGCTTCTGCCTATAGTCGGATTATTGATTGGCAGGCATTTCGTAAGATTGCTGATGAAGTTGGGGCTTACTTAATGGTTGATATGGCTCATATCGCTGGATTAGTAGCAACTGGTGCTCATCCAAGTCCGCTTCCAATTGCTGATGTCGTTACTACTACTACTCATAAAACACTTCGGGGCCCGCGGGGAGGAATGATCCTCTCTAAATCGACTGAGTTAGGACGGAAAATTAATTCAGCAGTTTTCCCTGGAATCCAAGGCGGACCACTGGAACATGTAATTGCCGGGAAAGCTCAAGCACTTTATGAGGACTTGCAACCGGAATATGCGGAATATATCCAACAAGTTATAAAAAATGCTCAAGCAATGGAAAAAGTATTTAATACTAGTAAACAAATTCGGGTGGTTTCCGGAAAAACCGAAAATCACCTTCTCGTTCTAGATCTTACTAAGACTGGTTTAACAGGAAAAGATGCGCAAAATCTCCTTGACCGTGTTCACATTACAACTAATAAGGAGGCCATTCCGAATGACCCACGAAGTCCATTTATCACAAGTGGCTTGCGGATTGGAACTCCTGCTATTACCAGCCGTGGTTTTAAAGAAGAAGACGCGCAAAGAGTTGCGGAATTAATCAGTACAGCCTTAACTAACCCTACCGATGAAGAGCGTCTCCAAGAAGTAGCAAAAGATGTGCATGAGCTAACCACAAAGTATCCGATTAACTAAAAAATTAGAACGTAAAAAGTTGTTAAGATCCTTTGTCATGACTTGATTTTTTTGGTAGAATAGTGAAGAAATTCAAAGGAGTGTATATAGGCATGGGTAAATTTGAAGTGTTAGATCATCCATTGATTCAGCACAAGCTAACAATGATTCGGGATAAAAATGTTGGGACAAAGTTTTTCCGGGAAACGGTCAAGGAAATTTCAACTTTAATGGCTTATGAAGTTGCACGCGATATGCCATTAAAGGATGTTGAAATTGAAACGCCGATTGCTAAAACGACCCAGAAAGAATTGGCTGGTAAAAAGGTAGCGATTATTCCAATTCTTCGGGCAGGAATCGGAATGGTTGATGGGATGACTGACCTTATCCCAGCAGCTAAAATTGGCTTTATCGGAATGTACCGGGATGAAGAAACCTTAAAGCCACATGAATACTTTGTTAAGTTACCTAATGATATTACAGAACGGCAATTATTCATCGTTGACCCAATGCTGGCAACTGGTGGTTCAGCAATGATGGCAATCGAAGCCTTAAAGAAGCGCGGTTGCTCAGAAAAGAATATGAAATTTGCTTGCTTAGTTGCAGCCCCTGAAGGAGTTAAGGCTGTGCGCGACGCTTATCCAGATGTCGATATTTATACAGCAGGACTTGATGATCATCTTAATGAAGATGGATATATTGTTCCTGGATTAGGCGATGCTGGTGACCGTCTTTTTGGTACTAAGTAGATTATTAAGGATTAAAAGCATGATCTGTAGAAAACTTTTTAGCTTTCGCAAATCTTGCTTTTATTTTTTGTTTGTGTTGAAAAGGCTTTCGCTTATAATAGGTACTATACCAGAAAAGGGGAATTGATTAATGGAGACCCAAATTAATGGAATCGCAGCTAGTGATGGAGTAGGAATTGCACCTGCTTACTTATTAACGAAGCCTAATCTTAACTTTGAAAAATATCATATTAGTGATCCTGATAGTGAAAAAGCAAGATTGCATCATGCCTTTGATAAGATTATTCAGAAATTAACGGAGACCAAGAAGAAGCTTGTTGATAAACTTAGTGCAGAAGATTTGGCAATTTTTGATACTCATATTGCAATCCTAAACGATCCGGAAATGATTAAACAAGTTGAAAACCGGATTGCCAATCAACGCTTAAATGCAGAATCAGCTTTTGCAGAAGTAATTACTAAGATGATCAAAACCCTTCAGGCAATGACTGGAAATGAATATATGCAAGAGCGAGCAGCTGATTTTCAAAATATTCAAGATCAGGTTTTAGCAGAGTTAGAAGGCAAACAGCTCCCTAATTTACGTGAATTAGATCACCCCGTCATTGTAGTTGCTCATTCAATTGGCCCTGCTGATACTTCACAGATGGATAGTCGCTTTGTTAAGGGGATTATTACCGATTTGGGTGGCCGAACTAGTCATGCAGCGATTATGGCTCGTTCTTTACAGATTCCAGCAATTGTTGGATGTAACGATATAACTAAAAAGGTGCAGAATGGCCGACGAGTAATTGTTGATGGCTTTGAAGGCAGTGCGATTATTGAACCATCAACAAGTGATGTTAAACAATACCAAAAAATTGCGGATAAGTTTATGAATGTCCGTCAGCAATGGAAAAAAATGATTAACCAGCCCTCAGTAACCGCTGATGGCCAGCAGTATAAGATTTCAGCTAATATTGGTTCTTCAGTGGATATTTCGTCAGCAATAGAAAATGGTGCTGATGGTGTTGGCCTATTTCGAACCGAATTTCTTTATATGAAAAGCGACCACCTCCCAACCGAAGACGAACAAGTTAATGCCTATCGCCGAGCCGTTGAACAGTTAAATGGGAAACGGTTAGTAGTTCGGACCTTAGATATCGGTGGCGATAAACCACTTCAATTCATGCCTTTGCCTAAAGAAATGAATCCATTCCTTGGGTACCGGGCTATTCGGATTGCGCTTGATCGGCCAGAAATGTTTAGGACTCAGCTGCGGGCCTTACTCCGCGCATCCGAGTTTGGGAAGATTAATATTATGTTTCCAATGATTACTACGCTTGAAGAATTACAAGTAGCTAAGAAAATCTATTATGAGGAGCAGCAGAAATTAGCTGTTGATCATCCAGGAATTGGCCGCGATATCCATCTTGGGATAATGATTGAAGTTCCATTAGCCGCGTTAAATGCTGATCGCTTAGCTGCGGAAGTTGATTTCTTTAGCATTGGAACTAATGATTTAATCCAATATTGTTTTGCGGCTGATCGTGGTAATGATTCAGTTTCATACCTTTACCAGCCGCTGAATCCAACTTTTTTAAAATTAATTAAGCACATTATCGATGCTGGGCATGCTCATGATACAACTGTGGCGATGTGTGGAGAAATGGCAGGAGATCGTTATGCCTTGCCACTATTAATCGGGATGGGATTGGATGTCTATTCGATGAGTGCCAGTTCCATTTTACGGACACGTTCAATGATGAAACAATTAGACAGCAAGAAATGTCAGGAACTCTATCAGCAGGCTGTTACAACTTGTGATTCAATGATCGGTGTGAAGAAGTTAGTTCAAGATTGGTTGGTAACAAACTAAAAAGGATTTAGGAAAAGTAAAGATTTTTCTTAAATCCTTTTTTTGTTGCTTGTTAAGAGTAAAATGGCAATAGTTTTGCTGTACTAAGGGGATGTAAAGTTGTGATTAAGCAATACTGGACAAAGCAAAGAATCTGGTTGTTAATTTTTTTAGTGGTTGTTGGAATTGGTGCTCTCTTATTTACCAGCCACAATGAACAGTTTTATCAACAGCCAATTGCTAAAGTAATCAGCGAAAAAACAATGAGTAAACAAAGAGTAAAAGACCAGTTTGATAATGTTGACCATCAATATAATCAACAACTCCAAGTAAAACTAATGAATGGCAAATATCGCGGGCAAAAATTAACAGTCCAAAATACATATAGCGATTCGCAACCGATGGATCAACGTTATCGGCCAGGAAATGAAGTATTTTTAACCCAGCTTCGCAAACGAGGTGGAAAACTGACCGCCAATGTTAACGGTTATAAGCGAGACACAGTAATCGTCTTTTTACTTTGGCTTGTTGTCTTGATGCTGCTTCTCCTTATGGGACGTTCAGGGCTGTTTGCATTCTTAAGCGTAGTAATTAATGCTCTTTTGTTTATAATTGCAATTGAGATTGACTTAAAGCAAAATGGTCAGCATATTATGCTGCTTTTTAGTGTTCTTGCCATAATTTTTACGTTTATTAGCTTATTATTAGTTCTTGGTTTTAGTAAAAAGATGCTGGCAACTTTTGCAGCAACGGTTATTGGGACATTTGTCGCCTTAGGAGTAAGCATGCTTGTATTTATGTGGACGCATGAACGGGGGATTTACTATGAATCAATGGAATATGTTACGCAAGTTCCCCGACCGCTTTTCTTAGCTGAAACATTGTTGGGGTCTTTAGGAGCGGTAATGGATGAATCAAGCGATATTATTGCCACCCTTTTTGAGCTAAAACAGTTAAATCCCGCTGTTACCCGCAAACAGTTATTTATCTCTGGGCGCAATGTTGGTAAATCAATTATGGGACCGTTAATAAATGTTTTGTTTTTAATTTTTATGGTGGATACTTTTACTGGTAGTCTTTTGTATATCAAAAACGGTAACTCCTGGGGATATACCTATGCAATGAATATGAGCTTAGGGACTATTCAGAGTCTGATCAGTGGGATTGGAATTGTCCTTTCAGTTCCCCTTGTAAGTCTATTTGGGGCATTACTCTTAGGAAAGAAGGTGCAAAGATGACGACAATTACGGGCCTTGGCTTGGTCTTGCTAATTTTGATGGTCCTTGTGGGAGGAAAACAGGGCTGGACAGCTTTTTTAAGCTTGCTTCTTAACTTTGGCTTTTTATATTTTGCAATTATTTTAGTCGCGTTCCATGTTTCCCCATTATTTGTAACGGTGACTATTGGGATTACAATTTTGGCAATAACTATTTTCATGGGGGAAGATGATTTGCGGACAACCGTGACGGCCTTTTATGCTTCACTAATCGTGCTCTGTTTAATTTTAGTGCTGATCTTTATTGTCGAGCACTGGGCAATGGTGCAGGGCTTTGGAACAGAAGATAGCGATGAGTTAGAAGGGATGTCAATTTTAATTGGAATTAGTTATTTCAAGGTTTCTGTTACTACTACTATTTTGAGTTCACTCGGCGCAATTGCAGAAGCGGCAATGGCGATCTCCTCTGGCCTTACGGAAATCCTTGAGAATCATCCTGAAAGAACTAATCGTCAATTGATTCATAGCGGGATGGCAATTGGACAACAGATTATTGGAACAACATTTAATACGCTTTTCTTTGGCTTCTTCGGTGGATTCTTAGCACTCTTTATTTGGTTCTTAGGTCTCCACTATTCCTTTGGTACAATTATGAATAACAAAATTTTTGTGGCAGAAATGATTGAAATTCTGATCTCTTTCATTGGGGTGCTGATCACTGTTCCCATGACCGCTTGGGTGATGACAAAGCGACGTAAATCAGTTATTGACAATCATCCTAAAACAAAGTAATATACGAATAACTTATAAATAGACCTTTAATCGGAGTCCTGTGAGGCTTCAAAGGTGCGGATAAATTCTCAATGCTTTTTCCATAGTTAGGATTGAGTAGGGAAGAGACGACTTTGGAGCAGGGATTCCAAGGTCGTTTTTTCTTTAGGAGGATTTATATGGCGCACCGTGATAATGTTGTATTAGATGTAGACGAACGGCCGGCACCTTGGCAGTGGTTTGGCTTATCTTTACAACATATGTTTTCTATGTTTGGTTCCACTGTTTTAGTCCCAATCTTGGTAGGATTAAATCCAGGAATTGCCTTGTTTAGTTCGGGGGTAGGAACCCTGATGTACTTACTTATTACTAAGCATAAGATTCCTGCTTATATGGGATCTAGTTTCTCATTTGTCGTCCCGATGATGGCCTTAATGAAAACTACTGGTTATCCGGGAATTGCACAGGGTACCATTGCCGTTGGGTGCGTGTATTTAATCGTATCAGTAATTGTAACGTTGGTTGGCTCGCAATGGATTGACCGCATTTTGCCACCAATTGTTGTCGGTCCGATTGTAGTTGTAATTGGATTATCATTAGCAGGAACAGCCGCTAAAGATGCTACCATCAATTCGGCTACTGGCCATTATGATTTACGCTTTTTTGCGGTCGCAATGCTTACGATGGCAATAACAGTTATCTTCAATATGTATTTTAAAGGATTTCTCGGTTTAATTCCGATTTTGATGGGGATTGTTGCTGGTTATATTATTGCGGTCTTATTTGGTATTGTGGATTTTTCCCCAGTTGCGCATGCACACTGGTTTAGTTTGCCAGACTTCCAGATTCCGTTTGTTGATTATCATCCCCAATTATACTGGGGTGCGATTTTGAGTATGGCACCGATCGCTTTCGTTACCATGACAGAACACTTGGGACATATTATGGTTCTGAATGAGTTGACTGAACGAAATTACTTCAAGGAACCAGGGTTGAACCATACGCTTGCAGGAGATGGGACGGCTTCGATTATTGCTGGTTTCGTTGGTGGACCGCCCGTAACTAGTTATGGTGAAAACATCGGGGTAATGGCAATCACGCGTGTCCACTCAGTTTACGTTATTGCTGGAGCAGCTGTATTTGCCATCTTCTTTAGCTTTATTGGTAAATTAAGCGCCTTAATTGAATCTATTCCTTCACCAGTTATCGGCGGGATTTCATTCCTGTTATTTGGTGTGATTGCCTCTAGTGGATTGCGTGTAATGATTGAGAACAAAATTGATTTTAATGAAAAAAGAAATTTGATGATTTCATCGGTTATTTTAGTAATTGGGATTGGGAATGCCTATCTTCAATTGGGAAAATATCAATTCTCTGGATTAGCAGTTGCAGCTGTCCTCGGAATAATAATGAATTTAATCCTTCCCCAAAAAGCCAAAAGTGAAATGTAGTTTAAATTTTTTAGCTTATTTAAGCAGAGTGAGATAAGGTATTCGGCCTCTTACTCTGTTTTTTCGTATGATAACAAAACAAAAAAATTGAGAGGTCGTGGAAAAAAACAGATTGTAAGAAAAAGTTTATCAAAGCCGTGAAAACGTTTTCTTTCCGCTCTTATCAATTGATTAGTAGGTGTATATAAACCTAATGTTTTTTTGAATTTTAACGAAATTAATGATATATTAACATTCGTAACTTGGGGTAGTTCGTTTTATTTGCAACGTTCATCCAATTTACAAGCCAAATTATTGTTATAAGGAAAGAGGTGGAATATGAATGGGCGGTGATGCTTTAACTTTTAAGCTTTTCGGACTCACGTTCAATACTACGAACATTGTTTCTGGACTGATTATCTACGCAATCGTGTTCTTCACTCTTTACGGGATGTCACGAAAGATCCAAATGAAGCCTACTGGTGCACAAAATGTATTTGAGTGGCTAGTTGACTTTACTAATGGAATTGTGCGAAGTCAGATGCCAGCATCCGAACAAGGGCACTATAGTTTCTTTGCCTTTGTTTTGTTTGTTTTCATTTTCTTTGCAAACCAATTCGGTTTAATTTTCCAATTCCATTGGAACGGAGCTGAAGTGCTTAGAAGTCCAACGGCAGATCCAGTTGTTACGTTAACACTTTCTTTAATGGTAATGGTATTAGCATTCGCTGCTGGAGTAGCACATAATGGCCTTGGTGGATACTTGAAAGGATACACTAAACCATTTACTTTAATGCTTCCTGTTAACATTATCGAAGACTTTGCTAACTTCTTAACTCTTGGTCTCCGTATTTTTGGTAACATTTTTGCCGGTGAACTTTTAATGAGTTTGATTGCTAATATGGCATTCTCACATGGAATCCTAACTATTATTCCAGGACTATTTTTGGAACTAGCATGGCAAGGGTTCTCCGTATTTATCGGTTCGATTCAGGCATATGTCTTTGTAACATTAACGACGGTTTATATTTCTCGGAAGATTTCCGAATAATAATCCCTAAGGAGGAATTTTAAAATGGCATTAGGAGCAATTGCTGCAGGACTCGCGGCTATGGGTGCCGCTATCGGTGGTGGTATCGGTGACGGTATCTTAATCGGACACACAGTTGACAGTATCGCACGTCAACCAGAATTACAAAGTAGATTACAAGCAACGATGTTTATTGGTGTTGGTTTGATTGAAGCCATGCCTATTATTGCCATCGTTATTGGCTTCCTTGTTATGAACAAGTAATTATTTTAAGTTTTTTATTTTAAGATAAGGAGGTGTCAATAGATGTTTGTAAACAGTGTGTTAGCTGAATCAAACAGTTTATACATTGGTGACTTGGTATTCTACATCGTTACTTTTATCATCTTAATGCTATTAGTTAAGCATTTTGCTTGGAAACCAGTAACAGATATGATGAAGAAACGTGCAGATAAGATTGCTAATGACATTGATAATGCTGCTCGTTCACGTGAAAGTGCTGAAAAGATGGCTGCAAAGCGACAAGCGGAGTTACAAAGCTCACGGCAAGAAGCTGCTGAGATTGTAAGTAATGCTAAAAAGTCTGGGGAAACTCAGCGAGCACAGATTGTTGAAACGGCGCAAAAAGATGCCCAAGCTCTCAAGCAACAGGCACAAAAAGATGCTGAGCAAGCACGTCGCGATGCATTAAATAGTGCTAAGGATGACGTTGCAAACTTATCTATTGAGATTGCTTCCAAACTCATCCAAAAAGAATTAAAGGCAGACGATCAAAAAGAATTGATCGATTCCTATATCGAAGGGTTGGTAGAACATGAGTCTTGATAAGAAGACAGTTGCTGATCGCTATGCGAAAGCACTGTTTGAATTGGTCGATGCTGATAACGAACTCGATCAAACTTATCAAGAATTGATTGCTTTACGCCAAGTCTTTGAGGACAACGAGGGATTGGACGCCGCACTTGCGGGAGTTCAACTGTCACTTGATGAAAAGAAATCATTGATTAAAGATTTACAGCAAGGTGCTTCAAAGTATGTTGCTAACTTAATTCAAATGGTTTTCGATTACGGCCGTATTGACTGCATGGTCGCAATTATTGATGAGTTTGAACGGCGGTATGACCGTAAAATGAAGCGGATGCATGCTGACGTTACCACAGCGATCCAACTCGATAAACAACAAGAGGATCAACTGAAAGCTAATCTTGCAAAACGTTTTGGTGCTAATGAAGTTACCTTAACGAAACATGTTGATCCAGAAATTTTAGGTGGGGTTATTGTCCATGTTGATAATAAGACATTAGATGGTAGTCTCAGCTCAAAGATTAAGCAAATTCGTCGTTTACTAGTTAGATAATATATCTTTTTTCAAAGAGGTGAGACCTTTATGAGCATTAAAACTGAGGAAATCAGTTCACTCATCAAAAAACAACTCGCCAACTACCAAGACAAAGTATCTGTCGAAGAAACCGGTACTGTTACCTATGTTGGTGATGGGGTTGCTCGTGCCGATGGCTTAGATAATGCTATGGCTGGTGAGTTGCTCGAATTTAATAACGGGGTCTACGGAATGGCTCAAAACCTCGAAAGTAATGATGTAGGTATTGTTATTTTAGGGGATTACACAGGCATTCGTGAAGGAGACACCGTTAAGCGGACGGGTCGAATCATGGAAGTACCCGTTGGCGATGCATTATTAGGACGGGTTGTTGACTCATTAGGTCGTCCAATTGACGGTCTTGGTGAGATTAAGACAGATAAAACTCGTCCAATTGAACGTAAAGCTCCAGGTGTTATGGAGCGTAAGAGTGTTAGTGTGCCACTTCAAACAGGTATTAAGGTTATTGATGCCTTAGTTCCAATTGGACGTGGTCAGCGTGAATTGATTATCGGTGACCGTAAGACAGGTAAAACTGCCATTGCGTTAGACACCATTATTAACCAAAAGAACCAAGACGTAATTTGTATTTACGTTGCTATTGGTCAAAAAGAATCAACTGTTCGGGCTAGTGTTGAAACTCTTCGTAAGTATGGAGCATTAGATTACACAATTGTTGTTTCAGCTAGTGCTTCAAATCCTGCCCCAATGTTATACATTGCGCCATATGCAGGGGCTGCGATGGGTGAAGAATTTATGTTCAACGGTAAAGATGTTCTTATTGTTTATGATGATTTATCAAAACAAGCGGATGCATACCGTGAACTTTCATTAATTCTTCGTCGTCCTCCTGGTCGTGAAGCTTACCCTGGTGATATTTTCTATACTCACTCACGGTTGCTAGAACGTGCTGCTCGTTTGTCTGATGACCTCGGTGGTGGTTCAATGACCGCCTTACCAATCATTCAGACGCAAGCTGGTGATGTTTCTGCATATATTCCTACTAACGTTATTTCTATTACTGATGGTCAGATCTTCTTAGATTCAGATGAATTCTATGCAGGTCAACGTCCAGCTATCGATGCTGGTACTTCAGTTTCTCGTGTTGGTGGTGACGCTCAGATCAAAGCAATGAAGAAAGTTGCTGGTACTTTGCGTCTGGATATTGCTTCATACAACGAATTAGCATCCTTTGCTCAATTCGGTTCCGACCTTGATGCAGCTACGCAAGCTAAATTAGCTCGTGGTCAACGGACTATGGAAGTCTTAAAGCAGGGATTACATGATCCGCTACCAGTAGAAGAACAAGTTGTAACATTATTTGCTCTTTCACGTGGCTTTATCGATAAAGTCGAAATTGAAGATGTTCAACGTTACGAAAGTGAATTGGCTGCTTACATGCATGCTAACCACCAAGACCTCTACGACACCATCAAGAAGACTGGTAAGCTACCAGAAGGCGATGACTTGCAAAATGCTGTTGCTAAGTTCTCTGAAACATTTCAAGGGACAAAAAAGCAAGTCGCTGAAGAAAAATAGTTAATGATGATTAGTCGAAAGGACGGTGAGATTTAGTGCCAGCTTCACTCGCTGCAGTTAAACATAAGATTGATTCCACTAAGAGTACGCGTCAGATTACTTCGGCGATGCAAATGGTTTCAACCGCAAAACTGAATCAAATTCAACACCACACTCAGACCTACGAAGTATATGCTGAGAAGGTTAAGCAAATGTTGTCTGATCTGGTTAAATCTCACAGCGCAACATCTGCAGCTTCGCAAGATGATGTTTACGCTGCACTGTTTAAAAAGCGCGCAGTTAAAAAGACTGGGGTGCTTGTGATTACGTCTGACCGAGGTTTGGTTGGTAGTTACAATAGTAATATTATCAAGCAAACGTTAGATATGATGGCTAAGCACAATCTTGATAAAGACAACACAGTATTCTTGACGGTCGGTAAAACTGGAACAGAATTCTTTAAGAAGAGGGGAATGAATGTCGTTTACGAATATTCAGGCGTTAGCGATGTTCCTACCTATCGGGAAGTTCACAGTATTGTGAAGACTGCTGTTCAAATGTACAGTGACCAAGTATTTGATGAAATGTACATGGTTTACAGCCATTACGTTAACCGAATTACATCAAATGTTATTGTTCATGATGTACTTCCAATTACTGAAAAGTCATTACTCGATGACGAAAATGAAGCGCAAGAAAATACAGAATTAAATAATTCTGATGTAAGTACTGCGCATGTTTCAGCCGAGTATGAATTTGAACCGTCAGATACAGAAATCATTTCTGCATTGGTTGCCCAATATGCAGAAAGTTTGATTTATGGAGCGATTCTTGATGCCAAGACATCAGAACACTCTTCAAGTGCGAATGCAATGCGTTCAGCTACAGATAATGCTGATGACATTATCTCTACTCTCGAATTGCAATATAACCGAGCACGGCAAGCAGCAATTACCACTGAAATTACAGAAATTACTGGTGGTATGACTGCTCAAGAATAATTTTTTCTAACGTAGGAGGAAACAACATGAGTTCTGGTAAAGTTTTACAAGTTATCGGACCAGTTGTTGATGTTGAATTTCCCTTAGACGAAAAACTTCCTGAAATTAATGACGCTTTGAAGATTAAGGAAAGCGATGGTAAGACTTTAACAACTGAAGTTGCCTTGGAATTAGGTGATGGTGTTGTTCGAACAATTGCCATGGACGGTACTGATGGTCTTCAACGTGGTATGGAAGTTGAAAACACTGGTGCATCAATTAGTGTACCAGTTGGTGATGATACTCTGGGACGAGTATTTAACGTCTTAGGGGAACCTGTTGACAACGGACCGAAATTTGGTCCTGATGCAAAGCGGATGCCTATTCACCGTGATGCACCAAAGTATGATGACTTAAATAATGCTACCGAAATTTTGGAAACTGGGATCAAGGTTATTGATTTACTAGCTCCATATGTTCGTGGTGGTAAGATTGGTCTATTCGGTGGTGCCGGTGTTGGTAAAACCGTTTTGATTCAGGAATTGATTCATAACATTGCTCAAGGTCATAATGGTATTTCTGTCTTCACAGGTGTTGGTGAACGTACCCGTGAAGGTAATGATATGTACTATGAAATGAAGGCCTCTGGAGTTCTTGAAAAGACGGCCATGGTTTATGGTCAGATGAACGAACCACCTGGTGCCCGTATGCGGGTTGCCTTAACTGGTTTAACAATTGCGGAATACTTCCGTGATGTAAAGGGACAAGATGTTTTGCTCTTTATCGATAACATCTTCCGGTTTACACAAGCTGGTTCAGAAGTTTCTGCCCTCTTGGGTCGGATTCCTTCTGCCGTTGGTTACCAGCCAACATTAGCTACTGAAATGGGTCAGTTACAGGAACGGATTACTTCAACTAAGAAGGGATCAATTACGTCTATCCAAGCCGTTTATGTTCCAGCCGATGACTATACTGACCCTGCACCAGCTACAACATTTGCCCACTTGGATGCAACTACTAACTTGGAACGTCGATTAACCCAAATTGGTATTTATCCAGCCGTTGACCCACTAGCTTCAACTTCTACTGCTCTTACCCCAGAAATTGTTGGTAAAGAACACTATGAAGTTGCTACACAGGTTCAACACGTTCTTCAACGATACCATGAACTTCAAGATATCATCTCTATTCTAGGTATGGATGAATTATCTGACGAAGAAAAGACAATCGTTGCTCGTGCACGGCGGATTCAAAACTTCCTTTCCCAAAGCTTTAGTGTTGCTTCCCAATTTACAGGTTTACCTGGTAAATATGTTCCATTAAAGGAAACAATTAAAGGCTTTAAGGAAATTCTTGCTGGTAAGTATGATGATCTTCCAGAAGAAGCTTTCCGGTTAGTTGGACCAATTGAAGACGTTGTTGAAAAGGCAAAGAAAATGAAGGCTGAGACTGACGAAGATAGCTCAGAAGACTAGGAGGGATAATTATGGCTGAAAATACTTTTAAGGTCACTATTATTACTCCAGATGGCACCGTCTATGATAATGATAAGGTTACCATGCTCGTTATGAACACTGCTGGTGGACAAATGGGAATCATGGCTAACCACGTACCATTAATTGCTGCGCTTGAAATCAGTACAGTTCGAATTAAACATTCTGAAGGCACTGATGAAGTTGCAGCGGTTAATGGTGGGATCATTCAATTTGATGGTCAAAATGCTACAATCGCAGCTGATAGTGCTGAAATGCCTGAAGCAATTGACGTTGAGCGGGCACAGAGAGCTAAAAAGCGTTCTGAGTCTGCAATCGCAGAAGCAAAGAAGAAGCATAACCAAAGCGACTTATCACGTGCAGAAGTTCACCTCAAGCGTGCAATTAACCGTTTGAATGCTGCTTCTAAGCAACGCAATATCTAAGGTATAATATTACAAAGAGGCTGGAGAAAATAATCCAACCTCTTTACTATTTTAAAGTGTAAATTGCCAAAACACAGTAGATGCCTAGCCATCCTTGCGGGGGTGGGACTAAAAACTCGCAAGCGAGTTTAGTCTCACCCCTTTTTCGTGTGCGCCCGGCATGGGTATTAGCTAGGCGGTGAGAGTCCGCTATGGGCCGTAGTAGTCGGAACCATGAGCTGAGGACAAGGGTGTCCACTGTGAGGTGGAATC
>NZ_JAJGVH010000060.1:0-4469 GCF_020785355.1 Limosilactobacillus reuteri | reverse complement strand
CTTCCACTCATGCTTACTGAGTTACTCAAACTCTCACTCATTGAAACGGAGTTACTTAAGCTTTCGCTCATTGAAACGGAGTTACTTAAACTCTCACTCATTGAAACGGAGTTACTTAAGCTCTCGCTCATTGAGACTGAGTTACTCAAACTCTCACTCATTGAAACGGAGTTACTTAAACTCTCACTCATTGATACCGAGTTGCTTAAGCTTTCACTCATGCTTACTGAGTTACTTAAGCTTTCGCTCATTGAGACTGAGTTACTTAAACTCTCACTCATTGATACCGAGTTGCTTAAGCTTTCACTCATGCTTACTGAGTTACTCAAACTCTCACTCATGCTTACTGAGTTACTCATGCTCTCACTCATTGAGACTGAGTTACTCAAGCTTTCGCTCATTGATACCGAGTTACTTAAGCTCTCACTCATCGATACGGAATTCGATATACTCTCGCTTAACGATGCTGAACCGCTTCGACTTTCACTCAATGATGTTGAATTTGATGCACTCTCACTTAACGATACCGAGCCACTTCGACTTTCACTCAATGATGTTGAATTCGATGCACTCTCGCTTAACGATGCTGAGCCACTTCGACTTTCACTCAATGATGTTGAATTTGATGCACTCTCGCTTAACGATACTGAGCCACTTCGACTTTCACTCAATGATGTTGAATTTGACACACTCTCGCTTAACGATACCGAACCGCTTCGACTTTCACTCAATGATGCTGAATTCGATGCACTCTCGCTTAACGATGCTGAACCGCTTCGACTTTCACTCAATGATGCTGAATTCGATGCACTCTCGCTTAACGATGCTGAACCGCTTCGACTTTCACTTATTGATGTTTCAATTGAATGACTAATACTTCCTGAAATGCTTTCTTGAGTTGACGCAGAATTACTTACTGATGCACTTATACTTTCTGAATGTTCTGAACCACTCGTATATTCAACCCTAGTAGTACCTGTTTTATTAATATCAGCCATTACGTTCTTAACTGGTGTCTTTCCATCATTTTGTTCACCAGTCGTAGTTTCAATGGTATAAGTAGTTCCGTTAACGGTACTTTGATTATTCATGAAGTAATTTGATTCTGTCGTTACTCCATTATGCGTTACGATAACGTTGGTATTATTAGCATTTATCGTAACATTTGAAGAATTAGTGGAGAAAGTTGTACCGGTTGTAGTATTTAAAATTACATGAGCTGGATCATTAATATTAACAGTATTGCCAGAGCCACCGAAGTAGAAGTTTAAGTTGCCAGAAAATGTGGTATTAGTCCCCTGTTCAAAATTAACAGTGTTATTATTACAGCCATTAGCAAAGTAAACGTTTGTACCACTAGTACTCAAGTTGATATGGGAGTTTGCCCCCGCAATAAATTTACCGTCTTGATTAGTTAGGGCAATATTCCCAACATTATTCCAAATTTGGCCTCCAGAATAATTATAAGTATTATTAATTGTTAATGTCGCATTCTCGCCAACTTTAACTGCATGTTCGCCGTTATTGGCTAACATTGCCACATCATACGGGGACATACTATTATTAACAACCAAACTTGCATTGTCATCAATAATCAAGTCATTTCCGGCATATATCAAGGTGCTATATCCGACAAAATTAGCTGAACTGGTGGAATAAGTAGTGCCATTATATTGGTATGAGCTGACTCCATCGATCGTTGTATGACCTTGAATTTCAAAGGTCTTTAAATTACCACTGGGGGCAAAAGTATCTGCCATCACGGCTGCTCCACCAACAGCATGAACATTATCATAAATTAGAGTCTCAGCCCCATTACCGGTAAGGGCAAAACCACCACGAAAGTTAGCGGTATAAAGATTAAGGTCTTTAACAGTCGTTGTGGTCTTTGTACCCGCAGTAGTGTTATTTAGCCAAATACAGTTATTACCTAAATTAAGGGAATGGTTTCCACCATCAATTGTAAGATCACGAGGTGGAATTTGGAGATTACCCATTCCAGACTGACCTAAATCAATGTCAGCTGTTAACTGAATAACACTGATGTTTGAATTATTAAGGGCATTTTGAAATTCGGTGCTGTTACTTACTTCAGCGGTATTTTCAGCATTTACTTGGACAAAATTTGCTTTTAAATTAGTTAAGATCGCAGCATTTGTAAGATTTGTTGCGTTAACTTTGGTATTAGCATTTATATAATCTGCATTAGGATTGGTTACGGAACTAGTCGTAGTACCAAGAGAGTTGTTAAGGGTCTCATTATTGAGAATAGTAGTTGATGCAGCCATGGAACTACTTGTGTTTTGACTAGCGTTAGTACTATTTATCGTACTCGTTGTCGTTGAAGTAGACGCTCCATTTGCAGTTGTCCCCGATGCCATTGAAGTGCTATTCGATTGGCTAAGAGCAGACTCACTAGTGGAAGCAGTTGACTGGCTAGTTGAACCCGAAGTACTCGTAGTCGTGGAATTGCTAGTAGACGTTGAGCTAGATGTAGATTTTACATCCGAGGTTGAAGTACTTGTTGAAGTGTTAATGGTCGAGCCACTAGTTGAGGTGGTCACCTGACTGGTTGAGGTACTCCCAGAAGCACTTGTCGAAACTGAACCTGACCCAATAACCTGTGATTTTTGATCAACAGTGGTCGTAGCCGCGTGGGCCTCAGTCGGACTAACCGCTCCCGCTGCACCGACGCCAAACAATGTCGCAACAGTAGCGGCTCCCTTTTTATAAGCATCTGTTGGATCTGATTGATTATCTTTTAACGAATCTAAATCATTAAAATTAGTTGGTTTAACTTCTTTCTTCGATCTAAATGCAAAGATTTTAAAAAAACGCGTCAATGCGCTAAACCAACCATGTTTTGTTTTATATAGTTTTACCTTACTTTTATCTTCTTGTTCTTTATTATGTCTAGTCATGCTTAATCCACCTCTTCGAATACTTATATAAATCTAACGATAATTTATAAATAATATCTTCATGAAAAAGTGTACAACATTATTTGTAAGAAATAAAATAATTAGCAGTTAAAATCTATATAAAATAAGGATTATTTAAATTAATTCATTTATAATCAGGTGATAATTATTTAAGGGGATATTATTTCAATTATAATTCATCAAAAAACATCTACCTGTTACACAAAAACAGCCCCCAAGCTGGAAATTCCAACTTAGGAGCTGTTTTTAGTTTTAGCTCAGACAGTTAAATTATTTATCTTCACTATTCTTTTTCTTCTTAGCAATCAGCAAGAGTAAGACTGCTTCTAATGACATCAAACCAAGTAATTCAGCCGTTGTTTGACTAGCATTACCAGTTTGTGGAAGCCGCTTGTTTTGCTGACTTGGCTTATTTGCATTGCCGTTTTCGACAGAGTTTTGAGCAGTTAAGTCAACAGTCATGTGCTTATCAGTTACAGAAGCACTTGTATTTTCAAGACTAGCAGCGTTTGTACTGTTAGTGATACTCAAGCTCAACGAAATTGAACCATTTCCAGAACCATTTGTTGACATCGAAGTAGAACCACTATTGTCAGGGAATGGCGTTACTGGTGATTGACTACCACTAGTAGATTCAGATCCATTAGACGAAGAACCACTCATAGAAGTTGAAGTACTGTCGCTAGCACTTAATGAAGTAGATCCACTATCACTAATAGAAGCAGAACCACTTGCACTTACTGAAATTGATTCGCTAGTGCTAATTGACATTGATTCAGAATCACTGATTGATTCAGATGGATTATCCGGATGTGGGTTTACTGGTGAATCACTAGTTGAGTTTGAACCACTAATCGATGCAGAGACTGATTCACTTGTACTCAATGATGTGGAAAGCGATGCACTAATTGAAGCGGAAATACTTGCACTGGCGCTTGCTGAAATTGAGGCACTTTCGCTTGAACTTAGTGATGCGGAAGTAGAACTGCTTGCACTCAAGGATGTTGAAACTGATTCACTTAGACTCGTTGATTGGGAAGCACTCTCACTCATTGAGACTGATGCACTACCGCTTTGAGATACTGATGTGCTTATACTGATTATTCCAGATAATGGGAATGAATCTAAGCTGTAACTCGTTGCATCATTTGTACTAGTGCTCTTAACAAATGAGTTATTCATGCTATCACTCATCGATACTGAGTTACTTAAGCTTTCGCTCATTGAAACAGAGTTACTCAAACTTTCACTCATTGATACCGAGTTGCTGAGGCTTTCGCTCATTGAGACTGAGTTACTTAAGCTTTCACTCATTGAGACTGAGTTACTCAAGCTTTCGCTCATTGATACCGAGTTGCTTAAGCTCTCGCTCATGGAAACGGAGTTACTCAAACTCTCACTCATTGATACCGAGTTGCTGAGGCTTTCACTCATTGAAACGGAGTTACTTAAGCTTTCGCTCATGCTTACTGAGTTACTTAAGCTTTCGCTCATGCTTACTGAGTTACTTAAGCTTTCGCTCATTGA
>NZ_JAJGVH010000006.1:0-209 GCF_020785355.1 Limosilactobacillus reuteri | reverse complement strand
TAAGGCGGGACAGATGACTGGGGTGAAGTCGTAACAAGGTAGCCGTAGGAGAACCTGCGGCTGGATCACCTCCTTTCTAAGGAATAAAACGGAACCTACACATCAAAGAAACTTTGTTTAGTTTTGAGGGGTTTACCCTCAGAGCTTGTACTTTGAAAACTAAATACTATCTAATTTCTTTATTAACAAAACAATAAACCGAGAACACC
>NZ_JAJGVH010000059.1:0-739 GCF_020785355.1 Limosilactobacillus reuteri | reverse complement strand
ATCATCAAGTCATGATTAACGTTATCAAAATAGGCTTTTAGGTCTAAGTCGACAACTCTGCGATAACCTTGATTATAAAGATCTACTACTTTTGCAATAGCGTCATGGGCCCCACGGTGGGGACGAAAGCCAAAACTATTATCAGAGAAAACACGCTCAAAGATAGGCGTAAGAATTTGGGCTACAGCTTGTTGAACCATTCGGTCCACCACAGTTGGTATTCCAAGTCTTCTTACTCCACCATTAGGCTTCGGAATTTCTACCCGTTTGACTGGTGCTGGTTTATACTTGCCCTCACGCAAACTAGCGATCAGTTCCATCTTATTTTCTCTGAGATATGGGAGAAGGTCATTGACTGTCATATCGTCAATGCCTGCTGCTCCTTTATTTCTCTTAACTCGCAAATAAGCCTGATTAAGGTTATTGCGATCCAAGACTAAGTCTTGGATAGTAACACTCATACCTTTACCTTCACCATAACCGGTACTACGCGCCCTTGTGTACTTTCGGTTTTCCAAACCTATCCTCGACAAGCGGTCAGCTTGTTGTTCTGTTTTCTGCGATCGTCGCACCTGATTACACCTCCGATATAAGTTAAAAGTTATTGTCGTTCAGTCCTTCATCTGATTACTCAAACTACTATGACCTCGGCTGACTTCTGGCTTACTCAACGCTACATCACTGCACCGCTTGTTTCTGTGGAAATTAAACTTATTCCTCTTGTCGGAAACGTGTAGGC
>NZ_JAJGVH010000058.1:0-679 GCF_020785355.1 Limosilactobacillus reuteri | reverse complement strand
CGATAACCTTGATTATAAAGATCTACTACTTTTGCAATAGCGTCGTGAGCCCCACGGTGAGGGCGGAAGCCAAAACTATTATCAGAGAAAACACGCTCAAAGATAGGTGTAAGAATTTGGGCCACAGCTTGTTGAACCATTCGGTCCACCACTGTTGGTATTCCGAGTTTTCTTACTCCACCATTAGGCTTCGGAATTTCTACCCGTTTGACTGGTGCTGGTTTATACTTGCCCTCACGCAAACTAGCGACCAATTCCGTCTTATTTTCTCTGAGATATGGCAGAAGATCATTGACTGTCATATCGTCAATGCCTGCTGCCCCTTTATTTCTCTTAACTCGCAAATAAGCCTGATTAAGGTTATTGCGGTCCAAGACTAAGTCTTGGATAGTGACACTCATACCTTTACCTTCACCATAATCGGTACTACGCGCCCTTGTGTACTTTCGGTTTTCCAAACCTATCCTCGACAAGCGGTCAGCTTGTTGTTCTGTTTTCTGCGATTGTCGCACCTGATTACACCTCCGATATAAGTTACAAGTTATTGTCGTTCAGTCCTTCATCTGATTACTCAGACTACTATGACCTCGGCTGACTTCTGGCTTACTCAACGCTACATCACTGCACCGCTTGTTTCTGTGGAAATTAAACTTATTCCTCTTGTCGGAAACGTGTAGGC
>NZ_JAJGVH010000057.1:0-200 GCF_020785355.1 Limosilactobacillus reuteri | reverse complement strand
GTATCGATGAGCGAAAGCTTGAGTAACTCAGTCTCAATGAGTGAAAGCTTAAGTAACTCAGTATCGATGAGTGAAAGTCTCAGCAACTCGGTAAGTATGAGTGAAAGCCTCAGTAACTCGGTAAGTATGAGCGAAAGCTTAAGCAACTCCGTTTCCATGAGCGAAAGCTTGAGTAACTCAGTAAGCATGAGTGAAAGTTT
>NZ_JAJGVH010000056.1:0-21771 GCF_020785355.1 Limosilactobacillus reuteri | reverse complement strand
ATTGATACCGAGTTGCTTAAGCTTTCGCTCATCGATACCGAGTTGCTGAGACTTTCGCTCATTGATACCGAGTTACTCATGCTTTCGCTCATCGATACCGAGTTGCTCAAACTTTCACTCATGCTTACTGAGTTGCTTATGCTTTCGCTCATGCTTACTGAGTTGCTTATGCTTTCGCTCATGCTTACTGAGTTACTCAAACTTTCACTCATCGAGACGGAATTACTTAAGCTCTCGCTCATTGATACCGAGTTACTCATGCTTTCGCTCATCGATACCGAGTTACTTAAACTTTCACTCATTGATACCGAGTTACTTAAGCTTTCGCTCATCGATACCGAGTTGCTCAAACTTTCACTCATGCTTACTGAGTTGCTTAAGCTTTCGCTCAAGGATGTCGATAAGCTCTCACTGAGCGATGTTGATGCACTTATGCTTTCGCTGAGTGATACTGACGTACTCAAACTTTCACTCAAGGATGTCGATAAACTTTCGCTTAACGATATTGATGTACTTATGCTTTCGCTGAGTGATACTGACGTACTCAAACTTTCACTCAAGGATGTTGATAAGCTCTCACTGAGCGATGCTGACGTACTTAGACTTAAGGAAGCTGACATAGATTGTGAATTGTATATTGAAGTACTTCCACCATAAATTACTTGACTACCATTATTAACAGCAGCTAACTGACTTGTAGCCATTGAGGTTGCGATACTAAAACTAAGTGAGGCGCTGAGCGATTCAGACTCATTAGCATAACTTGTACTATTAGAATTCAAGGAAACTGAACCGACAGCTACCGAACTTCCAGTAATATTAGTTTTATTACTACTGATAAGTTCTGAAAAATCGTTATCGTCAACTTTAATCGTGGCATCTTTAACATTAACAACAATTCTTGGATCACCAAGATATGTAACTCCATTTTGATCTGTTCCTAACTTATCCGTATTAAAAGCTACTCGGAGCGGATCGTTAATATTTACGGTTGCGGTTGCGTTGACAGAACTAAATGCTCCAATATTAGATGCTCCTTTACCAGCTACTAAAGTAACATCAGATCCTGGATTAAAGTTAACTGCATTTCCACCTATTCCAAGCCAATTAAATTCAATATTTGCTTGCGAGTGCTCGCCATACATTGAAGTATCATTGGTACCTTCATGCTTGATCAATGTAGCAGTACCATTGAAATTAATTTTATTAGCAAATGTTCCGGCCATGCGGAAATTAGACCCTGTGACAACTTCTAAGTGGACATTTGAGCCCTTAGCAAGATCAATATTTTCTCGTGCAAGGATATTTTCAAGTTGCGGTATGATTCGTACATTATCAACCTTAGCTGACATTTTAACAGCCGCATTTTCATTAACTATAAAGTTGTTATACCAAGCACCATCTAATTTAATGTTGTACTCTGTGTTACCAATATTTTCCATCGTTAAACTGGCGTTACTACCAACTGTAACAGTACTTTCATTTGATGACGACAATACACTAACATTAGTATTGGTAAGAAGCCACATATCAATATCCGTTGCGCTATTCTTTAATACTACATTAGCATCATCCGCAATATTAATAGCATTCGAAACATATAAGGCTGTGGACTTATATGCAGTCTCCTTATCGCTTACTTGAGTGATCTGACTGAACATTTCCGTATTATGCGACTGGCCATCAACTTCATAAGATATAACACTGTTTAACGTTGTGTTTCCCACTAAGTTCAACGTTTTAACACCAGCAACAGGTTTACTCCACACCAATGTCCCACCGTAAGCCGTTACATCTTTATATGTCACCGTGTCCGCTCCATTGCTACTCATATTAACAAAACCGTACTTACTAGTGTTGTAAAGAGTAGCATTTTCAATTGTTAAGTCAATCTTGGCACTACCGGAGTTATTATTTAGAATAATCCCGCCATCACTATTAAGAGCATTAATATAGTGTCCATCCCCAATAATAGTAATATTTCGATTCTCATTATTAATGGTAATCGCGTTGTTAAGGGTAATATTGTTTTTTAGCTTAATAGTCGTAATTGAAGCATCCTGCAAGGCTGCCTTTAATTCTTCTTCATTAGATACTTCTTTAATGCTTTCTGCAAGTTGTACTATATTATCTTCCGTAACTGTTCGATTAGCCACGGAAGTTTCCCCATCATTATTTCCAGTTACTGGCAAGATGGTTGCCATCCCATTTTCTTCTAAATAACTCGTACTCGCACTCTCTTCTATTGAAGTTTTTTCATTATCAAGTGATGTTGAACCCGTTATTGAATCTGCCGTTGTCGAATTTGAATGACTCCCAGATTGGTCAATTGAAGCGGCATTACTGTTTTCTATTGCTTGGCTGCCAGAAATACTATTAGACGAGTTTTCGCTCACCATTGAGCTAGTGGTTGTACCTTCAAAGATAGTGGTTGAAGTTGTGCTTCCAGAAACGCTATTTACTGATAGTGAATTACTTTGCATCGACTGGCTAACCGTTGACGTACTTGTAGATTGACTAGCAGTTGACCCACTAGTAGATGTCATTGATTGACTTGTAGAAGTACTTACAGAAGTCGATCCCGAGCCAATCACTTGAGAACTATAGTCAACCGTTGTTGTCGCTGCGTGGACTTCTGTTGGTGAAACAGCACCAATTGCTCCCATTCCAAATAAAGTCGCTACTGTCGCGATTCCTTTTTTGTAGTTATCGGATGTATCCGCATCTTTTAATGCATCTAAATCATTAAGATCAATGGGCTGTACTTCTTTCTTCGACATAAAAGAAAGTAAACCAAAGAAACGAGTTAAAGCGCTAAACCAACCGCGTTTAGTTTTATATAGTTTAACTTTACTTTTTGTTTCTTGAGCTTGCTTATGTTTGACCATAGATTGTCCACCTCTCCAATTTCATTATTCTATTGTTATTTAGGTAATTGATAGTAAAGCTTCCCATCAACATTCTTACACCTGGTTTCATCAAAATTAAGTCATATCTTCATCACATAAACATTATGACCTTTCTCCACAATATCAATTTTGAAAGCATTTTCATCATGACACAAATAATTTTATTGAAAAAATATTGTTAATTGATGAGCAAAAGTTAAATTATTTTAAAAAGACCTTATGATTTTCTTATGAGTTATTACTAGCTCAAAAATCATAAGGTCTTTTGTAACTTTAAACCTAGCTATTCTTTTTTCTTCTCTTACCTAAACTAATCCCAAATAATCCAAGGAATGTACCAAGGATTACTCGCCAAATACTTTGGTGTTGATTACCTGTTTGCGGTAACTTTTGGGATACAGTTGAGGAAGTGTTTTTGCCAATGGTTGGTGTAACATCCCCCTTTACTGCATGGACGGTTACAGGCTCGGAGACAGGCATTTCATTCACTGGGGATTCGCCAGCAGCACTTACTGCCTTATCTGGAGTTAAATTTACTCCTGTTGCCGTACTTGTCGGTGTAGTCGGTTTTTCCGAATTTGGAACCGCCGATGATGTTGGTTCATCCGATTTAGGCGTCTCGCTTGGTTGCGTTGATGCACTTCCAGAAGAATTTGGTGTGTCGGACTGCGATGGTTCATCCGGCTGTGCAGACGTACTTCCGGCACTTGACGATGAAGCTGGTTTTTCTGGATTAACCGGTGTTACCGGCACAATTGGCGTTACTGGCACATCTGGTTCATCAGGTGTTGGATGCGGTTTAACCGGATCTTTAGAATATAGAACAATAAAATGAAGGTCTTGACTATCTGCCGTCACATATTGTTCATCAATTTGCTGATTTGAAGGGGTATAGCCAGCAACTAGTGGTGAAACAACCGGTGTAAAGTGATCGCTTAATGGTTCCCATGACTCCCAACTAGTTTTACCCGTTACCTGATCTGTTAATCCATCACGGGTAAAGACAATCGGGGCTGCTTGGTATGAAGGAGCTGCGATTCCGCCCTCAACAAACTCATAGCGAATATCTTCATTAATTATTCGTTGGTCAGTGACCTTTTCTGTTCCATGAGTTAAGTGAATAATTACATTTAAGTCATGGTCAGCAAATGTAGCTGGTAAGGTTTCCTGACTAACCAGTTTATAGCCAAGCTGCTCATAATGGGCACTGACATTTTGATAGTCTTCACGCATTGCCAGTGGTAATTGTTCGTCAGCATAGCCTGATCCTAATCGCGCATGGTTAATAAGGGTTAGCCCTGTTGTATCATCAATTACGGAATAAGTAATTTCATGAGGTTCAGTTGTATAATTTACCGTCACTTCAATCGGCTGTTCGCCCTGACTAGCAAGCGCACTAGCAACTACTGTTTGATCCGGAATATAACCCTTAATTGATGGTGAAGCTACCGCCGCAAAACTCGTTGGATCACTTTCAATTACTGATTGACCACCCTTAATTGTTTCAGACTGTAAGACTTGCCACTCGCCCTGGTTAACTTCCTTCGTAACCTCATTTGTCGTTAATAAACGAGCAAAAGTTACTACTTGTTGAACATCGGGAGCAGCGGTTTCACCTTTTCGTGGCCCATTCGCATATACATAATGAATGGTCCGTAATGATTGCACCTGTTCTTCTTTTGATGTCATCCGCGGTTGATAATATACTTTGACACTTTCACTTGGCACTAATGCAGTTGGGTGCCCATCTGCCACAACTGGATACGGATTGCCTTTTGCATCTTCCGGAGCATCATATCCATACTTTTGCAGGTCTGGATTTGGCGATGCTGGCCAACCGCCTCTTTCTAACTTCCATGCTTGATCAGCATTAGCAAGTGGAACTTCAACCAGGTAATTGCCATTCTGATCACGTTGTTGGTTCAGCGTATAACCAATAATTTGGTGGTGAGGGCCGGCCACAATTGCTTGCCGGGCAAAGGTAGCCTGTTGGATGACTGGTTCAGTAATGCCCTCAATCATTATCTGTTTATCCGTGGCGCGGTCATAGTAGGTAATCGTCCGCGTGGTTGTTTGATGTTCCACCTGTAAGCTATTCTTCATTAAGATATGAACAACTACATTTTGGTCAATATGGGTAAATTTGCTTGGCAGCTTATCCTCACTCACAATCGTGTAGCCCAACTGCCGATAATGATCAATCGCTCCCTGATAAGCAGCGGTTGCACTTGCCGGTAACGCTTCATCTGCAAAGCCACTTGTTAAGGATTGGTGATCAACTAGTGTCTTATCATCGGTATCATCAATAATCGTATAAGTAACTGCATTAGGAGCGGTCTTATATTCTACCGTGACCGTAATATCGGGATCGTCCGGTTTAGCTTGCATGACTGCGACCGTTACTTGACTCGGTGTGTAGTAGTCGATTGCCGGTGAATTAACAGCAGCAAATTGATCGTACTTAGTAGTCCATTCACCTACTTTTGTTTCACCAGTTACTTGATTAACCTTCTTAGGGCGGGTAAACGTAACTTGTTGATGAACACTTGGAGCAGCGACTTCACCTTTTCGTGGCCCATTCGCATAAACATAGTTAACTGTCCGCTTGACTGGCAATTCTTCGTTAGTGACAATTACTTTTTCTGGATAAAAGACTTTTACTTCTTCATCCCCAGACAAAGCAGTTGGGTGGCCTTCTGTAACAAGTGGGTAAGCTTGACCATTTGCGTCTTCAGCGAGTTCATAACCTTTTTCTGTCAAAATCGGATTGGTCGAAGCTGCCCATTTACCAGCAACAGGGGTCCAGGCCTTGTCACCATTAGTCTCTTCAATAAGATAGTTGCCATGACTATCCTGTTTACCATCAAGGTTGTAGCCAAGAAGGGAACCATCCTGACCACTAATTACCGCTTGCCGGGTGAACTTAACCGCTTGCTTAACTGGCGAAATATCAAGCTGTTTTCCGGTATCTTTGTCATAGTACGTAATTGTTCGCGTAATGATCCGTTCTTCGCTATGCAGTAGATTTCGTTTAGCAACATAGATTGTTACGTTTTGGTTAACACTCGGGTTGTCATCAAAAGCAGCGGGTAACTTATCGGCAGAAACTAGGTAATAGCCCTTATCTTGATACCCTTGAATTACCTGTTGATACTTAGCAGCAGTATCAGTTGGCAATGGTTCATCACTTAAACCGTTCGCTAATGGAACCCGATTTTCTAAGACTTTTTGAGTATCTTTATCAATGACAGTATAGGTAAGTACTTGTGGGTCGGCCACATAATAAACAGTGATATCAACATCTGGTGAATCATATTTAACGGTTATTGCAGCAATTGCTTTAACCGGATTGCCACCTTCATCGACCGCGTGGTAACCAGCAATTACCGGAACATCCACGGCTGCAAATGTATCATTAGCAGGTGTCCAGGCAAGCCATTGACCATCATCATTAATCCGGGCAAAGCCTAACTTAGTTGTATAAGTTGGCACTGCTTCCTTGCCAGTGTCTTTGTAGAGATAGTGGATCGTTTCTTTAACTTGCCGGTTTTCAACATTATTTACTTTTCCAGTTAAAATCCCACTGTTACTAGTAGTATCATTCCGATAAACATATGGTTGGAGGTAGTAGCCCGCTTCTTGATTGACTAGTTCTTGTCCCTGCTCGTTAGTAACAGTCAACTTCCATGGATGCTGCTCAAGGTAATTTTGTAAAGCGGTATCTTTTAAGGCCACCCCTTGATAGTAACCCTTGATAAAGATTTGATCTGCATTGGGATCCTTAATGTTAGCTGGCGGTAATACTCCGCTTAAATTTTTAGGTCGCCAGTTAATTAGGCCAATGCCAGTATCTTTCCTAAAACCTATATAATCACTTGCAACTGTTACATCGTAGGTTCTCGTCAATCCATCGCTCGAATCTGTACTTTTAACCGTAATCGCTGGAGCCGTTGTGGAGATCATTTTGCGAGTAACATAGGTATTAGAGGCATCAATAACGGGGTCCAGATCATAGTCTTTATAGTGGGAAACGATACTCTTTTCAAGTGCATTTTTGACCCCTGTGGCACTAATAAACTGGTAATCAACCTGATCATTGTCAGCAGGTTTAGTAACGGTAATCGTAAAATGCTTTCCTAATTTAACCCCGCTTTCACTCTGAGCAGCAAGGGCAACTGTTTCTTCATGATCAGGATAACGAACAGCTTCATCACCGATACTCCATGTCTTGGTTTGTTGATTATAGTACCAAGTATGAACAGCATACTCACTGCTGCTTTGTGGGATAATAGTTTGATTAAAATTATCAGCAGGCTTTACCTGAGCCTCAACTGGAATCTTAAAACCACTAGTAAACCGGCGATTGCCAATTTGAATGTCGTTTTGTGGAACGAGCATTGTTGGTGCCGTTGCTGTACTGGAATAAAGATGGAAATAGCGAGTATCTAACGGTGCCTCATCCAGGTTAAAACCAGTAATATTGTGCCACGTCAAGTTAAAATGCAAGCGTGCCAAAGAAAGGTTATTCTTACCGTACTTAGTCTTAATATTTTCTAACTCATCATTGAAGACGATCTGATAGGAATCGTTGGACCCGCCATTACCGTTGCTATCAAGGGTATTATTATTTTGTGATGCTTCCCAGGTTACATCTTGCAGATCCTTAACAACTTGTGAGTTCGGGCTGCTAATGGCATATGACCGATTATTAGCAGCAACCGGCCGCATGTAACCAATTACCGTTGAATAGCTTTCCCCACTAGTAGCTTGATAGTTAATGTTAATTGGCATTGTTTGACTTGCCCCACCCCCATAGGACAAGATGTGCTGCTGATCATTAGTCGTCAGCTGATATGGAATTCCCATAGAAACATTAATGTAATTTCCCGTTTTAATCTCATGGTTAGCAATGTCAAGGTCAAGATCAAAGGCCAGATTAGTCCGGCCAGTGTGATCAGTCCCGTTTCCCTGTTCAGACGCTGCTTTAACATTTGTTACCGTATAAGCTGTTTCATCAACCGGTGTCGTTGGTGTTAGCTCCTTACTAGTTGATGTCATTGTATTGATATTTGATTGGCTCTTATTTGTGGAAACAACAGCTGGTAGTGTTGTTTGAGCAGCAGCCGGCTGGGGCGTTATTCGATTAGCACTTGTATCAGCTTGGGCGGTCTCACCATTAAGGCCAAGAGCAATACTTGTTCCCAATAAAACCGATACTACCCCAACACTAAGCTTTCGTAAGGCAAAGCGCTGCGTTATCGGCATATTCTTTGTCAACCGTTCAACCTGATTATTCTTTGCAGTCAATATAAACTCCTCCTAAAATCAACCAGTAAATTTTTACTGATCAACTCTTTAATAAAAAAGGTTAACTATTAATCAATAGGGAAAAATATAGTAAAAATTTTACAAGCAATTTCTATTGATCGATGGTTTATAGATGTGGCTTAAGCATCAATTTACAAACATAATAAAACAATCCAATTATAATTACAAGCTGATAAATGATTTAAAATTAGCACACAAAAAAACTGCCTTACAACACCACTATTGTAAGACAGTTTTTTTAGACAATGCATCGAGTATTACTGTAAGTAATTAAGCAAGCATTGCATAAGCGTTAAGTCATTGCAATAAACCCTTGCTCTCCGCATTGTTATAATAATTACCATGTGATAAATTTTATAACTTATCCACACTTATAGAATAACAGGATTTAGATAAATTTCAATACATAAGTTGATGTTTTTTGCCGTTTTTAGGCCTTTTCGCGAATTTTGCTGTCTCTTAATGCTGATAAATGAAGTTTTCTATCCCATTGTTTCAGAAATGTTAAATTTTGATTTCGATTGTCATTAATAAAAAGTTTAAGTATTTACCAGTAATCATTGGCTGGCTTGTATTTATCAATTGATATGAAGGTCCTCTTCTCTATGCAAATGAAAAACGAGGATCCAAGAGTTTTACTTCTTCAAATCCTCGTTTATCTTAATTTTGATGATGTTTTTCAACTGCCGTAACTAGTTCTTCCAATGATTGACTTCCAAAAATAACTGGGTCATCATTAATCATCGTCGCTGGAACACTCATGATCTTCTTTTCTTTCCGTAATTCTGGGAAGTGTTGCAGATCAATCATCGTGGCAGTAATTCCCGCATTCAGAGAAGCCATCCGTTGACAAGCCGCAACAACATCAGGACAGAAATGACAAGTTAAGGAAACGCCAATCCGAATCTTAGTCGGCGCAAGTTTCTTAATTCGTTCTACCATTTCTGGTGCAATTGTTTGTCCAGGACCAGCAACGTTGTAGACACCTAGAACCAAGGAGTTTAATTCGTGACCAGTTGGAATCCCCGCATAATGTAAGCCGGTATCATTACCATCCGCATCAAGCAAGCGCAATTGTGGTAAGTACTTTACGTCCGCTGGCGCCGGTTTAGTCTCCATCTGCAGGTGCTTATCAAGGGAAGCAAATTCTTCAACAAAGCTAACTAACTGATTGCTAAGCTCTGTCCCATTGGTTAACACTTGGAGTTTAATATCCTTAGTCAAACGGGCAAAGATTGGTTGTAACTGTTGGTCAATCTCAGCTGGCAGCCAGTTTCCTTCATGCGGCGTGGTGTTTTCTTGTTGACTAAGTTCGCTCGTCTGTCCCACGGTCTTAGCAGGCTTTTTGTTAGTTTCTGCATGAATCGGGATACCTTGCTTTTCCTTTTGCAAAATAATGTATCGTTCTGCAGCAGTAGAAGCAACCGCCCCATCAGATGCAGCTGTTACGATCTGGCGAAGATTTTTATGGATAACATCCCCAGCAGCGTAAACGCCATCGATGTTTGTCTTACCATTTTCATCCGTCATGATATAGCCCCGATCATCCAAATCAAGGATATTAGCTAATGCTTTCGTTGCTGGTTGCGTACCAATATAAATGAACATCCCAAATGTCTGGTCACCATCATCGACATGGTAAACCGTCTCTTCGCCAGTCTTATTATTAACCAAGGTAGCAGTAGTAAGGTAATCATCCCCACTAACTTCCTTTACCTCAGTATTGTATTCCACACTGACTTTAGGATTGTCCAAGGCACGCTTAGCCGTCAATACAGGACATGCAAAATGATCGCCACGAACTAAAACAGTAACATGCTTGGCAAAGCGGCTCAAATAGTCAGCTTCTTCGGCGGCCGCATATCCCCCACCAACGACAAAGACTTGAAGGCCGGTAAAAAGTTCGCCATCACAAGTTGAGCAATAAGCAATTCCCCGTCCACGAAATTCATTTTCACCGGGAAAACCAACTTTTTTAGGATTAGCACCAGTCGCAATAATTACGCTTCGGGCAGTATATTTTTGACCACTCTTGCCAATCAATGTCTTAACTTCACCAGTAAGATCAAATTTCTCAACCGCATCATGTTGAATTTCAACCCCAAAGCTAGCTACCTGACTTTGCATCTGGTTCATCAATTGGGTACCGTCGACTTTTTCAACAGCTGGATAATTGTAGACTACTGAAGTCGTTGTTACCTGACCACCGACAGTATCCCCTTCTAAAATCAACGTATCCAGGGTTGCACGTCCAGCATATAAGCCAGCAGATAATCCCGCTGGCCCAGCACCAACGATGATTAAATCATATAAATGTTGTTCTGCCATTTAGCTCACCAAATTAAAGCTTACCAACTAGATCAAGACTTGGCTTAATTGAATCTTGGCCTGGCTTCCAGTTTGCTGGGCAGACCCGGTCACCATGTTCACGAACAAATTGGGCAGCTTGGAGTGTCCGTAAGATCTCATCAGCACTCCGACCAATTCCCATGTTGTTAATTGTGTAGGATTGGATAATACCATCAGGATCAACAATGAAGACTCCCCGGTATGCTTGACCAGCGTCTTCGTCAAGAACATCGAACATCCGGGCTAACTTACCAGCTGGGTCAGCAAGCATTGGATATTTGATCTTGCCAATCTTGTCAGAAGCCTGAGCCCATGCCTTGTGGACAAATTCGGTATCCTCAGAAACAGAGTAAATCTCAGCGTTTGCTTTCTTAAAGTCTTCGTACTTATCTTGCAAAGCTTCCAATTCAGTTGGACAAACAAATGAGAAGTCAGCTGGGTAGAAGAAGAAAATACTCCACTTACCTAAAACATCCTTCTTGGATACTTCGGTTGTTTCACCGTCATGATAAGCATTTACCTTAAAATCTTCAATTTCATGTCCTACAAAGTTCATGTATATCCTCTCCTTAAATTAGAATCATTCTTAACTACAACTCTTAGTATAACCTTTTTATGCTAATTTGCAAGTGATTTTAGAATAATTCTAAAAAAGATTAAATTTCCTTGCCGAAGATTTTCGCCTTAATCGCCTGTCCAGTTGGGGTTCCAGCTAGTCCACCAAGGCCTGTCTCCCGTAAATCAACTGGCATTGACCGGCCCACCTTATCAAGGGCAGAAATACATTCATCGGCCGGAATCATACTCGTACAACCAGCGAGTGCCATATCAGCTGCAATTAACGCGTTTCCAGCTCCAATCGCATTTCTTTTAACACAAGGGATTTCTACCAAACCGGCAATCGGGTCACATACCAAGCCTAACAAGTTACTAAGAGCAATTGCCAATGCTTGACTGCTTTGTTCTGGACTACCACCCGCTGCTTCAACGGCCGCCGCGGCAGCCATTGCCGATGCTGAACCAACTTCTTCTTGGCAGCCGCCTGTCGCGCCAGCAATTCCCGCATGATTGGCAATAATTAAGCCCAACCCACCAGCAGTAAATAAGAAGCGAATCATCTGATCTTCACTAAGACCTAATCGTTGTTCTAACATAAAAAGAGCGCCAGGAAGGGTCCCGGATGAACCAGCAGTCGGGGTTGCGCAGATGACTCCCATTGCTGCGTTAACCTCGTTAGTTGCGATCGCATTTTCCACGGCAGCCATCATGACATCACCAGAGAGGGTCTTTCCTTTTGCGCGATATTTTTTCAGCTTAATCGCTTCGCCTCCAGTTAGACCAGTTTTTGACCGAACTCCCAGCTCATTTTCACCTTGTTTAATTGCGGCTCGCATCGTCAGTAAGTTTGATCGCATCCGTTGCCAAACTTCTTTTCGATTGCTACCAGATTCATGACATTCTGCCTCAATCACTAGTTCGGATAATGCTTTTTGCTGAATTTCTGCAGTTCGCACTAAATCTTTAACACTTTGATACATCACTCTTTCTCCTAAAGACAAATTGCAGCCGGGTACTTCTTTTCAAAATAAGCAATCGTCGCTGGCTGCATCGGTTTTTTAATATCGTAAACATAAATATCACAATCATCTGCCCGTAATACTTGTCGCCGGGTAAATGGTGCTTTTTCTTCCAAATCAGTATTGATCGCCAGTGCATTGGCCATCTGTTTACTATAATCGCGAAAGATAACAATTGGTAAGGGACCCGCTGGTAAAATATCAACACCATCAAGGCTAATAGCCCTAATTTCAATTATCCCGCCACCGATCGAACAACCAGCAACCGTTACCCTCGTCTTATCACCAGTCATTTGAAGGATGGCTGTGTTAGGATGGTGAATCGGGCTTTCACCCTCTTCTTCAACAAAGCGAAGGTCCATTCCTCCTTGGCGAGCAATCATTGGCGCCGATGGAACTCGTGAATCGTCTGGCGCAAATCCTAGCAATCCCGCCGCAATTGCATAGTCTGTTCCATGACCACGATGCGTCCGAGCAAAAGATCCATAATAGTGAACGGTTACTTTAGGTGGAACCGTGCCAAAAAGTTTATTTGCGACTCGACCAATCTTGACCGCCCCTGCAGTATGCGAACTAGAAGGACCAATCATTACTGGTCCAATAATGTCAAAAACACTTTTATAGTTATTTTTCATGTTGTTGTTCCCTTAAAAATAAAATAGAGGTTGAAAGAAAAATCATGTTTTTCTCAACCTCTTCATTATAATTACTTTTTCTTTTTATGAAAGCCAAGAAATGACCAGAAGCCGCGATGACCACCAGATTTTTTCTTCGGTTTCTTTTCTGCTTTTCGATCTTCTTTGGCAGCCTTTTCAGCAAGTGCTTTTTGCTTGGCGAGAATTGCCTCTCGCTTTTGCCGCTCTTTTTCAGCCTCTTTTCGGGCTGCCATTGCCTTTTTAGCCCGTGCTGCCCGTTGCTGAGCAGCTTCTTTCATTAATTGTGGCCGCATCTGTTCCATTGTATCAAACATTGTTGCCACCTTAATAGCTGTCTTATTGGCTAAGGCTTGATCAGTATTTGAAGCCACTTCAATATTATGGGCTGCTGCAATCTCGCGTTCCCAGTATTGTTGTGTCTTAATAGGTAAACCAGTAAACTCCTGGCTCCGTAAGAACTGACCTGCTCGTGATAACTGCATCTTCAACGAATGCTTATCCGTTTGCTGACCATTTAATGCTTTTCGCGAATTATAAATCGCTTGATCAACAAGGTCGACCATTGCTTGTGGTTCATTATATCCCTCTTTATGCTCTTGAAGGACATCCTCCCCCATTCTAATGGCTTCATCATAAAGACCCTTAGAACGATCAGTCCCATTAAAGTATTTATATGTTTGCCTTACACGTACTTGATCAGCTACATCTTTACTTAGTTGATCAAAAACTACTTTTTCGTTCATTAGATTTCCACCGCCCGACTTTACTCGTCTACTATTCTTAGTATAGCAGTTATTGATCGCGAACGAAGCTAAAATGTCAATTTTTTTAGAAGATTATCGAAAAATTTACCCGCTCGCCGGTTTGAGCAAAGTGTAATCAAGCTATTATTAGTCTTAATTTTCGTCCATTATTCAAAAAAGGAGCTGTCGAGAAGAATATTTCTCGACAACTCCTTATAAATAAGATTTAACTTACCAACTAGCCTTACGAACACCAGGAATTTGGCCCTTGTGTGCTAGTTCACGGAACTTAATCCGTGACATTCCAAACTTACGCATGTAGGCATGTGGTCGGCCATCGTAACGATCACGGTTGTGAAGACGAACCGCACTAGAGTTACGAGGGAGTTTGGATAAACCGATGTAGTCGCCCTTCGCCTTTAATTCTTTGCGCTTTTCAGCGTATTTTTTTACTAAAGCTTCTTGGTGATGTAATTTAGCAATCTTTGACTTTTTTGCCATTAAGTAGTTCTCCTTTTATATTAAAAACTTTATCTACTATACAATTACTATTTAAAATTAAAACATCTGCGAACTCTTTTCATTTTAATATTATCGCTGATACTTACAAAAAATACAAGGATTTTGCATTACTTTTTGACTTTTCTTAACCATTTAATTTTTTCGCGTATTTACGGTATTCGTCAGCATAATTATATTGATTATTATATTCAGTTAAAAGTTCATCATCATGGGTATAAGCCCGCCCCGTCACCATCATCTTCTTGTAAAGGTCACGGTATGGCAAATCACTCTTATCGGCAATTTGTTTTTCCTGATTGCGACTATATCCAATATGACGGAAGCTAGTTTCAGCTAAACCAATATCGTCTACTTCCAAAATTAGATAATGGGCCCGCAAATCACGCTGGAGAGGTTGCCAGTGGTTGAATGGCTCGCCGATTGCTCCGGGATTTAAAACCATGCGTTCATCATTCCCATACCGCAAAAGATCATGATGAACATGAGCATAAATGGCTACATCAACTGGTTCGCCAGCGACGTTAAACAACTTATCAAAATTCTCACTAGCTTGCGTAGGAAAAAGGTCTTGGCCCATATTAAGCCACGGCAGGTTATGGGAGATACCAAAGTTAAGGGGGCCAACGCGTTTCGTCACGTGCATCGGCCAACTTGCAATTTTATCAACCATTCCGTTGGGGGCATGTTCCGCAACGTACTGAGCTAACCGCGCAAAGTAAATGTGGGAAGGACGCTCCATATCCATCATCCCGCGAGCACCACGAACAACTAGGTCATCCCAGTTTCCTCGTACAATTACTGTTGGCTTCATTTCTTGCAAAATCTCCCAAATTGGTTTTACACTTGGGCCTGGCATCAGTAAATCACCAATAAACCAATATTCATCAACATGTTGCGCTATGCTATCGCGATACATTGCTTGCAACGCTGTTAGATTTCCGTGCGTATCTGAAAAGACTGCGATCCTCTTTTTCACAGATGATTTCCCCTTTCTTACCTTCATTAATATATTAGCAAATTTTCGAAAAAGAATGCTAAATTAATTTGTATTTTCAGAAGGATTTCCCACATTACAAATTATTTTGTTACAATATACTTTTATGAACAAATCATTTTAGGAGATGATAATCAAAATGGATTCGGAAGTCGCAAGAGGAAAATTTCCTCACGGTTGGCACCGAACTTTTTACACCCTCTGGCTCGGCGCGTTCATCACCGGGATGGGCTACTCGATGACGATGCCGTTTATCTCACTTTTTATTGCAGAATTAGGAAACTTTACGCGTTTTCAGCTCAACATTTACTCCGGACTAGCATTTGGGGTGACCTTCATTAGTCAAGCCATTGTTTCACCGTTCTGGGGCAGTCTGGCTGATCGCAAAGGACGAAAACTGATGTGTATGCGTGCATCAGGAGTAATGGCTTGTACAATCTGTGCAATTGGATTTGCCCAAAGTGTCTGGATGATTATTGGCATGCGATTCCTTCAAGGAGTCTTTTCAGGCTACATTAATAACGCTACTGCTTTAATGGCTGGCGAAACACCGCATAATAAATCAGGCTGGGTAATGTCAGCGATGACTACTGCGGGGGTGGCCGGTAACCTGGTTGGTCCTTTGCTTGGTGGTTTCCTATCAGGATTGTTTGGGTACCGAATCCCATTTTTCATCACCGGAGCACTAATGTTTTGTGTCTTTCTCAGTACGTGGTTATTGACGGTAGAACACTTCACCCCAATTAAAAAAGAAGCGATGAAGCCAATGAAAGAGATAATTCATAATTTGGATAATCCACCATTGATCTTCGTCATGTTCTTAACCACAATGATTGTTACTTCTTCTACCATGTCAATTGACCCAATTATCAGTTTGTATGTTCGGCAATTGATGGGCGGTCATGGCAATATTGCCTTTGTCGCCGGGATTGTCGCTGCTACTCCAGGACTAGGAACATTGCTTGCCGCTTCAAAGGTTGGTCACACGATGGATCGGATTGGACCAGAAAAAGTATTACAGATTGGGATTCTCACGGCCTTTATCCTCTTTATCCCCATGACCATTACTAAGTCTCCATGGGCCTTGGCATTTTGGCGCTTCTTGCTTGGGTTGGCAAACGCGGCGTTAATGCCTGCTACCCAAACGGTCTTAACCCTTGACGTCCCAACCGAAGCATTTGGCCGAATCTTTAGTTACAATCAATCTTTCCAGGCTGCGGGTGCGGTGTTAGGGTCAATTCTTGGATCATTCATTTCGGGAATTTCTAGTTATGAAATGGTCTTTGTCATTACTGGTTTGACTCTCTTGCTTAACTTTATCTTGGTTATGTTGGTTAGACCAAAGAAGCAGCTTACAGAATAATTTAAAGAAAAGAGAAAATCATGGTTCAAACAAATAAATTATTAAATGAACACGAAGTAAATAACTTATTTTCCCGGGTAGCCCCTCGCTACGACTTATTAAATAATGTGATTAGTCTAGGAACGCAGAAAATATGGCGACACGAACTTTTTAACCAGCTCCAAATTAAGCCCACTGATAATGCCTTAGATGTTTGCTGCGGCACTGGAGACCTTGCAATTGCACTGGCTAAGCGAATCCCTAGCGGACGAGTAACTGGGCTTGATTTTAATAAAAAAATGTTAGAAATTGCTAACGAAAAGACAAAGATGATCGGCAATCTTTTCTTAGTCCAAGGGGATGCCATGGCGCTCCCGTTTGATGATAATAGCTTTGATATCGTCACCATTGGCTTTGGCTTACGAAATGTTCCAGATGCAGATAAGGCGCTCAGTGAGATTTACCGGGTGCTCAAGCCAGGTGGTCAATTCGTCAGTTTGGAAATGTCGCAGCCGACTAATCCAATTATTAAAGTCGGCTGGAAAGCTTACTTTACAGCTTTCCCCTTGATGGCTTCATTAGCTGGTGGACATTACCGCGATTATCAATATTTAAAGAAAACCAGCCAACAATTCGTCTCCGCCCATCAACTTGCGCGAATGATGAAGGCAGTTGGGTTTAAGGAAGTCCATTATCAACCATTGAACTTTGGTGCAGCTGCATTACATTTTGGCGATAAATAGAAAGGGAGCGAGGTAGAAGTCACTCATGATTATCTCGCTCCTTTTTAAATTATTAAAAAACAATATTGACAACATTAAAAAATGATTATAATATACTGACAAGCAATTTAATAACCGCAATGAAAAGATGAGTAATTGATGGTCGCCTTCTCCAGAGAACTGCGGATGATGGGAAGCAGCGTTGGCTAAGTCAGTGAAGATGGTCTTGGAGCGATGAAAGTTGTGAGCTATTTGTAAGCAGCTTACGGATTGGTGTACGTTATAACACCTGGGTATTCCCTTGGAGTACCTGTAGAGAGTTTGGCTGTGAGGTCAAGCTAAAATAGGGTGGTAACACGCTATCGATATCTAATCATTACGCGTCCCTAGAACTAACAAGTTAGTTCTAGGGGCTTTTTTTATTTCACGAAAGGAGTCACTATTATGACTGAATTTACTAAGAGAACCACATCACCATTTCGCTTTGATATTGTTGGCAGTTTCTTACGCCCAAAAGAGTTAAAGGAAGCTCGCGCTAAATATCAGGCGGGACAAATTACGAAAGCAGAATTAACCGCAATTGAAGATAAAACTATCATTGACTTAATTAAGAAAGAAGAAGCAGCCGGTTTACACGCCGTTACTGATGGTGAATTCCGTCGTAGCTGGTGGCACCTCGACTTTATTTGGGGATTGGAGGGAATTGAACAGTCAACTTCTAATGCAGGATATGAGTTTCACGATGAAACAACAAGGGCGGAAACGGCAAAGTTAGTCGGTAAAGTAAGTGGAAATAATCATCCCTTTGTTGAGCACTTTAAATTTACACGTGACCATGTTAGTACTGGCACGCAGGTTAAACAAACAATCCCTTCGCCTGCTCAAGCCTTCTTTGAATTTTTGCGCCCAGAAAACATTGCTAGTGTCAATAAATATTATCCGTCGTTTGATGCTTTTGCGGCAGACCTTGTAACTGCTTATCGCCAAGTAATCGCCGACCTTTATGCAGCTGGATGTAGGACATTACAGTTAGATGATTGCACCTGGTCAGCATATGCGGATTTTGCCCAACATCCTGAACATATCAAATCTGCTGGTTTTAATATTCAACAACTTGAGAAATTAGAAGAGACGTCTGTTGAACTAAATAATGCTATTATTTCTGACCAGCCTCACGATTTAACTATTAATACTCATGATTGTCGCGGCAATTACCATTCAACATGGGCTGCTACTGGCGGTTATGGTCCAGTTGCTGATCCACTTTTTACCAAGGAAAATGTAACTGTTTTTTATTTAGAATATGACACTGAACGAGCTGGCGGATTCGAGCCACTTGAAAAAGTACCTAATGATAAGTATGTCGTATTAGGACTAGTTACATCTAAATCCGGCCAGCTTGAGGATCGTGAAGTAATAATTAATCGCATTCATGAAGCAGCTAAGTTTCACCCCCTCGATAAGCTTTGTTTAAGTCCACAATGCGGTTTCGCTTCAACAGAAGAAGGGAATATCCTGACTGAAAAACAACAGTGGGCAAAGATTGCACTAATTAAAGATATTGCTAAAGAAGTTTGGGGTTAAATTAAGGAGGAAAAAGATATGACTCAACAATTATCATCAACACAAGAACTAATCGCTAAACTTAAGCAAAAACACTGGGTAGACCTAACCCATACTTTTGGCCCAGCTAGTCCGCGATTTCCATCATTCAAGCCCGCAAAATTTGAAACAATTTTCACTCATGCAGATGGCTTTTTCGTTAAAGAATATACATTTGCTGGACAATATGGTACACACATTGATCCGCCAGTTCACTTTTACAAGGATGATGATCGCTATGTCGAGGATCTAGAACTCAAAGATCTTGTTTTACCATTAGTCATCATTGATTATCATCAAAAGGCAGCAGCCAACCCAGATGCCAGCCTAACAGTTGCGGATATTAAAGATTGGGAAAAACAAAATGGACCAATTCCAGCAGGATCATTTGTTGCTCTTCGTACTGATTGGGGAAAACGCTGGCCATCACAAGAAAAGTTTGAAAATAAAGATAAAAATGGTCAGAATCATTATCCTGGATGGTCACTAGAAGCCTTAAAGTATATTTATGAGACGCGCCATGCTACGGCAAATGGGCATGAGACTTTTGATACAGATACAGCAACCAAACAGCAAAATGGATTAGTTGGTGAGTACTATGTCCTGTCTCATGGTCACTACCAGGTTGAATTATTGGATAATTTGGACCAGGTACCAACAACTGGTGCTGTAATTAATATTTCAGTTGCAAAACCTGAAAAGGCTCCAGGATTTCCCGTTCGCGCATATGCAATTTTCGATTAATATTAGAAAAGTAAAGTGAATGGAAATTAACTTCCTCGACAAGGCGGTGGGCTAAGGATAGAACGGTGATTAGCACGGCACGAGCTGATTATCGTTCGGACTTAGCCTCGAGCCTTGTAGTTGATTTCCACGATATCGTAACAATATTCGTATAAAAAACGAGGCTGTTGAAAAAAGTTTTTTCTCAGCCTCTCTGCTTTCTTTTATATCAGCCCAATCGCAAACGTTACGACTTGAACCAGTGAGCCAATTAATAATATTTTAACTGCACACGGGAATGTCTCTTTCTTAACTTGCTTAGCAAATAACATCCGTGTTTGCTTAACCACAAATGGGATAATCAATAAGGTTAACAAGACTGTCCATGGCGTGAAATGAAGAACCGCGGCGAAAATAATAGCTAAAAATGCTAAAACGTTCTTAATAGCAAACGCATATAGACCATTTTTCTGCCCAATAAAGTGAATAACTGTATGACGGCGATTGTCTTCATCTTCACCCGCATCACAAATATTATTTGCTAATAATAGGTTGGAAATCCACAATTCATCCGGTAAAGCAACGAGAAAGACGACCCCGATATTTGCCCAGGACCATGTAAATTGCGGGCCAACATTAATAAAGACAGAAATAAGGGTAATCATAAACCCCATTGTAAATCCCGAGGCAAATTCACCAACTGGCAACCCTGACAAAGGAAATGGACCAGAAGAGTAAAGAATGCCGATCGCAAAACAAAAGATTCCCATCCATAGTAACGGAAGGCCAACCCGGGTAACTAGATAGATTCCGATTAAGCCGGCTACGATACTAAAGGCAAGCAAGAGACCGAGAACTAAACGCGGTGAAATATTTTCCCGCCCAATAATATTTGTATTTTTCTTATAATCAACGGTATCAATGGCATGGTTATAATCATTATAATTATCCATCATATCAACCGCCATATTGAATAATAGCATTGCGATGAAAAACAGAACTGAATTTAGCAGGTTTAGTGAATGATAATAATAGACACTAAGGCAAACCCCGAGGAGCATTGGTAAGATACTAGCAGTTTTGGCCTTAATTTCTACTAATTCCAAAAAAACATTTAACGACATTTAGTAAATTTTCCTTTCATAATTCCTTAGTTGTTCGGTACAATATAGATGGTACACCATAACAAAGGAATTATCGATTAATGAAACAACATTTTTTCCATACCTATCCGGCGATTAATAACGCTCTAGGTAAAGTAAATCAAACAATTAATGACCGGATTACAATTAAAAATCCCCAACTACACGATGCCCTGCAACAGATGGCCTCAAATGGTGGTAAATACCTTCGTCCAGCATTCTTCCTTTTATTTGCAAATATCAATCATCAAACTGCAACTGAGCAAGAAAAACTAATTAAAATTGCCTCTTCACTGGAGGTTTTACACATGGCCACTTTGATCCATGACGATATTATTGATGATTCACCTAAGCGTCGCGGAGCCGTCAGTGTCCAAGCCGCTTTTGGTAAAGATACAGCCGTCTATACGGGGGACTTCCTTTTCACTATTTTTTTCGACCTCCTCGTAGAAACGATGACCGGGTCCCCCTACCTGACACGAAACGCCCGGACGATGCGCAAAATTCTTACTGGAGAACTGGGACAGATGGATAATCGCTTTGATCTCAGTCAATCATTACTCGATTATTATCGCAATGTAAACGGCAAAACAGCCGCCATCTTTAGTCTTGCCGCTGAAGAAGGAGCCTATTTTGGTCATAGTGATCGTCGGACTATCAACTTAGCCAAACGAATTGGGCAAAATATCGGGATCAGCTTCCAGATATTGGATGACATCCTTGATTATTCAGGGGATGAACGCCTTAACAAACCTGTTTTGGAGGATTTAGCAACTGGTGTTTATTCCCTTCCCCTTCTTTTAACCTTGCAAAATCACCGGCATGAATTAGAACCGTTACTTGCTAAAAAACGCCAAATGACGATTGAAGATATGGAAAAAGTCCAAAAGATTGTTGTCACTCATGGCGGTGTTAAAAAGGCGCAAGAAATTGCTACTAAGTTTACACAAAAAGCGCAAACCGAAATTGATCAATTAGCAGATAAGCATACCCGAAAGATGTTGAAGTTGGTAGCAGATAAGTTATTGACGAGGGTAAATTAAAACGGCTAAGGGGATTGTGACATAAGTTAAGTTACTTTCATAAAAAGCAAATACGCAGTACAACAATGGCCTCTAACGTCCGGCAAAACCGAACGTTAGAGGCCTATTGTTGCTTGCGG
>NZ_JAJGVH010000055.1:0-227 GCF_020785355.1 Limosilactobacillus reuteri | reverse complement strand
TCTGTATCGATGAGCGAAAGTTTAAGTAACTCCGTTTCCATGAGTGAAAGCCTCAGTAACTCAGTCTCAATGAGTGAGAGCTTAAGTAATTCCGTCTCGATGAGCGAGAGTATAAGTAACTCAGTATCGATGAGCGAAAGTTTAAGTAACTCCGTTTCCATGAGTGAAAGCCTCAGTAACTCAGTCTCAATGAGTGAGAGCTTAAGTAATTCCGTCTCGATGAGTGA
>NZ_JAJGVH010000054.1:0-209 GCF_020785355.1 Limosilactobacillus reuteri | reverse complement strand
AGGGAGCGATCCCCCAACTACTTTCGGCGTGTTGAAGCTTAACTTCTGTGTTCGGCATGGGTACAGGTGTATCCTTCAAGCCATCATCACCACACTCTTTGTCCTTTCGGACGAGAGCTTGTGCTCTCAAAACTAAATCCTATCTATTCTCTTCCAATAAACCTTACCGCTCCTTGGTTAAGTCCTCGACCGATTAGTAATGGTCCGCT
>NZ_JAJGVH010000053.1:0-205 GCF_020785355.1 Limosilactobacillus reuteri | reverse complement strand
AATCGAGTAGGAGATAATTGATTAGTTCAATTATCGACCTCTCACACCACCGTACGTACGGTTCCGTATACGGCGGTTCGACAACTTAATCACATTGAATTGACTGGAGCGTCTTGGACATATTCATAAGTCCGAGTTGTTCCAGTTTTCTATTAGTTAGAGAATAGCTCAAGGTCTTACTGTGTGCAGTTCGCCAGTAGCCCTT
>NZ_JAJGVH010000052.1:0-854 GCF_020785355.1 Limosilactobacillus reuteri | reverse complement strand
GACTGGAGCGTCTTGGACATATTCATAAGTCCGAGTTGTTCCAGTTTTCTATTAGTTAGAGAATAGCTCAAGGTCTTACTGTGTGCAGTTCGCCAGTAGCCCTTGCGGGTACTAGCGAAGACATATGCATCACGCTGAGACAGCCCCAGCTTCTGTAAGTTAGTTACCTTAGTTTTAAACTTCTTCCATTGCTTCCAGATATACTGCCTTATTCGGGTCCTCAACCACTTGTCAAGGCGTTGAATAAAGTCAGTTAGTTTCCCAATTGAGTAGTACTGAAGCCACCCACGCATTTTTCGCTGAATTTCTTTAAACATTCTCGTCAGAGATATTCCACGATTACGTTTAGTTACTAACTTCAATGCTTTCTTTACTCGTTGTTGCGATTGTTTAGCTGGACGGGCGTAGGCCCCATTGTGGTCTACACCCAACGAAAAGCCAAGAAACTTCAACCGTAGCGGGCTGCCGACTTTGGTTTTATCTGGGTTCACTTTAACTTTCAATCGCTTTTCGAGAAACTGGGTAATGCTTCGCATTACTCGTTCTCCGGCTCGTTGACTTTTAACATAGATGTTACAGTCATCCGCATAGCGCACAAAGTGGTGACCACGTCCAGTCAACTCTTTGTCCAACTCATTTAGATAGATATTCGCCAGTAATGGTGACAATGGACCTCCTTGTGGGGTTCCTTTATCACTCTTAGCGAAAAGCCCATGGTCTAAGACTCCGCTAGTTAGAAACTTACGAATAAGTCTTAGTGTCCATGGGTCATCAATATATTGTTGGAGATACTTAATCATCAAGTCATGATTAACGTTATCAAAATAGGCTTTTAGGTCTAAGTCGACAACTCT
>NZ_JAJGVH010000051.1:0-812 GCF_020785355.1 Limosilactobacillus reuteri | reverse complement strand
CTTGAAGGATACACCTGTTCCCATGCCGAACACAGAAGTTAAGCTTCAACACGCCGAAAGTAGTTGGGGGATCGCTCCCTGCGAGGATAGGACGTTGCCATGCGATCAAAACGTGAACCGGTTAAACGATTCGCGTCTTTTCTTTAATAACAGTTTCTGGTATAATTAATTAGGAATTGTTATTATGCTGACTTAGCTCAGTTGGCAGAGCACGTCACTAGTAATGATGAGGTCGGAGGTTCGAATCCTCTAGTCAGCACTATTAAAACTTACAAAGTTTATTAGCCCTTGATATATCAAAGTTTTACGAAGATATATCAAGGGCTATTTTTGTTTATTTAAGAATGTCATGCACACAGATGTGCACACAGAAAAAGTGTGTGCATGAGCTTGCATCATCAAATCGCCGAAACTATTGATTTAATAGGCTTTATAAAAGATTTTTTGTGTGCAAATCATGATTTGAAACATTTAATATAAAAGAGAAAAAACGTGATGTCAACAATTGCTGACATCACGTTTTGATAAATTAGCATTAAATTTTACTCAGCGATATCTATCATAAATAACTTTAGTTACTTTTGCCGATCTGCGACGACTATTTTTCCAATCATATGCCCATTTTCAACAAGACTGTGAGCTTTCCTAAGATTATTGGCATCTATTGGGGAAAGTGATTGTGTTAAAGTGCATTGTAATTCGCTATTGTCAATCAAAGTTGCTATTTTATTAAGAATCTCATGCTGTGATTGCATATCTGGTGTATGATAATAAGATTTTGTGTACATCCATTCCCAAGCGAATATAGCCTT
>NZ_JAJGVH010000050.1:0-266 GCF_020785355.1 Limosilactobacillus reuteri | reverse complement strand
TCGCTCATCGATACTGAGTTGCTTATGCTTTCGCTCATGGAAACGGAGTTACTCAAACTTTCACTCATCGAGACGGAATTACTTAAGCTCTCGCTCATCGATACCGAGTTACTCATGCTTTCACTCATCGATACCGAGTTACTCATGCTTTCGCTCATCGATACCGAGTTACTTATACTCTCGCTCATCGATACTGAGTTGCTTATACTCTCGCTCATCGATACTGAGTTGCTTAAGCTTTCGCTCATGCTTACTGAGTTACTCAT
>NZ_JAJGVH010000005.1:0-803 GCF_020785355.1 Limosilactobacillus reuteri | reverse complement strand
CCGGTACCATACAACCCAGTAGTACCAGCGAAGGATCAAGCCGCGGTTATCAACTACGTTGATGCCGATGACAACAACAGCTTGATCACAACTTCTGGGACGTTAGATGGTAAGGCTGGTGAAAAGATTAAGTACAGCACCGCTGCAACAATCGCCGACCTTGAGAAGAAGGGCTACGTCCTCGTAACCAACGGCTTCGATCCCGAAGGGACGGCTCCGGTATATGACAGTGATGACAATACGACGCAAGTCTTCACCGTTGTCTTGAAGCACGGTACCGTTCCAGTAACGCCAACTGATCCAGGTAAGCCAGGGGAACCAATCAGCCCTGACAACCCAGATGTTAAGTGGCCAGAGGGCACAGGCGAAAACAGCTTGAAGAAGACGGGAACACAAACGATCCACTACGTCTACGCCGATGGCACCAAGGCAAAGGACGACAATGTCCAAAGCTTTGACTTCACCAAGAGTGGTGTCGTTGACAAGGTAACTGGTAAGCTGATTAGTGAAACTAATTGGAATGTATCTAGCCACACCTTCGGTCGGGTAGATAGTCCAGTCATCGAAGGTTACCACGCGGACAAGCGGGTTGCCGGTGGTGAAACTGTCACTCCAGACGACTTAAGCAAGGAAGTAACAGTAACTTACACACCAAACGGTAAGATTATTCCAGTTGACCCAGATGGAAACCCAATTCCAAATGTGCCAACACCACAATATCCAACTGATCCAACGGATCCAACCAAGGTAACGCCAGATGAACCAGTACCAACAATTCCTGGTTACACTCCAAGTGTTCCAAC
>NZ_JAJGVH010000049.1:0-281 GCF_020785355.1 Limosilactobacillus reuteri | reverse complement strand
AGCGAGAGCTTGAGTAACTCAGTAAGCATGAGTGAAAGCTTAAGCAACTCCGTTTCAATGAGCGAAAGCTTAAGTAACTCAGTCTCAATGAGCGAGAGCTTAAGCAACTCAGTCTCAATGAGTGAAAGCTTAAGCAACTCGGTATCAATGAGCGAAAGCTTAAGTAACTCAGTCTCAATGAGTGAGAGTTTGAGTAACTCAGTAAGCATGAGTGAAAGCTTAAGCAACTCCGTTTCAATGAGTGAGAGTTTAAGTAACTCCGTTTCAATGAGCGAAAGCTT
>NZ_JAJGVH010000048.1:0-268 GCF_020785355.1 Limosilactobacillus reuteri | reverse complement strand
TTTTATATGAGAGTTTGATCCTGGCTCAGGATGAACGCCGGCGGTGTGCCTAATACATGCAAGTCGTACGCACTGGCCCAACTGATTGATGGTGCTTGCACCTGATTGACGATGGATCACCAGTGAGTGGCGGACGGGTGAGTAACACGTAGGTAACCTGCCCCGGAGCGGGGGATAACATTTGGAAACAGATGCTAATACCGCATAACAACAAAAGCCACATGGCTTTTGTTTGAAAGATGGCTTTGGCTATCACTCTGGGATGGAC
>NZ_JAJGVH010000047.1:0-209 GCF_020785355.1 Limosilactobacillus reuteri | reverse complement strand
CAAATGTGTAGGGTCTTCAATCACGATGTGATTTGAAGCAAAACATTTGCGAAGTCAATTCGCTTAATAACAAAGATAATTGAGAGCTATTCAAGTTCTTATATGTTTTATATGAGAGTTTGATCCTGGCTCAGGATGAACGCCGGCGGTGTGCCTAATACATGCAAGTCGTACGCACTGGCCCAACTGATTGATGGTGCTTGCACCTG
>NZ_JAJGVH010000046.1:0-43719 GCF_020785355.1 Limosilactobacillus reuteri | reverse complement strand
CAATTCAATGTGATTAAGTTGTCGAACCGCCGTATACGGAACCGTACGTACGGTGGTGTGAGAGGTCGATAATTGAACTAATCAATTATCTCCTACTCGATTTATACAAATTCTTCATTTTCTTTACAGTCGCTGCAAGATCTTTGCTATTAAAGACTAAGGAAATAACAGCTAGACCTGCAACTCCTGTGTCGTGAACAACTTTCATATTTTCTTCATCGATACCCCCAATTGCAACTACCGGACGCTCACTGATCATGTTTAAACGTTCAAGACGATTGAGTCCAATGGCAGTATCGGCGTCAGGCTTTGATTTTGTAGGGAAAACAGGACCACAACCGATATAATCAATAAAGTCCATTGTATTAGCACGTTCAACTTGTTCTGGTGTATTACAGGAGTAGCCAATGAACATCTGATGACCTACAGCGACAGATACCTGTTCAATCTTAGTATCATTTTGCCCAACGTGAACTCCATCAGCGTTAATTTGCTGGGCCAATTCATAGTCGTCATCAACAATCAATGGAATTCCATAGCGCGTACATAAGGTCCGTAATTCTAACCCTAAGTCTACTCGTTCATTAGGCCGTAACTTCGAATTTCCTTTTTCTCGATATTGAAAAGCAGTGATACCACTTTTCATTGCTAGCTCCACTTTTTCGAGAAATTTAACAACATCATTATGAACATCTTGTGTTCCGCCAACTAAGTATACTTGTAACATTTTTGGATCAAACATCATTTTAGATCGTCTCCTTCAATTTTAACCCAGTGATTAAGTGGCCCATGACCATGACCAACGTTAATACCCTTGCTAATCGTCTTTTCAACATATGTCTTCCCAATCATAATCGCCTGTTCCATGGAGTGACCCTTAGCAATTTCCGCAGTAATACATGCAGAAATTGTATCACCAGTTCCGTGAGTATTTTTAGTATTAACACGGGGAGCAGTTAACCACATATCATTACCATCTTCAAATAAAATATAATCATCAGCCTTGTCTGAAGATTCTGCATGGCCACCTTTTATGAGAATATTTTTTGCTCCACGCATTTGCAATTCGCGGGCAGCCTTTTTAATATCATTTTTATCCCTTATTGCGATTCCCGTCAACTCACAAGCTTCTGGAATGTTTGGCGTAACCAGGGAGGCGAGGGGGATAAGTTCATCCCTTACAATTGAAATCGCATCATCACTAAGCAACTTTGCGCCACCCTTTGCTACCATGACCGGATCAACAATAAGTGGCCCGAAATCATATTTTTTTAAATTTCGTACAACTGCTCTTACGCGAATAGGGTCAGCAAGCATCCCCGTTTTACAAGCCCTAATTTTCAAATCATCAGCGATTGAAGCAAATTGCTCATCAATTAATTTTTCAGGCATTGGCAGGGCATCTTGCACTCCCAATGTATTTTGAGCTGTGACTGCTACAACTACCATCGCTGAGTATACGCCTCGCATTTGCATCGTTTTTACATCTGCTGGAATACCAGCACCACCGCCACTATCAGTTCCAGCAATTGTTAGAGCCTGGGGATAATCATTAATCAAGGTAATCTTCCTCACTTTCTGCAAAAAATTCTAGTAATGCTTTCGTATCCATAATCGAAAGCTGGTCAAAAAATTGTACTTGCCACGAACCTAGTCCTACTGAATAACGGTTAGCTAATACCCCAGCAGCAGATACCAAAACCGTTGCAACAATACAAGCATCCCAAGTATTAGTAGTAGTCCCTAAAAATGCAGCGATGATACTAGAAAGCATGTCACCACTACCCACATTCATCGTTAACATCTCGGCAGAAAAGGGGTTCTCATAGATAACTTGCCCATCAGTTATAAGGTCGGTTTCACCGGTTAAGACTACAATTGAATGGTAACGTCGAGCACACGTTTCGGCAATTTGAACCTGGTTAGGAACTTTACCTGCATCAATTCCATGACTAGTATTGTCAGCCTCTACTAAAGCAGCAATTTCACTGGCATTACCACGAATAACATCAAAATGAAAATCATTTAGCAATGAATGGGCAAACTCTAAGCGAGATGGAACCGCACTTACTGCTACTGGGTCTAAAACGAGGGGCTTTAGTGGCGTGGCAGCTTGCAGAACCGTTCTAATTTGTGTTGCCTGCTGCTCATTAATCGTTCCGAGATTGATAGAAAGGGCATTTGCTAGCATCACCATTTCATCCGCTTCAGCAGGTTCAACAGACATGATTGGCGACGCTCCGACAGCACTAACGGCATCGGCAACTTTATCAATTGTTACTAAATTGGCCAGGTTAAGAACAATCGGATTTTTAGCACGAACCCGATCGATTAGTGACCAGTCAATTTGACGTTGTACCATAAAATTAGCTCCTTAAATAAAAAATACTCAAGGTAGGAAATACACCTACTTTGAGTATTAAAGTCCGGTGCATTTTCCTACGCAAGCGTTAACTTACAGGTTCTAGAGTCCATGCATCTCTGCATATCTCAGCCCAGCACTATGGGCACCCCTAATGCAATAAATTGTCTATTAATAGTATACCGCAAATTATTCTTTATGAATATCAATAAAGATAATTGGCAAAATGGGAATGATAATTGTAAAATGTAATAAATAAAAAGGTAGGAGAATTTAGAAATGGAAGAAGAAATACGTCAGACTACTGATAAAGCTGAAGTTGTCATTATTAATGATGATACTAGTCAAAAGTTGACATTTAGCAATGGGGGAGTAGACGGCGAATTTGAAATTATCGTCACAGACAAAAAGCCGGTACCAGAGCTCTTCCAACCTGTTGGCACCTTACCAGATGGAAAGTATACGATTAAAGGAAATTATGCCGGTCAAGACTATCGGGAAATTAAGCTCAATGGCGCTTATGAAGTCTATGGAAATCCAGAAGATGGAAATGTAATGATTACGAAAAGAGATGGGGGAAACTAAGTGTTTATTAACGTCGAAAAGAAAGCACAAAAGCTATTTAATACTTATCAACAAGCAATGAGCGAAGAGGCTGTGGCAGGATCATTAGCTAATCCGCTTTTTTCATGGCATGCTACTTACTACACCGCTAAACGCAAAAAGAATATGATTTTCTTAAATGATGCTACTACCATGGCAATCGTCTTATTTGATGTAAATGCTAAAAATAAACAGACGATTAAAGAGCGCTTTGAGAAGCAACTAGCAATAATTTGGCAAGAACTAGGACTGTCTGCCGAATCATTGACAGATTACTTAGCCACCGGTGGGGATTGGCAAATCGGTAAAACGATTCACCCTTTACAAATAAAAACTATAACTAATTTTTATCAAGATGTCATAAAGCCACAAAAAACTAGCACTAATGAAACGGACTTAGCAAAAGCATTGCTTAAAAAGGTGCAGCAAAAAGGTAGAATTTATGTTGGTGAAGGCGAGACGGTTAAGGTAATCGAAATGGCTCAACCGTTTAGCATTAAACACGTAAATTTAGAAGAACTGTACTTAAAAGAAATTTCTAATAAGTTAAGAAGATTAAGTCAGTTAGATGGAGAAGATCTTACTGCCGATGAGGTTGATAATACGATCCAACAAATCCAAGACGCAAATAATCAACTCTTAGACCTCTTTCTTGCTGATGCTAAACATAATTATAGTGCTAAAACTGTTCGCCGCTATCAAGATAACCTGCAATTTTATCTTAATGAATGGGCTGCCTATCGTTTGAGCACTCTTTTCAACATCTATGTTCAGACTAGTGTTGATGAATTAGAATTTCACGGAGTAGGCAAAACAGAACGAACGAATATTAAGGCCTCGTTGAAAAAACTAGCAAAGTACTTAAAAGATAAAGACATCATTAGTGACAATGAATACGATGACATTCTCGTATACACGCAAAAAGACCCGGTCGACTTTGATGAAGATGAGGAGGAAGATCAAACGATAGAAGATTTTCTTGCTTCATTATTTAGTGAATCAGATAAACTTCCAGTAGTATTCGATCCACAAACTGATAAAATGATTGATGAATATCTCAAATCATTCGTTGCCTTGTATGGCCTTATTTCTGCACAACAGGCTTACCAAATTATTCATGGTCAAAATCCATCAATTGATAAAGAACGATTCGACCAATACATTCAAAATAAATTCAATGAAATGACGATGGAATATTTTATTATTGACTTTAGAGAAGAATTTAGGGATGTTGATATTGCTCCTGAAATTTTCATCTTTAGTCCACTTCTTATTAAAGATGGAGATAGGCTTCCTTCATTTTATAAACATCAACAGGGCCTTCCATACTATATTCCAGAAAAAGAAGTCTTAATTGACAATAAATTTAATCCATTTGCCAATATCAGTAACTATCAACAAGATTTAGAAGAGTTGCTTGCTAACCAATATGGATTATCTGGGGACGATGTTAAAGGCGCTGCTTTCCTATCACTTTATCAATTGAAAATGAGTGCTTATGGGCTTGAATTATCAAGTGTAAATGAGGCCATCAATAAGGTTATTGCATTCTTAAACGAGGAACACGGTCTTAGTGTTAAACAGGATAAAACTAATGAACCATTGATTAAACTGTTAGTATTAATTGCGACAAATATCCGGCGTCCGTGGAATCGGGGATGGTCTAATTATGAATTGTTAAGGACCAAAGATATTGCTAAACTGGTTGCTGAAATGGAAATTAATTTGGAAGATCCTAAACTGTCAAATGAGATTATAAGTGGAATTCAAGCAGGAATGATTAACCGTGATGAGTTGCTTAACTTCCTTGAAAATAGTAATTTACCGCCAAAAGTAATCTCAAAGCTGTATAAACAAACTGAAGAATTATAAAAAAGATGGAGATGCGAGAAAAGTTTTTTCTCAACGTCGCCATCTTTTTGCTTATGAAGAGCTTAAATCAATTGAATGATAAGACTTCTTCAAAATTCATTCTATTTCAATGTTAAATTTAGTTAATATCAACAGTTAGGATATAAATAGCTATTAAAATTATGTTATTTGCATAAGTCCTACTTAAACTCCTCCCAAAAAGCCGGCTTTATAATAATTTTTCTGTGATGTCGTTCGATCCAGCCCTTTGTTTCAAAATCCTTGAAATAACGAGAGAGACTTTCAGCACTAGTACCTAAATAACTTGCGAGGTCTTTTAGTGACATCGGTAGGGTAATAGAATTTTCTTCTTCATTAATATTATAAAGATCTTCTAAATAGGCTACTAACCTAACATCAACGCGATAAAAAGATAGTAATTGTGCTTGTCTTTCTAATTCAACTGATTTTTTAGCGTTTAATTTTAAAAGATTTTGTCCAACTTGATGGTCTATTTTTAGTAGTTTATGAAAATCTGCTTTATAAAGGATGCATACTTCAGTCTTGGTTAGAGCAATTCCGTAAACTGTTGTATTTTGCAGATCGAACAAATAATTTTCTCCACCGTAATCTCCAGCGCCGATAATTCGGATAATATGTTCTTTTCCATCTTTATTCAACTTATAAACTTTCATTTGGCCTAAAACAACAATAATTAGCTCATCTTGTGAATTCGGTGAAAAAATAAGATCTCCTTTGTCAAAAGTTTTGTGATGTAATAAACTTTCAAGATACTTCTTACCCTCATTAGATAAATCAGTAAATAGTGGGACACGATGTATATAATCTTTATTTTTCATAGCTATTATTCCTTTATTAAAATTTCAAAAGTTGATGTTCATCATTTTTTTGAATTTATTAATGAATTATAATTATCACAGGATATGAGATTGTATGTTTCGAACAGCTATGTATAGCAATTATGCGATAATAGACCAGAAAATGCAATATAAATTTTAAAAATAATTAAGAGGAGTTGATTAATATTTACTAATTATTTTTATTAGAAAACCTACGGGTAAAATGAACTAGTATAGGCCTTTGAATATCACTTATTCATTAGAGAATGCTATAAAATTAATCAATTTAGTTAAAATGTTAACTCCATTCTTAAATGATAATACATTTACCCCAAAAATAAATTAGAGTATCTGAATACAGTTCATATACTCCTTCGACCGTACTAAATAACTTGTAATATGCGTATAAAATAATTGTTAGTTTTAATATATAAAGTAATTTATGATTAATAGCGCTAAATTAAGAAAAATTACTTTCGGTAAAGTTACATTCTAAATTGATTTTTATTTATAGTTGATAGAAAGAGACCTAAAGTTCATTGGGGAAGATTTTTGATGGATTTGAAGGTGCTCCATCAAAAATTACTTCGAGAATACTTGTTTTATTTAATTTTATAATAAAGCTTGTTATTAGGGATTCAAATTATCGAATGATTTGAATTATGGGTGGTTTTTTAGTAAAAGTTCGATATAGAGAGTTGTAAGTTATCTTATTTAAAGTTTAGAGATTAATATTGTTTTGTGAACATAATTGTCAGTTTAATGACAAATAAAGGGCAACTATAACAGGCACATTAGATATCTGATATTAACGGATGATGACACCCCTCACGAAAATGTGAAGGGTGTTTTTTATGCACTAATTGTAAAAAAGTAGCTATTTAAGAATTATCGATCAACATCTTCTTTACCTACTTCTTCGTCGAAATAACCTAATCCATTTACTTCGAGTGTTTTTAGATAAGCTACCAGTTCAATTGCGGAACTAGGACTTAATTCATTTACTGCATTCAAGCCAAGGCCCGTTGGAACAGTTTCGCTCATTGCTGTAATTTGGTTATCATTCTCAATATGAACTTGTGAGCAGCTAATTGCCCAACGATTATTGATGTTTGGAGCAAAAACAAAGAAGAGGTTGAAATCGGCTGAAAGATATGCCGGTAAGAACCAGGCAATGTTATCTAATCGTTCTGGGGTGAGGTTACCTTGAAGCGCAAAACGATTGATATTTTCTTCACGAGGGATTGCTTTGAGCATAAACATGGTATTTTCAAACTCTTTCATCCCCAATTTCATTTCAGGTGTAATTTTGGGTTTCATATAATCTAAAATCTCCTAACTAAAGTTTTCACGGTAGTAGTTATACTTATTTCTTATATCTTGGAGTGGGGCATCCATTACGTGCATTTTCCCATGGGTATCGAGCTTAAAATTTTTCGCGATTACCTGATTGAACTGCAGGCGGAGACGAGGATATTGGATGAGAATTTTCTCGATGTTAGTTGACATAATATCAAAAGTGGCAAGATATTCAGGAACAAGAATTTTTTTAAATTCGTTAAATGTATCTGCAATCACCTCAGCATAGGCATGGTCAGCATATTTCAATTCATTTTCCTCTAATTTATCGTAATACTCGTTGCTTGTTAGGCCACGTTCATTTTTGATGTTATATTGTTCATCGTATTGGTGAGTAAGATAAGAATCCCAATCACGGTAACAATAAGTAATCATTTGAACTACTAATTGGCGGCCCTCATAATTAACATTTTTCGGAATCATCTTTCCCTGTGGATTTAACAAGTAAGGACGGATTAGCTGTCGCGTTACAATATCATAAAAGGTTCCCGGTACAAGTTCCTTATCTTGATTATCCTCATATAAATCTCCAGAACCTTCAAGCCTTTTTAGTTTACGGAGACTTTCACGAGTTTGGTTGACGGCATAGATAACATCTTCAATCTCTTGGTCAATTGTTTTACGCTTACTGATCGTTTGTAAGAGGTTAGTATAGAGCCGAATTAAATTATGAAGTTCAGACTGCTGGTTAGGATAGAAACCGTCTTGTTGCTGATATTTTCTAGTTTCTCGTTCTAATTGTTGTTCAATCGCAAGTGCTTGATGCTCAATTTTAACAGGTAAGACTGGTTGTGAAAAGCGATCTTTAGCAAGTTGCTGAACTGCTTCTCGGATAATTGGTCTCATTTCACGAAAATCCGGAAAATCAAAGAAATTTTGAAAATCATTAGCAAAGTTTAGGTGTTTATATACTGCTGATTTAAGATTTCGCTTCATAAATATTCCTCCATTTTCTTTGATTTTAATACGAAAACAAGTAAGAAAATATTAGGGAATTAGATAAAAACCCTTATTTTATTTATATTTAACGCAGCTATAATTAAACATAAATAAAATATAGGAGACTATGATGAAAAAATTATTGAAGTTTTTAGCAATATTTTTACTGTTTAGTAGTATTGTTAGCAGTTCAGCGATGGCCAGTTCAACAAGAACCGTAACCGATATGACGGGAAAAAAAGTAAAGATTCCCAATAAAGTTAATCGAGTTGCCGACTTATGGCATGCTAATAATCAGGTTGTTTTGTTATTAGGAGGACAAAATAAGTTAGTCGCCACTACTCCCCTTGTTAAGAAACAACATTGGTTCACAGTAGTAGATCCAAAAATTGTTAAAGTTGCTGCACCATTAGCAGGCAATCAAATTCAAGTTGAAGAATTGGTAAAGACAAAACCGGACGTTGTAATTGCCTCCGATCAAGCTCAAATAAAGGAATCCCGTCAAGCAAAATTACCAACAGTTAATGCAATGTATACCGATTTTGCTGGGTTAAAGAAATCAGTTACATTAACTGCAAATATTTTAGGGGGAAATTCTCCAAGGATTGCTCGACAATACAACAAAGAATTAACAAACAATATTAACCTTGTTAAGCAGCATTTGAAGAGCCGCAAATCAACGCCAACGGTTCTTCATATTGTTAATTCAACAGATCTCACCAAGGTTGACGGGCAAAAAACAATTGTTAACGAATGGATTAAACTGGCAGGTGGAAAGAATGCTATTTCTAAAAAGGGAAATCAGATTTCAGTCACGCCTGAAGAATTAATCAAAGTAAATCCGGATGTAATTATCGTTGGTAGTACGTCTACTGCCCAAGCGCGAAAAGCATTACGTGCCAATCGTCAGCTAAACCAATTGAAGGCTGTGCGAGAAAACAAAGTATACGGAAATCCTCAAGGTACCTTCCCATGGGATCGTTATAGTGCAGAAGAAGCACTTCAAGTCTTATGGGCAGCTAAGACTCTTCATCCCCAAGAAATGAAGAATGTTAACATGGTGTCTGAAGTGCAAAAATTCTATCAAAAATATTACCACTACAAGTTAACAGCTAAACAGGCAAAGCAAATTTTAGCCGGTGAAAATTAGTCTAAAAAACTCTCCCGATTTGGAAATTATCCAAGTTAGGAGAGTTTTTTTACTATATCTTAATTTGACAAGTATATCGTTGTAATTGTGGAAGATAAGCAAGAGTTAGTGGGACATGATAGATCGTTTCTAGCTTTTCAGTTGTCATTAACTCCTCATACGGCCCAGTAATCATGGAACCATTCGAATCAAGAAGGCCAATTGTAGTCGGTAACATTAAGGCATGGTCTGGAAGGTGGGTAGTGAGGATAATGGTGATTTTTTGCTGAGATAAGTCTTGAATTAGTTTTAATATTTCGTACTGTCGACTTAAATCAAGGGCGGCCATAGGTTCATCGAGAATTAACAAGCGTGGTTCTTGAAGTAGGGCTCGAATAATCACAATTAGCTGCTGCTGACCACCGCTTAATGAAATCAAGGGATGGTCACGAAAAGGCGAAAGATGAAAACGTTGTAAATAGTTTTCAGCAAGTTGAACGTCTTTCTGATGCGGGGTTTGAAGAAAAGAAAGGTAAGGCGCACGACCAGTTAATAGATAATCAAGCACTGTTAAATTGGAATTAATATGATAATCCTGAGGAACATAGGCAACTTGTTGTGCAAGCGTTTTGTACTTCACAGTCCCAAACTCTTTTCCGTCAACTATTACGTTTCCTTCATTTGGTGCCAAAAGTCCGACTAAACAGTGGAGAAGAGTTGATTTTCCAACACCGTTAGGGCCAAGAATCGTAAATATCTCTCCAGCTTCGAGGCTAAAGTTAACATTGTGAAAGACTGGATGTGCTTTTGAATAGGCAAAACTAAGGTTATTAACTTCGAGGACTTTCAATTTAATTGCACCTTCTTCTTAATTAGAATATAAACAAATAAAGGTGCGCCGATGAAGCCAGTTAGGATACTTAATGGGATTTCCCCTACCGATAGGGATCGAGCCATTGTATCGACAATTAACAAAAAGAGTGCACCGATAACTGCTGCAAGGGGAAGGTTTTCTTTTGTATTATCCCCAACTAAAAGTCGAGCAATATGAGGAATTACAAGTCCAATCCAGCCAATATTTCCGCTAAGACAAACTGTTGCAGCAGTTAGAAACGTACTGGCGGTAATTATCAGTAGTTGTTCCATCCCCACATTAATTCCTTCTAAACGGGCTTGCTGATCACCGAGCGAAAGGATTGTCATATGCCAGCGAAGAACAAACAGAATTAGTGTACCTATAATCAAAAATGGAAGAACAGCAATAATATTCGAAAAATCAACTTTTGCTAAACTACCTAGTTGCCAGTAGACAATACTTTGCAATTGTGAATCTGGATCAGCAATATACTTTAGTAATCCAACCAATGCCTGCATAAAACCAGAAATCACAATTCCAGCTAATACTAAAATTAAGGTGCCCCGTTGATGAAGGGTATGGGCAATCAATAAAGTCAAACTGACTGCAATAATTCCACCAACAAAAGCAAAGAGCTGGGTAAGTCCAATACCATAACCTAAGAGAATTGCGCTTGCAGCCCCGGCAGCCGAACCATATGATACCCCTAAAATATCAGGCGAGACCAAAGGATTATGAAAAACACTCTGGAAAGAACAACCAGCCATTGCTAGGCCAGCGCCAATTAACAGCGCACCGATGATTCTGGGAAGGCGAAGGTTAAAAATAATGTTTGCTGCGGCAGGATTGCTTTGGGGATGAAATAGCGTTTGAAGGATTATGATTGGTGAATAATAGATTCGCCCACAAGAAAGAGCGAAAACTACTGTAATAATAACCAATAAAATTGCAGTAAAAAGTGTTAGATGATAACGATGCTTAGTAATTAGAATCTCTTCCTTTTCTTAAGAAATTAGTGATTTCATCAGTAACTGTTTGCTGAGCAGTTGGCAGGTCTTCATAGTCGATTTTTAATGAAGATGCTAATGGTGAGGCACCATGTTTCCGCAGTTGGTGATCAAAAGTATTTACTGCGTTAGCAAATTTTACTGAGCCAAAATTTTTATCTCCTACACCTGCAATATAATAAACCAGCCTTGGAACAGAAAACTGACAAAGATAATTATAGAACTTTTCTCCAGATGTCGTCAGTTGTCCTTCGCCATAAGTACAGGGACAGAGGATAAGCAAGTCGATACTATCCAATTTTACTTGAAGGGCTTCCCTAAAAGAAAGAAAAATGGCAGACGGAAGGATAGTTTGGTGAATAAAGTTTCCTAATTCGAAGTTATGACCGTAGAGTGTATCGTAGAGAATTAAAGTATTCATTGATTAATCGTCCTTTCATTCAGGTGCTAGTATAACAAGTCTCTTAAAATCCTATTATTAGGGATTTGACTAATTCTAAAGGGCTACTATCGTGTGTAATAATAAGCATGATAAAGGCGGGTGATTATTGTTGCATTATTTACGAATAAGTGATGAGCCCATCGATGTAAGTGAGATGTATAAACAGCTCGTTGCTCCAGAGTACGGAGGAATTGATATGTTTGTTGGCACTGTTCGTCAATGGACTGGCGAGATCGAGACTACTAAGATTGAGTATTCAGCTTATCATCCCATGGCAGAAAAACAATTAGAAAAAATTGCAGCACCGATTGAAAAACAAGGAGGTCGCGTTGTTGTCGCTCACCGGACTGGCGAATTGGCGCTTACTGATATCGCGGTATTTGTAGGTGTAGCGGCTCCTCATCGTGCAGAAGCATTCAAATGGTGCCAATATGTGATTGATACACTTAAGCATGAAGTACCAATCTGGAAAAAGGAATATGATACAGATAAGGTAAGGTGGGGAAACTAATGGAAATTAACGTTAAATTGTTTGCGTTTTTACAAGATCAGTTAGGGCCATCTATCACTCTTGATGTTGCTAATCCTATTCGAGTAGACGACCTTCTTAAGCAAATTAGCCAGCGAGCACCACAACTGACGTCAACTTTAGCAAATTCGCGGATAGCAATTAATCAAGAATTTGTTAACGCAGATCTAATTACCTTAGAGGCCGATGATGAAATCGCAATCATTCCGCCGGTTAGTGGTGGCTAGATTATTCTAGAAGATAGTTAGAATTAAATTACATAGGAGGAGGACTTGATTATGTCAAGTGTTAAAGATGTTGCTCATGGGAGTAGGCGAAATGCTTATACTGCATTAATCCTCTCCACGCTTGCAATGATTGTTTGTTTTATGTCGTGGTCTAACTTTGCGCCACTTGCATCCCAAGTTGCTGAGATGTTCAATTTGGATGTATCGCAGCGAACGTTGTTATTAGCAACGCCTGTCCTTTTGGGATCAATTATGCGAATTCCAGTAGGGATCTTAAGCGATCGTTACGGTGGAAAAAAGGTTTATTTGATTTTGATGGCCTTTATTTTAATTCCATTAATTATGATTCCGCATGTCCATTCATTTGGAATGTTACTCTTTGCAGCATTGCTTATTGGGATGTCAGGAACATCATTTGCCGTTGGAGTTTCTTATGCTTCAGTTTGGTTCCCGCCAGAACAGCAGGGGCTAGCCCTTGGAATTGTTTCAATGGGGAACATGGGGAACGCTGTGGCTGCAATGACTTTACCTTACATTTCCAAGGCAGCGGGATTCGATAGTGTTTACTACTTTTTGATTATTCTTACAGTAATCTTTGGTGTTCTTTTTGCAGTCTTTTGTAAGGAAATGCCAGTTGATAAAAGTAAAACGATTAAGGGAGCATTGTCTGTTGCTACGGACAGTGGAACATGGTACCTATCACTGTTTTACTTTCTGACATTCGGTTTATTTGTTGCATTTACAAACTTAACACCAACGTTCTTAACCGGGATGTTTCATTATACTCCTGTTACTGCCGGTCTTTATTCAGCATTATTTGCTTTTGTATGTACGTTAGTTCGTCCATTTGGTGGTTACCTTGCCGATAGAAAGCGACCAATGGCATTATTACAATGGGTCTTTGTAGCAATTGTTATTTTTGCTATTTGGATTATGCTTAGTTTTCACAATCAATTTATGTTTATCGCAGGAATTGTTTTGGTTGGTCTTTCTGCAGGAATCGGTAACGGGGTTGTCTTCAAAATGGTTCCATATGTATCTCAAGGTAATACGGGAGCGGTTACTGGTTTTGTTGGAGCTGTTGGTGGCCTAGGAGGATTCTTCCCGCCATTAATTATTGGTTATATTTACCAATGGACAGGCAGTTATGAGCTTGGAATTGCGCTCTTAGCGTTAACCGGTGTAATTTGCTGGTTTGCTCTATGGAAACATTATATTCATGGTGATGTTCACATCGTTAAATAATACATTGAAAAAATGGAGATGAGGATAATTTTTCCTTAATCTCCATTTTCAGTTTTAAATTATTCCTTTTTTAGTTCTTCAGCTAGGCTAAGCAATTTATCCTGAGTTTGACCAGCCGGTAATACTTCAATATCAAGGATTAACTGGGAGAAGATATCATCAATCAGTTGTTTGACATCATCGCTTCGTCCAAGTGCTAATTGATGAGCTTGCTTAAACATCGCTTGTGAAGGACGATGATCTGAAGCGAAGAAATTACTAAACCATTGTGGATTTTGTTGGCGAGCGAATAAAAGCGCTAGGGGATACTGCCCACTTGTTATCATCTTTACAAACGAGTTGAGATCATTACTAAGCTGTTGAAACTCATGTGTAATATAACTAGCAGTACCAAAGGCTTGACCAATCTGTCCAGCTAGTGAAACAACTTCATTTCTTGCTCCGCTAAGAACAGCACTTTGTTTTGCAGTCATTGCTCCCAGCAATCCCAATCGTGCTTTAACATCCGCTAAATAGTCAGCCACCTTAAATTGTTGATTATAGTTAAACTGTAGTCGTTGAATCTGTGCAAGCATCACATCCCCAGCGTCAGTTGTCAACTCCTCAATTACTTGTGGAGGATTACCCACAGTACTTAGTGAACGGACAAATCGATTCATTAAATAGCTCGTAACATATGAATAGGCTTTTTGACTAGCGAATTCTCCAGGAGTTAGGTTATTTGGTTGAAAAGAAGGAGGATTTAAATGAGTTGTTAATGCCAATAGTTCTGGTAGTTGAGCAGCTGTGATTTGATCAATTGTGAGATCTTTTTCGTTGAAATAACTAAAAGCCTCAAAAAGCGACAACCTTAGCCGCCGTTCTTCTTCACCAGTACTCAAGCTAATCATTTCGCGAACCATTGGAGGATATTGATAAATAACGGTTGTTAATGCATCCACCAACCGTTCATCTGGTGTTAAATTCACAATATCAGTCCTTAAATTTATTTACTTCAGCAATTATTTGTTCAGCAACGGGGATGAAGATATCACTGAAATACTCATTAAAATCAACATTTTTAATTTGTTTCTCAGTAAATTCTTGTGCACGATGAAAAGCATCATTACGCATATTAACGATGAGAGCTTCTCGTTGATGTTTAAGTCGCTTATGGAGTTTATCATTGTCATTACTCATGTAGAAATAATAGTAAATTTCGTAGAAGGTATTATCAAGAACCCAAAAGAGAGTACTCCGTCGAATATTATCGCTTATCATTTCAGTAAAGGAATTTTTACCAAGAAGCTCATGGTTAGCAAAGGCCCCCGCAGATAATACGATTGCTTGAACTTCATGCATATCAGCCATGTAGCGGCAGAATTGGCTAATTTCATCTTCCGGAACACTAAACCCCAGCTTTTCTTTTCGTTCCGCTTCAGTCATCCTGGAAAAAGTAATTCGATACTCATGCATCACATTCTGACTATCTGCAATCAAATCCTTTTCGATAGTTGTTAATAAAGCAAAATTATCCTGCATAAATTCTTTAACAGTTTGCCATATCTTTTCAATTTGCTCGTTAAAGTTTGTAAAAAGATCTTGAACGGTGCCTATTCTTTTTTTAACTACTTCTTTTTTCTCTGCATGAGGGGCATATTGAATTAGGAGAGGAATATCATCATTATGCTCATCTAATCCATGCTTGGATCGTTGTTCACTTTCATATTTTTTAAGTTCTTCAAGGTCAACAAGTCCGAGGGGCATTACATTAATTTCACCATTTGTAAGCATGATTTGTAAAGCAAACGGGGTTGTTGCTGCTTGATTCTTGACTAATGATTTTAAGGCATCAAACAATTTTTTGCGATTTGCAAGTTCATTGTCTGGGTCTGCGTAAAAGCCTGCAGTATAGATCGATTTATTTTCGTAATCTCGTTTTAGCTTATCTTGAATATCCATCTTAATTAATTCTCCTTTGTTGATTGAGTGAGAAGTTGTGCAAGCTTATTGCGACCATGATCAGTTAAAACAGCATTTTTTAAATTTATTTCTGCTAATGTTGAACTAAATGACTCGTCAATAACGGCCCCTGAAATATATTGTTTTTCAACGGCGTATTTAGTTGTTAAAAATAGGTTGGAAACGGGATTAACTTGGCGACTGTTAGTAAAACGTTTGCGAGCAACATCACTAAGAATTCCCTGTAACTCATCATCTCGACTGAGGTTTGTAGCCATTAGAAATTCACTCCTTTAATCGTGTTTCTTTTATTGTAGAAAAACATCGAAGTAAATAAAATCGGGGATTCTTCCTAATTAAGAATCCCCGCCTAGTTAAAGGTCAATTAAATGGTGATGAATAGCATATTGTACTAGTTCAACCCGTCCATGTAAGTGAAGTTTGCGTGAAATATTTGCTTTATGTGCTTCCACTGTCTTTGTTGAAATAAACATCTTTTGTGAGATCTCTTTATTTGAATACCCTAAAGCAATAAGCGGAAAGACTTCTTTCTCCCTTTTTGAAAGACTATTGTAGCCCTTTAGTTTTAAGGTATTACCAGATGCATTTATTTCTCTAATATCTGTCTTACTAACAATGATGTTTGCATCAAGGTACTTCTCGCCATTTATAACATGTTTTAGGGCATTAACAATTTCGCTATCTGGTGAACTCTTCAAAATATAAGACATTGCGCCATTTGCCATTGCCTTGTTGATATATTCCTGTTCTTCATGCATCGAGAGAATGATAATTTTAACTTTTGGAAACTTATCATGGATTCGACGAGTAGTAATTAGGCCATTTTCGCCAGGGGGCATACTTAAATCCATAATTAAGATATCAATTCCGCCTTGTTCAACTCGAATATATGTATCAGTTCCACTCGCTGTCCCATCAACCACCGTAAAATTCGGTTGAAGATTAACTAAGTATGAAATTCCTGAGCGAACAATTGCGTGGTCGTCTGCAACTAAAACGTTATACATTTGTTCTCACCATATCCTTATTTAAAGCATTATTATAGGGAAACTTTACCTTAACTGTCGTTCCCTTATTAATTTTTGATGTAATTGTAAAGGCCCCGTTATATGCCTTAACGCGTTCATTCATATTCATTAATCCAAGTGAATGCCCATTAAATCCACTATGCTGATCAATATCAAATCCAATTCCATTATCAAGAATCTCTAACTGAAGGTAATTATCGTGATCCGTAACAATAATACTTATTTCTGTTGAATGAGCATGTTTAATTGCGTTATTAATTGCCTCTTGTGTAATGCGGTAAAGAACGTTTTGGATATTTTTTTGTAATTTTTCAGCGGAGGTAAGGGCTATAACATCAATCGTGATTCCGGTGCTACTTTGAAGGCGTTTCGCCAAAGCTTTGATTGCCGGAATTAAGCCAAAATTGTCAAGAACTGAGGGGCGAATATCAAGTGCGAGCCCTTTAATCTCTTTAAGAGTCGTTTGTAACTGCTTTTCGATTGCAGCACTCATTGATTGAAATTGCTCAGTATTTCTTTGATTTTGCACCGTTGCTAATCTTTGAATGCCCATTATTGCGGCGTAGATTCCCTGTGCAACACTATCGTGAAGATCTTGTGAGATTTTTTGCCGTTCCTTTTCGTGTGCTTCATTTATGTATTGATTGAGAATTCGGTGCTCTTCAATCTGCGAAAGGCGTTGCTGTTGCTCACGATTTTCAAGAGTCAAGGCAAAGACATTTTCTTTATCATCAAGAGGACGATAAACCATTGAAAAGTGAAGGGGATGAGTAGCATTGGAATGAAATGTTATCGGAACTACAGCTCCCTGTAACCGCTTTTTAATCAAACATGACGCACAGTCATCATTTTCTAGTTGTGACCAAGCGTTTTTGCCAATTTGTAATAGGTAATTAACATCTAAATTAAGCATAGTAACTAACCGTTGTGCCGGCTCATTACTGACTAAAAGATCATCATTTTTAAATAAGAAGATTGCATCTGGTGATTGATTAAAATATTTTTGTATCCAATTAGCTGTTTCAAGCACGATCTGCTTCCTCCCTAATAAAATTCCCCAATTGTTATCATAATATTCCTATTTTATATAATAACGCTTTCTTTGGTTAGAAGCAACGATAGACAACTTAAAAGGCAGGGCTAAGAAAAGCTCTGCTTCTTTAGCCCTACCATCTAGGTTTTAAGGATGTCGTGGTAACCCCATCGATGGTCCCTGGAAATACTTGGTTGCACTAAAATCAAATTCCGGATCCTGGAATTCGCGGTAATGATCAAAATCAGCTTGAATTTGTTGAATTTGGTCATCCAATTGCTCTAATTCAGCATCTTTTTCCAGTGAACTCATTTGTTGGTTTACTTCTTGTTCCCGATTTTCTAACATTGTTCGTCTGATTGCTAAGTCATTTAAGACAAGGGAAATGAGTTTTTGAAAATCAGGATTTGTCATTGAATCTTTACTTTTCATTTAAATCAACCTCACGATAGTTTAAATTTGAAAATTCGGCACTTGACCGATATACGAGGGGGTGACAGACGCATTTATTAGTGATGAAACTACGTAATCGCCAGTCATCATTATCAGCGACCCAAGTAGTAACTTGTTCATTGCTAATTGAAAAATGAGCTAATGAATAATGACTATGCTGACTTGTTGCAATATAAGAGTTGGACGTACGAGCAAGAACAGCAAGGGAATCTTTTGTGAGATAAGGATAATCAACAGCCACAGTTAAATAGTCCTGAATAGTTAAAAAATGACTAGTACAAGCAATAATTGCTGAAAGGGGACCATGATGATCATAAGGGGGAATATCACAGATAATCTGCACAGTTGGTACTTGACCAACCAACTTTAATATATGCGCTCGATTTATTTCATTAGCACAAACAACGATCTGCTGACAAAAGAGTGTTAATTTCTCGACTGCTAGCTCTATATTGGTAGCTGGTAATCCTGGAACATGATAAGTAGCTTTATCTTTCCCAAAACGGGTAGATTTACCTCCAGCATATACTAATCCAATCATCCTGCATCCCCCTTTATTTGTTTTAAGTAGTTATAGCACCAACTTACAATTGCATCTTTTCCTAGCAAGTCAGCGGTTGTTCCATTAAAGATACTACCTGTTTTAAGAGGGGGAGTAGGGACAATATTAGTAGGATCTTCGCCAGGCTTTAATAATAAAAGTTGCGGATATTGAGTGGCTTCCTTATGACCTTCAATCAAGACAAAATCATTAGCAATGCTTAACATCTCAACCATTTCCGTTAAAGGCGGCACATTACTGTTTTGATGAAAGAAAAATTCGGTGGCAGATTGTAAGATAACCTGCTTAGCTCCAGCGTTACTCATTCTAGCACTGTCAGTATTTGGCACATCCATTGTAGCATTATGGACATCATGTTTAAGAGCAGCTACCCGATATCCTTCTTTTGTAAGTCTTTCGATTAAAGTCGTAGTGATAAGAGTCTTCCCGCTTTTCTTATGACCGATTATTTGAAGGGTAATAGCCATGCGTCAGTCTCCGTTCCGACCTTCATTGGAGTCGTACTATGCGGAATCAGTGCTAAACAGGTCGTCGTCTGGAGATTAGCTAATGAGCCAGATCTGTTGATTCCATTTGGATAAACATAAAATTGATTCTCTTTGAATTCATAAGTACAACGAAGGTAACGGTCGAACCCATTTGTTTTATTATATGGGGCTGCTAATATTGCCCGCACTTGCTTAATTCGGCTTGCTTGGTGTTGATAACGGCGAATCAGTGGTTCCATGTAAAGGTAAAAGCCAGTAAAACAAGCTCCTGGATTTCCAGAAAGGGCCATTATTAACGTATTATTTTGAACAAAGGCAGTCGTAACGCTTCCTGGTCGTTGCTTAATCTTATTAAAAAGCAATTCATCAGCTTTACGTGCTTCATCTCCAATAAAATCAAAATCACCGACTGAAACACCACCATCAGTAATTACAATTTCATGCGTTGCCATTTGTTCTTCAAGAGTCTGCTTGATAAGATCAGCATCATCTGGTAATTGGGTTTCAAAATCAACAATCCCACCAGTTTCTTCTACAAGATTTTTTAACATAATACCATTACTATTAAAGATCTTTCCCGGTTCAATCGTGGCATTAGGTCCTAATAATTCAGTTCCAGTGGCGATAATTGCAATCCGTGGTTTTTTATAAACTGTTACTTCTTGAACACCAAAAGCCGTTAAAACTGCTAGGCCACCGGGATTTATTTCCTGGTCTTTTGCTAAAACGATATCACCGCTTTTTACATCAGTACCAGCTTCCGTAATGTTAGTCTTGCTTTCAGTCGTAATAATTTGAACCTTATTTTCATCTTTAGCGGGCCGCGTTTTTTCAATTCGAATTACTTTCCCTACATCAGAAGGAACATATGCACCAGTCATAATTCGGACCGCATCCCCCGATTGTAATGGTTGATCCCAAGTTGCTCCAGCTTGAATCTCTCCTCGGACGTTAAATTCGCGAGGGAAATCATGATCATCGCTGGCTAAAATGGCATAACCATCCATTCCAGCCCGTCGAAAATGAGGATAATCATAATTAGCATGAACATCTTTAGCTAAAACACGGTGGTTAGCTTCTGATAACGGGATTATCTCTGTAGCGGTTTTAAGGGGAATTTCGTTAATCTTTTTCTGTGCCTCGGCAACTGAGATTGGAATTCTTCTAGTGAGCATGGTGATGAACTTCCTTTCGTTGAGAACTGCTTTCAAATAATAAATGTTCATATTCTGGCAAAATTAGTTTGTTTATAGCCGTTTGACAGGCATTCTGGGAACCAGGTAAACAATAGGTAAGCTGATTGCGGAAATTAAATCCGGCTAGGGCTTGTGATGCAAGCGCCCGAGTACCAATTTCATCAAAAGATATGTGGCGAAACGCTTCCCCAAACCCCGGAATTAGGCGTTTGAGGAGTGGACGAATAGCCGGAATAGTAACATCACGCTGAGCAATTCCTGTTCCACCATTAGTAATGATGATATCAGGAGTTTGTTGTTCTAGTTGAAGGTAGGCAGTTTGAATATTGACAATATCATCATTAACGATTACCCGATCAACTACTGATAAGCCCGCGTTAGCCATCTTCGTAGCAATTAATTTTCCAGAAGTATCGCTATCTAATGTTCGGCTATCGCTAACCGTTAAAATTGCGATTTTTTTCATAATAGGTCTTCTTTCATCAAAATATTTAACGACTTAAACTGTTTCTGGGCAATCGCCGAAGTAGGTAAGTCATACATAACAATCTTACCATTCTTGAATATACTTACTGGACGATTTTCCCATTTAAAATGAAGAAACAATCGATTTGCGTTAATTAAGAGCTCTTTTTTAGCCAAAAATTCTTTAAGTCTGCCAAAATTAATAGTTTTCTCTTTGACTGTATAATATGCATTTTCTCCACATAACATATGTAATTCTGATCCTGATTCTTCTTCTAAAGAAATACTGCTAGGCTTAGCACAAGCGGGACAATGGTGATTTTTATTAATAGCAAACTTACTAAATTGCATTGACCAATTGTCAACCGTGATCAATTCATTAAAATTAACCTGTGTTTTGTCAACCAGATAATGAAGCGCTAAAGATACCTGTAGTCCCGCTACAATCGGAATTAAAGCAGTATTAACCCCAATTAAATCACAATCGTTTTGTTTTAATTCATTAATATTAGGAAAAAGACAGTTCAAGCAGGGATGATTTTGTGGCGAAATCGCCATTACGTTCCCATAGGTTCCTGCACAGCTGGCAAACAGATAATCAAAATTTTTGATGATTGCTAATTTGTTTAATAGATCCCGTGCTTGATAATTATCAAGACAGTCTAAACAAAGGGTAAACTGATATTCGTCAATAAGGTCAGCAGTAATCGGCGCTGGGATCGCAGTAATTTGACATGCTGAATTAATTTTATGTAAATGTTCTTTAGCTGCTTCGACCTTAAGCCGCTGTTGGCTAGCATCTTCTTCGGTGAAAAGCGATTGACGTTGAAGATTAGTTACGTCAACAGTGTCAGGATCAATCAAGACAAGTCTTTTAACTCCAGCACGGACAAGTTGCTCGGCTGTATAACTTCCCAATGCCCCTACACCGACAATCATAATAGTTGCATGGCTAATTTTTTGCTGACCAATACTACCAATTTGATGTACCCTTTCTTGACGATCGTAACGATTCATGGATATTAGCACCTCATTTAGTTCAAAATATAGGTATTTCCCTAGTCGTAGTATAGCAGTTATGGTGCTAATCTTTACATTAGGGAAAAGACTTACTTTATTTTTAATATTGGTAAGCCATTCAATAAAGGAGGTCAATCAACGATGAAGTCACGGTTCTTTAACAAGGTTGATAAGTTTAATGGAACCTTTACACAACTTGAAGAAAATAGTCGTCGTTGGGAAAAGCTTTATCGCCAGCGATGGGCGCATGACAAAGTTGTCCGAACAACTCATGGAGTTAACTGTACAGGCTCATGTTCTTGGAATGTTTATGTCAAGCAAGGAATTATTACTTGGGAACACCAAGCCACAGATTATCCATCATGCGGCCCTAATATTCCAGGATATGAACCACGGGGATGTCCTCGGGGAGCTAGTTTCTCTTGGTATGAATACAGTCCAGTTCGAATTAAGTATCCATATATTCGTGGCAAATTATGGGAGCTTTGGACTGCTGCCAAGGAAGAACATGAAAATCCCTTAGATGCGTGGGCAAGTATTGTCGAAGATCCAGAAAAGTCTAAAAAATATAAGAAGGTCCGAGGACACGGTGGCTTAATTCGTGTTCATCGTTATGAAGCATTAGAAATGATTTCAGCTGCTTGCTTATACACAATTAAGAAGTATGGGCCTGACCGCATTGGTGGTTTTACCCCAATTCCTGCAATGTCAATGATGAGTTTCAGTGCCGGAGCACGGTTCATTGCCTTAATGGGTGGAGAACAAATGAGTTTCTATGATTGGTATGCTGATTTACCACCTGCATCACCCCAAGTTTGGGGTGAACAGACTGATGTTCCTGAATCTGCGGAATGGTATAACAGTTCCTACATTATTATGTGGGGATCAAACGTCCCATTAACACGGACGCCGGATGCACACTTCATGACAGAAGTTAGGTACAAAGGAACAAAGATTGTGGCAGTTAGCCCTGATTATGCTGAAAATGTGAAATTTGCTGACGACTGGCTTGCACCAGAACCAGGTAGTGATTCTGCTGTTGCTCAAGCGATGACTTATGTAATTTTAGATGAATTCTACCAAAAGCACCCAGTTAAACGTTTCATTGATTATTCCAAGCGATTTACTGATTTACCATTCATGGTTGAATTGGAACCAAGTACAGCAAATGGTGATCACTATACACCAGGTCGCTTCGTCCGGATTAGTGACTTAGTTGCTGATGATACGATTGTCAATCCAGCATGGAAGACAGTTGTTTATGACCAAAATAACCACAAGATTGTTGTTCCAAATGGAACGATGGGACAAGAATATAATGCTAAGGAAAAATGGAATCTTGAATTATTAGACCAAAATGGTAATAAGATTGATCCAGCACTCTCTATTAATGATCAAGATGGCGAAACTGAACAAATTATTGCTGATTTTCCAGCATTTAGTAATGACGGAAACAGCGTTGTGCAACGTCATTTACCAGTTAAAAAGCTCAAATTCACAGATGGCAAAGAACACTTGGTAACTAATGTTTATGATTTGATGATGGCTCAAATGGGAATTAATCGGACTGGTAATGATGAACTTGCTGCTAAAGATTCAATGGATGCTGAGAGCTACTTTACTCCTGCTTGGCAGGAAAGCCGTTCGGGAGTAAAAGCAGAGCAAGTTATTCAAATTGCTCGTGAATTTGCCCAAAACGCGGCCGAAAATGAAGGGCGGAGTATGGTAATCATGGGTGGTGGGGTCAACCACTGGTTCAATGCCGATATGAACTATCGAAACATTATTAATATGCTGATGTTGTGTGGTTGTGTTGGTATGACTGGTGGTGGTTGGGCTCACTACGTTGGTCAAGAAAAGCTCCGTCCACAAGAAGGTTGGGCAAATATTACTTTTGCTAATGACTGGGAAAAAGGTGGTGCCCGTCAAATGCAAGGTACTACTTGGTATTACTTTGCAACTGATCAATGGCGTTATGAAGAAATTGATAACCAAGCTCAAAAATCACCTGTTTGGAAGAGTAAACATTCCTACTTACATAATGCTGATTATAATCAAATGGCAATTCGTTTAGGATGGTTACCATCATACCCACAATTTGATCGTAATCCGTTATCTTTTGCAAAAGATTACAATACAACTGATATTAATGAAATTTCAAAGAAAGTTGTCGATGAATTGAAGAAGGGCTCTTTACATTTTGCTGCTGAAGATCCTGATGCTAACCAAAATCAACCCAAAGCGTTCTTCTTATGGCGTTCAAACTTATTTGCTTCTTCTGGCAAAGGTGCCGAATACTTTATGAAACATTTATTAGGCGCTGAAAATGGATTGCTTGCTAAACCTAATGATCGAGTTAAGCCCCAGGATATGATTTGGCGTGATAAAGGAGCAATTGGTAAGTTAGATCTTGTTGTTGATATGGACTTTCGAATGGTTTCAACACCAATGTACTCCGATGTTGTCCTACCAGCTGCTACTTGGTATGAAAAGAAGGACCTTTCATCAACTGATATGCATCCATTTATTCACCCATTTAATGCAGCAGTTAGTCCAATGTGGGAATCAAAGTCTGACTGGCAACAATTCAAGCTCTTGGCTAAGACTGTTTCTAAAATGGCAAAGAAATACATGCCGGGAACCTTCTATGATCTTAAGAGCGCACCACTAGGACATAATACTCAAGGGGAAATCGCTCAACCATACGGGGAAATTAAAGATTGGAAGAACGGTGAAACAGAACCAATCCCTGGAAAAACCATGCCTTCTTTAAAATTAGTTGCCCGTGATTATACTAAGATCTATGACAAATACATCACTCTTGGTCCTAATATAGTAAATAATTATAACTATAAAGTTGATGATCAATATGATTACCTCAAAGACATGAATGGAATTGCTAGTGAAGGCATTGGTGCAGGCTGTCCATTACTTGATGAAGACGAAAAAGTATGTGATGCAATCTTACGGATGTCAACTGCTTCCAATGGTAAACTCGCTGATCGAGCTTGGGAAAAGAAGCAAGAACGGACTGGTGAACATTTGACAGATATTGGTCGTGGTCATGCTGATGATTCAATGTCGTTTAAGCAAATCACTGCTCAACCACAAGAAGCCTATCCAACACCAATCGGAACTTCTGCTAAACATGGTGAAGCTCGCTACACACCATTTTCATTAATGACTGAACGAAATGTTCCTACATTTACTCTTACAGGACGTCAGCATTACTACCTTGATCATGAAATTTTCCGTGAATTTGGTGAAAATATGGCAACTTATAAACCATCTTTGCCACCGGTTGTAATGGCCCCAGGAGATGTTGATGTTCCGCCAGTAAAAGATGAAGTTACACTTAAATATATGACTCCTCATGGTAAATGGAATATTCATACGATGTACTACGATAACCTTGAAATGTTGACATTATTCCGGGGTGGTCCAACTATTTGGATTAGTCCCCAAGATGCCGATAAGATCAAGGTAAAAGATAATGACTGGATTGAAGTTTATAACCGTAATGGGGTTGTTACTGCGCGGGCGGTTGTTTCTGTTCGGATGCCTGAGGGGTCAATGTACATGTACCACGCCCAAGATAACGAAATTTACGAACCTCTTTCTACCATTACCGGTAATCGTGGGGGATCACATAATGCACCAACGCAAATCCACGTTAAGCCAACGCATATGGTTGGTGGATATGGACAATTGAGTTACGGTTGGAATTACTATGGACCAACTGGAAACCAACGTGATCTTTATGCAAATGTAAGAAAACTGAAGAAGGTGAACTGGAGTGAAGATTAAAGCACAAATCAGCATGGTCTTAAACCTCGATAAGTGTATTGGTTGTCATACCTGTTCAGTAACTTGTAAGAATACATGGACTAATCGCCCAGGCGCTGAATACATGTGGTTTAATAATGTTGAGACTAAGCCGGGTGTTGGTTATCCAAAACGCTGGGAAGATGAAGATCAATACCATGGAGGGTGGACCCTTAATTCAAAAGGTAAATTAAAATTACGTGCTGGAAGCAAATTAAATAAAATTGCTCTTGGCAAGATTTTTTACAATAATGATATGCCAGAATTAGATAACTACTACGAACCATGGACCTATGACTATAAGACGTTATTTGGCCCTGAACAAAAGCACCAACCTGTTGCTCGTCCTAAGTCGCAAATTACTGGCGAAGGAATGGAATTAACCACTGGTCCTAACTGGGATGATGACTTAGCAGGATCAACTGAATATGTCCAACAGGATCCTAACATGCAAAAAATTGAAGGGGATATCAAAAATAACTTTGAGCAGGCATTTATGATGTATCTTCCCCGATTATGTGAGCACTGTTTAAATGCGCCTTGTGTAGCCTCTTGTCCATCAGGTGCAATGTACAAACGAGATGAAGATGGGATTGTTTTAGTAGACCAAGAACGCTGTCGAGGATGGCGTTTTTGCATGACTGGATGTCCATATAAGAAGGTCTACTTTAACTGGAAGACTCATAAGGCTGAAAAATGTACTTTTTGTTATCCACGAATTGAAGAAGGTCAACCAACTGTTTGCGCCGAAACCTGTGTCGGTCGAATTCGATATATTGGTGCCATTCTATACGATGCTGATCGAGTAGAAGAGGCAGCATCAAATCCTGATGAGAGTAAGCTGTATGAAGCACAACTTGGCTTATTCCTCGATCCCAACGATCCTGAAGTTGTCAAGCAAGCACTCAAGGATGGCATTTCTGAAGAGATGATTGAAGCTGCACAAAAGTCACCGATCTATAAAATGGCAGTAAAAGAAAAGATTGCCTTCCCACTTCACCCAGAATACCGGACAATGCCAATGGTTTGGTATATTCCGCCGCTATCACCAGTTATGAGTTACTTTGAGGGACGGGACTCAATAAAGAATCCTGAAATGATCTTCCCAGGAATTGATCAAATGCGGGTGCCTGTTCAATACTTGGCAAGTCTATTAACTGCTGGAAACGTTCCTGTCATCAAGAAAGCCTTATACAAACTAGCAATGATGCGGCTATACATGCGTGCTAAGACTAGTGGTCGGGATTTTGATAGCAGTAAACTAGAACGAGTTGACTTAACAGAAGAACGTGCAACATCACTTTATCGTTTACTGGCAATTGCTAAATATGAAGACCGCTTTGTTATTCCAAGTAGCCAAAAGGCAGAAATGGAAGATGCACAAACCGAACAAGGTAGTCTTGGTTATGATGAATGTGAAGGCTGTGCATTAGCTCCCCAACACAAGAGTATGTTTAAGAAGGCAGAAGCTGGCAAATCAACTAATCAGATTTATGCTGATAGTTTCTATGGAGGGATTTGGCGTGATTGATTTTAGACGATTGACAGATTTAAAAGATACATTTGCCATTCTTTCACGCTTGATTGACTATCCTGAGACGGAAACATTTTCACCAGAGATTCGCCAATTATTACTTACAGATAACGCATTATCAACTGCAACGCGGGGAGAATTATTAAGCCTTTTTGATGAATTAGCCGCACTATCTTCAATCGAAGTCCAAGAGATGTATGCTCACCTTTTTGAAATGAACCGACGTTATACTCTTTATATGTCATACTACAAGATGACTGATTCCCGTGAACGAGGAACCATTTTAGCACGGTTGAAAATGCTATATGAGATGTTTGGTATATCAGAGGCGACTAGTGAACTTTCTGATTATTTGCCTTTATTGTTAGAATTTCTAGCATATGGCGATTATACTAATGATCCGCGTCGTCAGGATATCCAATTAGCATTAAGTGTGATTGAAGATGGAACTTATACCCTTTTAAAAAATGCAGTGATAGATAGTGATAGTCCCTATATTCAGTTAATCAGGCTTACACGTTCATTAATTGGTTCGTGTATTAAAATGGAGGTGCAAGAAGATGCATAATGGCTGGTCAATTTTCTTATGGGTTATTTATCCATATATAATGTTGGCATCATTTTTCATTGGAACATTTGTTAGATTTAAATATTTCCATCCCTCAATTACTGCCAAATCAAGCGAACTTTTTGAAAAGAAATGGCTAATGATCGGAAGCGTTACTTTCCACATTGGAATTATTTTAGCTTTCTTTGGTCACTGCTTAGGAATGTTTATCCCAGCAAGTTGGACAGCTTATTTTGGGATCACTGAACATATGTACCACATCTTTGGGTCATTGATGATGGGAATTCCAGCAGGGGTCCTTGCATTTGTGGGAATTGCGATTCTTACTTATCGACGAATGACTTGTTCTCGTGTTTATAAGACAAGTGATATCAATGATATTATTGTCGACTGGGCTTTACTGATTACAATTGCATTAGGTCTAGCATGTACTATTACGGGTGCATTTATCGATTACAATTATCGAACAACGATTAGTCCATGGGCAAGAAGCCTCTTTGTTCTTAATCCTCAATGGCAATTGATGCGTTCAGTGCCATTAATTTATAAAATTCACGTTCTCTGTGGATTAGCAATTTTTGGTTACTTCCCATACACCCGGTTAGTCCACGCTTTAACACTACCTTGGCAATATATTTTCCGTCGTTTTATTGTCTATCGGCGCCGTGCAAGGGTTTATTAGTATATAAGAAGATATAATAAAAGCATCAGATTTCTTTACAGGGAAATTCTGATGCTTTTATATTACGATTATTCGTGATTTGTTCTTGTAAAGGTAACAATTGTACTAGCTAAAATTACTAAAATAGCTCCTAAAACTAGGGAAGGAGTTACCTGAACAGGAAAGAAAAATGAAGAGTAAATAATAACAATTACTGGACCAAGTGCACGAACAATATTTGCTTTACCAGCTGTAATAAACTGTAAGCTAGTATAGAAAAGAAGTAGTGACATGAAGCCATTAAAGAATGCTCCACCAAAGTTAAATGCAACTGCTTGACTAGAAATATGGCTAAATGACGTTCCTGTTATGAGAGCATAGCAGAAAAGTAAAAGAGCCGAAGTAAAATGGTTAAAGAATAAGACATTATTTGGCTCTTCATCACTGACTAGATACTTAGCCACGATATTGTTGGCGGCATACATTAGTGGGTAGATGAATGCACAAATCAATCCAAGAAGGTTATCACTAAATTGAAGTCGGCTTCCTGAAATAAAGAAAGAACCGAGAATGCAAAGAATAATTGCTAAGTAATCCCACTTTGTAATCTTTTCCTTTAAGAAGATATAAGATAGGAAGAAAACATAAACTAAATACATCCGAGCGATAAGGGTAACTGTGATTGGACTTAAGGTTGAGAGAGCAATATATTGAAGAATAATTCCGATTGCATTTGTTCCACCCAAAAGCCATAACCACAGGCTCTTAAGATTGGTTAAAGAAACATGCTGACGAGTAATGAAGATTGTTGCAAAAGTAAAAATTGCAGCAAACGCACTAGTGAAAATTCCCCCAACAACCGGACTCAAGCTAGTAAGTGAAAATTTATTAAGAACCGGACTAATACTACTAAATAGGAGAGAAATCAGATTTAATTCAATTCCCCATAGTTGCTTCTTTGGGACACTTTTTATATTCATTTAGTCACATCCAATACTTTTTATTACTTTAATCCTAATGAATTATATTCCTAAGTCTATTAGGAAAATGACTAAATATTTTAGTTTACATAATATTCAGAATAATAACTATTCAAATTTGAAATTTTGAACAACTTTATCAAGGTCTTCTTGTTCAATCCCTAGGTAGTGGCGCGTATTTCGTTCAGAGGAGTGATTAAATAACTGCGAAATGATTTCAACGTTAACACCTTTCTTATAGAGTTGTCGACCAAAAGTTTTTCTAAAAGAGTGTGTTCCAATCTTAGCAACGATTTTATTATTTTCCGTTTTTCTAGCCATTCGTTGCAACATCTCGTAAAAACCATGTACTGAAAAATGACCTTCTTGTTTCCCAGGGAAAAGGTAATCATTTTCATCTTTATAATCTAAGTCATTAAGGTAATCAATAATCTCGGCAAGGCAATTATTCCAAAATAGTGTTTTAGCTTTACCAGTTTTTTGTTCAATAACACGGGTTTTAGTTTTATTTAGAACATGACCAACTCTTAATGTTACAACGTCTGATGCTCGTAATCCATTATTAAGGGCAATTGCAATTAGTAATAGGTTACGATTAACCAATTCAGGACGCGAATGCAACTTAATTGTTTCACGTAACTGGTCATATTCTTCAAGGGTCAAAAATTTAACATTTTCTACCCATATTTTCCGTTTACCCTTGATTTGACCATTAGTCTTATTTTTGGGAATATAAACTCGTTTTTTAGTTGACATAATATTTCTTCCTTTGTTAATTTGCGAGGTAATCAACTAAAGCAGGGACGATTTCCTCTCCTTCTTTCCGCCCAGTTTCATAAAGTGCTCGAATCTTCTTGATATTTCCCTCAATCCGCTTAATCTTAATTGGTTTAGAAGGAGCAATGTTAAAGAGCTTTCCTTCACAAGATAAACGATTGATTTCAGCAATCTGTTGGTTGTAGAGAAGGGGACGATTAATCCCTGCTTTAGCAAATTCGGGATAATCTTTATATACCATGTCGTATAACTTCTTTACAGCAGAACTGGACGGCTTCTTTCGGTAGTTAACATCCCTGGTTCGAACAACAACAATCTTGTCATAACCTTGTTGTTGTGCAATATCAAATGGAATTGAATCTGTGATCCCACCATCAAGGCAAGGACCTTGTGAAGTTTCCTGTGGATCTGAAAGAAATGGCATTGATGAGGAAGCTTTGAGGGCATTGGTTAGCTCCTCACCAACAGGATCCGTAAATAAAACTGTTTTTCCTGTTTTTACTGAAGTAGCGACGGCTGTGAAATGAGATGCTGACCGACGATAGGCTGCTTCATTAAAATTCTGCCAAGAATATCCGTGATCCTCAAAAAGGTAATCAAGATTAATTATTTGCTTTTTAAATACGCGAGCCATCGAGATATATTGGCGATCGTGCCGATGATTAATATTAATATTGGCTGCGCGTCCATATTGCTTAGAGACGAAATTAACTCCACAAAGCGAACCTGCAGAAACGCCAATTACACTTCGAAATTCAATATGGTGAGCGAGAAATGTATCAACAATTCCGGCAGTGTATTGGCCACGGAATGCGCCACCTTCTAAAACTAATGCTGCATTATATAACATAAAATGAAATAACTCCTTTTTGTCCGCCAAAAATAGCAAAAATGACCTAATTTTTTAGTGAGACACTTTTTCAATAAAATTATACAACAGTCTTACACGAAAATATAGGATTTTAAAAACTTGTTATATCAACGTTTATTCTCGGTTAACGTAAGACTCTTTTATCAAAAGAGTCTTACTAATTTTAAAATAATGCAAAAATAGGGGTAAAAACAGCTTTTGCCTCTCAGACGAACTGAAATTCATTTTGATGAGTAGTAAGTCGTGACAATTCGTCTCAGAGGGGAATAAACATTGCTTAGTATGTTTGGTCTTGCAGGAATTAACAAACGTCGATTTAACTAAATACTTTAAAATAAAACCGCTAAGCCTTAAATTCAGCTTAACGGTTTTTTATTTTGAAAGTTTTTATTGTAAAAAAGCGAATTATCATTAATACTAATGCAATTGTTGTAAGACCTTACGACAGTAGTAACAATGAATTTGCCCATCTTTGTCGGCTAGCTTGCGTGCGTGCATCGCAGAAAAAGTATAGTGCTCATGACAAAATGGACAAACATATTGCTTCTTTCCAAATAATGAGGTAATAAAGCCCAAAATTTTCTCCTCCATAAAAAATTTATACACCGCTTAACATTATAGCGAAGATTATCTTTATAGAAAAGCCTTTTATTCATTTGTTTTTTTATATGAAGTTTCACTAATTTCTTTAAGAGCATCACGTTGCTGTTTCTGGTCAACGTGGGTATATAGATCGGTAGCAGATGTTCCTTTTTGTCCTAACTGTTGGGCTACTAATACCTGATCTTTCGTTACCTCATACATTTCAGAAGCAAGGGTATGGCGTAATTTATGGGGAGTAAGAGGATGTCCAAATGCAGTTGAATACTTTTTGACCATTTTTTCAATGGCATTAGCTGTCATCCGTCGAGTTTGCTTGTGATAAACGGTTAAGAAGAAAGCAGTATCCTTTTTTAAAGCGTGGTATCGCTGTGCACGAATCGCTTGATAAGCTTTGATATAAGTAATAGCCCAAGGTGCAATTGGTACTGAATCTCTCTGGCCGCCTTTTCTTGTTACATCTAGCAGTGATTGCTTTAAGTTCAAATCCCCAAGGTTTACATTAGCTGCCTCGGATACCCGGACGCCTGTTCCTAAAATAAGAGCAATAATTGCAATATCTCGTTCCTTATTGACTTTATAAGAGGGGAGGGCTCTTTTATCACATTTATTAGGGTATTCCTCTTCAATGAAAGTGATAAAATCAAATTTCATTTGTCCCCGGTACATGTGTGAAGCCAGCGTATGCGCCCGATAATTTAATGTTTTTGTATCATTAAGGGAGTCAATTTTCAACATTACATTACGGTCAAAATAAGACTCGCCATTATTGTTATCTGCGGTGACTGTTAAAAATTTATACAATGACCTTAATGCATTAATAGAACGATTAATTGAAGTGGGAGAATTTAACCGTCCTTGTGCATTGGTAGTATGCTGCAAATAATCGATATATAGCATTACATCACTACGCCGTAAATTAGCCAGCGTATCAATTGGCAAGTCCTTATTAGAGTTAACAGAGACGAGTCCACTTGACCGTAACCAATCAAAGAATCGCCGAATTTCAGTTAAGTACTGATAGGTTGTTGTGACTGCATGGTTGGTCCCCAAATAATACTCGTTAACATAATCAGGAAGGTTCTGAAGCTCCTCTTGAATTAGCTTTAAATATTTATCTGCTTCCATTTTTATATCCTCCTTGATACTAAAAAGAGCCGCTTGAAAGAAAACTTTCAACGACTCTCTAAACCCTATCGGGAAAACAGGATTCGAACCTGCGACCCCCTGGTCCCAAACCAGGTGCTCTACCAAGCTGAGCTATTTCCCGTTAATAACGAACAAATATTATTTTACCAATTCTCAATTAAATAGTAAAGGAATATTTTAATTTAAGGTGATTAATAGTTAATGATTAAATGACATATTAGTAAAATTCCTATTAATTACAAAAAATCATGATTAACCGAAATCCCTTTCTAACATCTAGTGAAGATGATAAATAATTTTATTTTCGACTAGTTATAAAAGATACCTTTCAAAAAATAATTTGACAATCAAAATATTTTTGAATATAATTTGATCATCGAATATTTTGATACTCGAAATATTTTTTTGAAGGCAGGTGAATCTTTTTGGCAATAATGAATGCGCAGGAGATTATGGAATTAATTCCTAATCGATATCCGATTTGCTACATCGATTATGTAGACGAATTAGTTCCTGAAGAAAAGATTACCGCAACAAAAAATGTCACAATTAATGAATCATTTTTTCGCGGTCATTTTCCTAATAATCCTGTTATGCCTGGAGTTTTAATCATCGAAACATTGGCCCAAGCTGCTTCAATTTTGATATTAAAATCACCGCATTTTTATAAGAAAACAGCTTATCTTGGCGCAATTCATAAAGCGAGGTTTCGACAAATGGTCCGTCCTGGTGATGTATTAAAACTAAATGTTGTTATGAAAAAAGTTCGATCATCAATGGGAATTGTGGAAACACAAGCGCTTGTGAACGACAAAATAGCTTGTAATGCAGAACTTGTCTTTATCGTTGCTGAACGAGAAGAAAAGATTTAGCATGGTGAATCATTATCATTTATAATATATTTTGATAATCAAATTATTCGGGGCTATAGAATAAAATTGAAGGGAAGAAATATATTATGAGTAAAGATAATGATTACGAAAAAATCAATAAAGGATTAATCAAAGTCTATTCCGGAATTCTATGGATTGAAGAAAATGAGTTACGGAAAAGTACATTCAATGATTTAACAATTAAAGAGATGCATGCAATTGATGCAATTACGATGTATAACCATCAAACAATTTCTCAAGTAGCAGAAAAGCTTCATCTAACTCCAGGAACAATGACCTCAATGGCTGATCGTTTAATTCGAAAAGGATATGTTGAAAGAATTCGTGATAAAGATGATCGCCGCATTGTTCGGTTACGTTTAACCAAAAGAGGACGGGTACTATATCGTGCACATCGGGCCTTTCATAACATGATGGTTGAACGTTTTCTCGAAGGAATGAATGATGAAGAAATGAAGGTTGTTAAAAAAGCCTTGCAAAACTTAGAAGATTTTGTGGATGAGCATGCTTAGAGATAAGGATTGACAAACATTGCAAAATTTAAGAATTACTAGTACTGCGAGTTATCATCCACCACTTAATATTAATAACCAGCAATTATCAACTATTATGGATACTTCAGATGAGTGGATTAAAACGCGGACTGGAATTCATCAACGTTATATCAGCAATATTGAAAATACTTCAGACTTGGCTCTTAATGTTGGTAACCAATTATTGACTAATGCCAATTTGAAGGCAACTGAACTTGATTTAATTATTATTGCAACGATGTCTCCTGATGCCTATACGCCGTCAACTGCTGCCATTGTTCAAGGAGAATTAGGGGCGAAAAATGCAATTGCGTTTGATATTTCAGCAGCTTGTACTGGTTTTATCTATGCCATGAATACAGCTGAATTAATGTTGAAAAGCTCTAATTGGCAAAATGCAATGGTAATTGGTGCAGAAGTATTATCAAAACTGATTGATTGGAAAGATCGAAGTACTGCCGTATTGTTCGGCGATGGGGCTGGTGGAGTGTTACTTCAAAAGACAACTACGGCAACTCCTTTAATTCTTGGCCGTGATCTCCATACATTTGGTGACTTGGGAGATAAAATTGTTGCGGGAAAAACAACGCCTAAAGCTGGCTTCCCTAAGCAACTAACATCCCTTTCACCTTTTGCGATGGCCGGCCGTGATGTATATCGTTTTGCCACTCATGAAGTACCGCGTTCAATTGCTTCTGCCGTTCAACAAGCTAATTTAAAATTAGACGATATCGATTATTTTTTATTACATCAGGCAAATGAACGGATAATTAATCAAATTGCAAAGAGACTAGGGCAACCAATTACAAAGTTTCCAATGAATATTAGTGAATATGGAAATACGGGCGCCGCTAGTGAACCAATTTTATTGACTCAAGCTGTTACTCATGAACTGGTTAAACCAGGTAACATTATTGCAATGAGTGGTTTTGGCGGCGGTTTAAGTACAGGAACAATAATTTTAAACTATTAATAGAGAAAGAAGAATGAATATGACTAAAGAAGAAATTTTTGATACTGTAAAAACTATTACTGTTGATGAATTAGATGTTGACGAAAATCGTGTAACAATGAACGCACGAATTAAAGATGATCTTGATGCTGACAGTCTTGATGTTTTCGAAATTATGAATGAACTTGAAGATAAGTTTGAGATTGAATTAGATGCCGATGAAGGAATCGAGACTATTAGTGACGTTGTTGATTTCGTAAAGAAACAATTGGATGAAAAATAATGTACTACGGAATATTATTTAGCGGTCAAGGTGCACAGCGATCGGGAATGGGAGTCGAGCTTATGGCCGACTCCCTTTTTTCAAGGATTGTTAGTTGGGCAAGTGATGTTTGTGAGCTTGATTTACTCAAAATTATGAAAAACGAGCATAACGAGTTGAATAAAACAGTATATGTTCAACCAGCAATTGTAACAGTTAGTTATGGAATCTACCAAATGTTAAAACGTGATTTACCTCAACTACCAATTAAGGGGATGGTCGGCCTATCCTTAGGCGAGTACGCTGCCTTAATTGCTAGTAACTCACTTTCGTTTGAAGAAGGAATCAAACTAGTCGCGGACCGTGCGCGCTTTATGCAACAAGACGCGGACAGGGAAATAAGTACATTAGCAGCTGTCCTTGACCCTCAACTTCAAGAGATAAAAGAACTAATCACCGCTCAACAAGAAAATGGTCAGCGGGTTTATATCGCCAACTATAATTCCCCACGACAAATCGTAGTAGGCGGGGCATTAACCGACCTAAAGGCTACCCTTAAAAAGATGGAAGAAGACAAGCTTGCTAAAAGAACGATTCTGCTCAAAGTTAATGGTGCATTTCATACACCCTTCTTTAACGGTGCACGTCAACAGATGCATAACCGGTTACAAACGGTTGACTTCCATGAGCCACAGATTGAAGTCATTAGCAATACTACTAACAGCTTATTCCATTGTGAGGATCTTCCAGGAATTCTTGAAAAACAATTAGCTATTCCAACACACTTTGGAGCTAATGTTAAGGAATTAGTCAAGCACGCGAAAATTGATACAACATTAGAAATTGGTCCTGGAAAGACGTTATCTCGCTTCGCTCACCAAGTTGACCAGCAGTTAAATACCCAACACATTGAAAATCTTGCTGATTATGAAAAATTTATAAAGGAGCAAAAAGATGGAACGGACAGATAAAGTCGTTTTTATAAGCGGAAGCACACGCGGAATTGGGACAGCTACTGCATTAGAGTTCGCTAAGGCTGGTAGTCGGTTAATTCTCAATGGGCGTCAAGATGACTTACCAAAAGCGTTTAAAGAAAAGCTAGATCTACTAGGAACGGAATATCACTATCTTAAGGGCGATATTGCAAACGAAGAATCAGTTAGTGAATTAGCAGCAGCGGCGTGGCAAATATACGAGAAGATCGACATTCTTATCAATAACGCGGGAATTACGAATGATAAGTTAATGATGGGGATGAAAACGAGCGATTTTGACCAGGTCATCAATGTTAATTTACGCGGAACATTTATGTTAACGCAACCTATTTTTAAGAAGATGCTCAAAAAAAGAGCCGGTTGCATTATTAACCTTGCTAGTATTGTGGGGCTCCATGGTAATACAGGACAAGCTAATTATGCGGCAAGCAAGGCAGGTATAATCGGCCTTACTAAATCTATTGCCCAAGAAGGAGCGCGCCGCGGAATTCGTTGCAATGCAATTGCTCCCGGAATGATTGCTAGTGATATGACTGAAAAATTATCTGAGCGAGTAAAAGAACAAATTCTCAGTCGCATCCCCCTTAACCGCTTAGGACAGCCAGAAGAAGTTGCTAAGGCCGCAAAATTTTTAGCAGAAAATGATTATTTGACCGGTCAAACCATTGTAGTTGACGGTGGCATGACAATTTAGGAGGAACTAAATGACAAGAGTTGTAATAACAGGAATGGGTGCTGTTGCTCCTAACGGTAACGGTATTCAAGAATTTATAAGTAATAGTTTTGCAGGCAAAGTTGGAATTAAAGCGATCAAGAAATTTGCTGCCAAGCCGACAGGAATTACCGTGGCAGGTGAAATTGACGATTTTGACCCTAATGATGTCATCGGGAGAAAAGCTGCGCGCCGAATGGATCTTTATTCTCAATACGCCTTACAAAGCGCTATTGAAGCAATGGAAATGGCGGAGATTAACGAAACAAATACCAAGCCAGTCGACATGGGCGTTATCTATGGATCTGGAATTGGTGGTTTGACAACTATTCAAGAGCAAATTATCAAAATGCATGATAAGGGTCCTAGACGGGTATCACCAATGTTTGTTCCAATGTCAATTGCTAACATGGCAGCCGGTAATATTTCAATTCACTTTAATGCGCAAAATATTTGTACATCGATTGTGACTGCTTGTGCCACTGGAACTAATGCAATTGGAGAGGCCTTTCGTCAAGTTAAAGAAAGACGCGCTAAAGTAATGATTGCCGGTGGATCAGAGGCTTCGGTAAATGAGATCGGAATTGCTGGCTTTGCGGCATTAACAGCCCTATCACAAGCAACTGATCCACTTAAAGCCTCTTTGCCATTTGATAAAGCACGTCAAGGATTTGTTTTGGGTGAAGGTGGTGCAACACTTGTTTTAGAGGATCTTGAGCATGCGCAAAAACGCGGTGCTAACATTCTTGGCGAGATTGTCGGGTATGGTGCTACCTCGGATGCTTACCATATTACATCCCCTGATCCAACTGGTGCAGGAGCGGCAAGAGCAATGGAACTGGCAATTAAAGAAGCTGAAATTAATCCTAGCGAAATTTCCTATATTAATGCCCACGGAACTGCTACTCATGCTAATGATGAAGGCGAATCTAAAGCAATCAATCAGGTATTTGGTTCCGATAGCAATGTTCGTGTCAGTTCAACAAAGGGAATGACTGGACATTTGCTTGGAGCTGCAGGAGCAATTGAGGCGGTCTTAACAGTAGCCGCTTTACAAAAGGGACAATTACCGTTGAATATAGGTTGTTTTAATCAAGATCCGAAGTGCTCAGTTAACCTTGTGACGGCAGAAAATAGTAACGCATCAAACGCCCGTTACGCAATAAGCAATTCTTTTGGCTTCGGTGGTCATAATGCTGTTTTAGCCTTTAAGAAATGGGAGTGATCTATCTTGGAATTTAAAGAAATTCAAACATTAATGCAAAATTTTGAAGATTCTGATATTCGTGAATTAGAAATAAATCAAGATTCCTTTCAGCTCTATTTAAGCAAAAACAAGCAAACTCACAAGCATGAAAATCTTATAACAACCGAAAAAACAGAGCAAACGACTTCAGTTAAGAAAAAAGCAAACGAACAACCAACTTTACCTTCGCAAAATATAACTGCGCCCCTAGTTGGAACTGTCTATCTCCAACCAACCCCCGATGCAGATCCCTATGTTAGAAGTGGCGACCATGTAAAAAAGGGGGATGTTGTTTGTGTGATTGAAGCAATGAAAATGATGACAGAGATAAAAAGCCCTTTTAACGGAATCATTACTTCAATTTGTGTAAGCAATGAAGAATTAGTTGAAGTAGAACAACCACTTTTCTCAGTTCAGGAGGATAAAGATAATGACTAATAAAACTTTAGATATAACTGAAATTCAAAAAATCCTTCCTCATCGTTACCCAATGTTACTAATTGACCAAGTTGATGAATTAATCCCCGGTAAGAAGGCAATCGCACGGCGTAATGTCACGATCAATGAAGAGGTTTTTAATGGCCATTTCCCCAAAAATCCAGTTTTACCAGGAGCATTGATTGTTGAATCATTGGCGCAAACAGGTGCTGTCGCTCTCTTATCTCAAGAAGAGTTCCAAGGGGAAACAGCCTATTTTGGTGGAATTCGGTCAGCAGAATTTCGTAAAGTAGTCCGCCCTGGTGATACGTTAAGATTAGAAGTCAACCTAGAAAAAGTTCATAAAAATATTGGAATTGGTAAAGGCATTGCAACGGTCGATGGTAAAAAAGCCTGTACAGCTGAATTAACTTTTATGATTGGGTAGGTGGTTTGATGTTTTCCAAAGTACTAGTCGCTAATCGTGGTGAAATTGCTGTCAGGATAATACGGTCATTACGGGAGCTAGGAATTAAGACAGTAGCTATTTATTCAACTGCAGACCGCGAAAGTCTTCACGTTCAACTAGCGGATGAAGCTGTATGCGTTGGAACCGCCCGTGCCCAAGATTCATATTTGAATGCGAAAAACATTTTGGAAGCTGCTCTTGGTACAGGTGCCCAGGCGATCCATCCTGGCTTTGGCTTTCTATCAGAAAATGCGGAATTCGCGACAATGTGTGAAGAATGCGGAATTACGTTCATCGGTCCCCAAGCCTCAGTTATTGACTTAATGGGAAACAAGGAGCACGCACGAGAGCAAATGAAAAAATCAGGGGTGCCTGTAATTCCTGGAAGTGATGATTATATTACCAATGTTAATGACGCTGTTGAGGTTGCAAACAAGATTGGGTATCCAATTTTGTTAAAAGCGGCTGCTGGTGGTGGCGGTAAAGGGATCCGACGAATTAATGATCATAACCAGATGCGGCAAATATTTAGCGAGGCCCAAAACGAAGCCCGTCTTTCGTTTAATGATGACCGAATGTACCTTGAAAAGATTATGGAGAATGTTAAACATATTGAGGTCCAAGTCTTTCGTGATAATTTTGGCAATGCTGTTTTCTTTCCTGAACGAGACTGCTCGATTCAACGGAATAAACAAAAATTGATTGAAGAAAGTCCTTGTGTCCTAGTAAATGAACAAGAGCGAAAAACGCTAGGACAAATTGCCATGCGAGCCATTAATGCGATTAACTATCATAATACGGGGACAATAGAATTTCTAATGGACAAGGACCATCACTTTTACTTTATGGAAATGAACACTCGTATCCAGGTTGAACATACAGTGACGGAGATGGTAACCGGGATTGACTTAGTGAAAGCACAGGTTATTGTCGCTGCGAATGAACCACTTCCCTTTACCCAACAGGATATTCAGGTTCATGGACATGCGATTGAGTGTCGGATAAATGCTGAAAATCCTAAGCAAAACTTTATGCCAGTGACGGGGACGATTAATTACTTGTATCTTCCAGTCGGTAATTTGGGGATGCGAATTGATACTGCTATTTATCCTGGCAGCAAGATCACTCCTTATTATGATTCAATGATCGCTAAGGTAATTGCACTTGGTCAAGATCGCCAAGAAGCCATTGAAAAAATCAAACGACTTTTGAATGAAATGGTAATTATGGGCGTAACAACCAATCAGAATTTCCATTTAGCAATCCTAAACAATCCTAAATTTTTGGCAGGAACAGCTTCAACAACGTTTCTTGAAGACTCCTTCTTGCCACAATGGAAAAAGGAGCTGACAGCGTGAAATTATATGATCAAAATAATACTTTAAGTGAACGGCACATCAAAGCAGATAAAAATGCTGATGAAAGGGTCCCAGATCAAATGTGGCTAAGATGTCCACATTGTCATCAATTGCTATTCGCTAAGCAGTTAACACAATATGCTGTTTGTCCCAACTGTGACTATGGATTACGAATACCTGCTCGCCATCGACTTTCATGGTTAGTGGATTCATTTAAAGAATTCGATAAGGATCTCCAGACAAAGAATCCGTTACATTTTCCTGGATACCAAGAAAAAATCAGCAAACTTCAAAGACAAACTAAGCTGAATGATTCAGTCCTAACTGGTGAAGCTTCGATTAATGATCAGCTATTTTCACTAGGCATTATGGATCCAACATTTATTATGGGATCACTCGGAACTGTTACCGGTGAAAAGATAACGCGCTTATTTGAATATGCAACTACCCATCGCCAAGCAGTAGTATTATTCACTGCTTCAGGCGGGGCACGGATGCAAGAAGGAATTATGTCGTTAATGCAGATGGCGAAGGTTTCACAAACAATAAATGAGCATGCTGCTGCAGGACTTTTATACATCGTGATATTAACCGATCCAACAACTGGTGGAGTAACTGCTAGTTTCGCGATGGACGGAGATATTATTCTCGCTGAGCCCCATGCACTTGTTGGCTTTGCTGGCCGTCGCGTTATTGAACAGACGATTCACCAGCAAATTCCTGTCGACCTCCAATCAGCTGAAAACATCCTGCATCATGGGTTTATTGATCGAATTGTAAAACGTCAAGATGAAAAACAGCTGCTTGAATGGCTATTAAAAACAGGGAGCGTTGCTAATGAATGAACAATTATCAGCAAGCGAGATTGTTAAACGTGCTCGCAGTGCCAATAAAATTACGGGGATGGAGATTATTCAAAATGTTTTCCCAGATTTTGTTGAGTTACATGGCGACCGGGCAGGCGGGGATGATCCTGCAATCATCGGTGGAATTGCTACTTTCCATCAGCAAACAGTTACCGTCATTACAACTGATCGAGGAAAAACAACAGAAGAGAAAATCATAAAGCATTTTGGCTCACCAATGCCTAGTGGTTATCGCAAGGCGCTCCGTTTAATTAAGCAAGCAGCTAAATTTAAGCGACCTGTATTCTGTTTTGTTAATACCGCAGGAGCATTTCCTAGTAAGGAAGCCGAAGAAAATGGGCAAGGAAGTGCGATTGCCCAAAACATTTTACAAATAAGTCAGCTTGCTATTCCAATTATCACGATTATTTATGGTGAAGGAGGTAGTGGGGGAGCCTTAGCATTGGCATGTGGAGATGAGGTATGGATGTTAGAAAATAGTACTTATTCTATATTATCTCCTGAAGGGTTTGCCTCCATTATGTGGAAAGATAGTACGAAGGCAGATAAAGCGGCAGAATTAATGCAAATGGTGCCGCAAGCTTTATTAAAACAAGGGATTATCGAAGGAATTATTTCAGAAAGCGAAAAACACCAACAAACTTGCAAAAATATCGAGCAGGTTTTACTAAAGCGATTAAACAAACTGCAAGAATTATCACCAAATCAACTTCTAGCAAATAGAAAAAAACGTTATCGAAAGTTTTAAGGAGGATAATATGGGAAATATATTAACAGGAAAAAAGATCGTTGTTATGGGGGTAGCTAATAAGCGTTCTATTGCATGGGGATGTGCACAAATGATGGCTGAACAAGGCGCCCAAATTATCTATACTTATCAGAATTTCAGAATGAAAAAAAGCCTACAACGGTTAGTAGATGATGAAAATCAATTAATTGAATGTGATGTAGCGGATGATGAAAGTATTGAACAAGCCTTTACAACTATCAAGGAACGTTTTACAAAAGTAGATGGGATTGTACACGCAATTGCTTTTGCCAAAAAAGAAGAATTAGCTGGCTCAATTCTTGGTGCTAGTCGCAAAGGTTATGCAATCGCGCAAGATATTTCGTCTTATTCCCTTATTGCTGTCACTAAAGTTGCTAATCAGTTAGATTTATTAAATAATCCTGCAAGTATTGTTACCTTAACCTATTTTGGCTCTGAACGTGCTATTCCTAACTATAATGTAATGGGAATTGCTAAAGCTGCCCTTGAAGCTAGTGTTCGCTATTTAGCACGGGATTTAGGACAAAAACGAATCCGTGTTAATGCAATCTCTGCTGGAGCGGTTAAGACATTAGCAGTTACAGGTATTAAAGGTCATGATGAACTTTTAAAGATGTCCCAAGCAAGAACTGTTGATGGAGAAGATGTAACTATTAGCGAAATTGGGAACGTGTGTGCATTCTTAATGAGCGATTTATCAACTGGAGTTACTGGCGACACCATTTATGTTGATAAGGGGGTACACTTGATTTAAGAATATAAATTTTAAAGACTGGGAAATGAGATTTTTTCAGTCTTTTTGCTGTCTTTTAGAAGGAAAATATAACAATAGCAAGAACTTTTTAGAAAAAACTAAAAAAAGTTCTTGCTATTTTATAGATCAGTTGGTATTATTAATAACGTTGTGAAAGACGAGTTAACAATTTTGAGAAAAATTGTTTGATATATTTAAAAATGGCCCGTTAGTCAAGTGGTTAAGACACCAGCCTTTCACGCTGGTATCGTGGGTTCAAATCCCGCACGGGTCACTTTTGCGGAAGTAGTTCAGTGGTAGAACATCACCTTGCCATGGTGGGGGTCGCGGGTTCGAATCCCGTCTTCCGCTTAGTCAGTTCTATTATGCCGGGGTGGCGGAATTGGCAGACGCACAGGACTTAAAATCCTGCGGTTAGTGATAACCGTACCGGTTCGATCCCGGTCCTCGGCACTATTTCGGGAAATAGCTCAGCTTGGTAGAGCACCTGGTTTGGGACCAGGGGGTCGCAGGTTCGAATCCTGTTTTCCCGATCTGGCTAAACAGCTAAGAGGTAATTTTCTTAGCTGTTTTTTTGTAGTCAAAATTTGATTTTTACTTTGTAATAAGCAGTATTAACGCAGCCATTAATTAGTTTTTTGAAATAAAATAAACTTTTTTTGAAAAAAGTATTGCTTTTTATAGGATAACTTGATAATATAATATTCGTCGCTGATATGCGGGTATAGTTCAGTGGTAAAACCACAGCCTTCCAAGCTGTTGTCGCGAGTTCGATTCTCGTTACCCGCTTTTAATTAATTTAATATGGCCCGTTAGTCAAGTGGTTAAGACACCAGCCTTTCACGCTGGTATCGTGGGTTCAAATCCCGCACGGGTCACTTTTGGAGGATTAGCTCAGTTGGGAGAGCATCT
>NZ_JAJGVH010000045.1:0-37100 GCF_020785355.1 Limosilactobacillus reuteri | reverse complement strand
CTTGAAGGATACACCTGTACCCATGCCGAACACAGAAGTTAAGCTTCAACACGCCGAAAGTAGTTGGGGGATCGCTCCCTGCGAGGATAGGACGTTGCCACGCTATAGCAAAAGGACATGCATTGTTTAATACAGTGTATGTCCTTTTTTAGTGCGCCCAGCATGGATATTAACTATGCGTTGAAAGTCGGATACCTGTCAACCGTAAGCAGTCAATAACAGTACGTCTAGCCCTAGCTACCTCGGATCTCCTATACTGAGACTATCATCAGTAAGGAGATTTTTATGTATGACAGAACAAAATGAAATTATTCCCCCGGTTTTCAAAAATAAACTAAGTACTTTTAATAAGCATTCTGCAACTATTGCTGATATCTTTGGCCGACGTAATGACAATTCTTCAGTCATGGATACAATTAAGCAGAACCTGGTAAAAATTGTAAGCTCAACCATTACTCTGTAGTGATCGTGACTTCCAATATACTTATCCACTTTATGGCTAACATGGGCATCTTTAGAGGTGATCGTTGCCTGGATAATACCCCGGTGGAAAGTTTTTGGGAACATTATAAAGATGAAACATCCTATGGCGAAAGTTTTAATACCTTTGAAGCATTGAAGGCCTCAATCGATCAATATATCTATTTCTATAACCACAAACGTTATCAAGAAAAATTAGACAGCTTAACACCGGTACAATACCGGCATCAAGCTGCCTAAGAAGCTTTGTATAATTTATTGTCTACTTGACAAGACCCAGTTCATTTTACCGAACATTGAAGGTCATTGTTGTTTGCGAAGGCTCTCAGAGGCTAACTTCGCGGCGAAAAACGAAATTATAAGTAACTTCGATCTTGCTCTTGCTGTTGATATTAATTTATTTCCATTTCATTACACATACTGGTTCTGGACAACTAACATCTTTTTGAAGAAGAGTTAACTTACCAGTTGATGGGTTTCGTTTATAAAGCGTAAGGTTATCAGAGTTCTGATTTGAAGCTAAAAGATAATCTTCATCTTGATTTAGATTGAAATCGCGTGGGAAATCTCCTTCAGTCGAAATTGATTGAATATGTTTAACGGTAAAATCTGGTTGGACTTCAAAGACGGCAATAGTGTTTTCACCACGATTTGAAGTATAGACAAACTTACCATCATTTGAGATCCGGATAGCAGCTGCTCCATTATGAGCTGTCCAGTCTGCAGGAATTGTCTTGATGGTTTGAAGGTGCTTAAATGATGCATCCTTACTATTATACTTTAGTACTTCTAGTTTACTGCTTAGTTCACCTAAAAGATAAGCATAATTGCCATTTGGATGGAAAACTATATGACGGGTACCAAAGCCATCTTCACACTTATAGCGAGAAACAGCAGTTAATTTACCATCATCAGAGACATCGTAAACCACAACAAGATCCATTCCTAAGTCACATACAACTAGACGATTATCAGGAGTTAGATCGGCATAATGAACATGTGGAGCCTCTTGTTCAGGTTCAGGACCAGTTGCTCCTTCATGAAGGACAGAATCAGTTTGTGTCAACGTTCCATCTTCGTTGATCTTAAAAACATCTATTTTTGCTGTATGATAATTAGCACTGAATAATAAATGCCGTTTGTCATCAACGCCTACATATGCAGGAGGAGCACCGGCAGCCAAGACATCACTTAGCATCTTAGCGTTATCATCACTTAATGAGTAAGAAGCAACTCCTCCCTTATCATCTACTTGTTTAATTGCGTAAATACGACCATCTTGACCAACTTGTAAGTAAGCTGGCTTTTGAGATGGAATTGCTAATTCAACATTCGTTATTTTTTCTTGGTCAGTATCGAGGGTAACTTTGTAGATCCCTTTACTTGTTTTTTTAGTATAAGTTCCAATTAGAAATTGTTCAATCAAGGCAATTTCCTCCTTTTTGAAAATGCTTACCTATATAATAGCAATTTGCCCATCGTAATTCTAGCTGTGATACACTGTTATTAGTAATTTTTAGTTCTTAATGGAGGAGAAAAGTTGAAAAAAGTTGAACGTCAACGAGAAATGGTAAAAAATAATCTTGCCCTTTTTCAATGTCCTGTTTGTGAACAGCCAATGGAGAGAGTTGAAGGAAACAGTATTATTTGCGGAAATAACCACCAATTTGACTTTAATCGGCATGGTTATCTTCACTTTCTCAATGGGGCTGCTAATACTGAATATGATCGATCAATGTTTGAATCTCGTCGCCAGTTATTAAATGCAGGACTCTTTAAGCCAATTATTGAAAACATCAGTAAATTCTTACCTTCAAAATCTTTAAAGATCTTAGATGTAGGAACTGGAGAAGGAACCCCATTATTACAATTAGGAACAATCCGTGCTAATTATAATGATACGATGATTGGCTTTGATATTTCGAAACCAGGGATAACACTTGCTACTCAATTACCGTTAAAGGCATTTTTTTGTGTAGCTGATTTACGTAAATTACCTTTCAATGATGAGAGTTTTGATTGTATATTGGAGTTGTTTTCTCCATCTGATTATCAAGAGTTTAAACGGGTGTTAACGAAAGATGGAACCCTTATTAAGGTAATTCCTAACGCTAACTACTTAGTCGAATTACGGCATCTCTTATATGAAACAGGAGAACGTAATTACCACTATGATAATTCACGAGTAATCGAGTTATTTAACCAACATTATCCTCATAGTAAAGTTGAAACGGTAACCTATCAATTTAGAATTCCAGACGGTTTACAACAGGCAATGCTGGAAATGACGCCTTTACACTGGGGAGCAAATGCTAAAAGATTATCTAAAGAAGAATTAACCCAATTAAAAACAATTACGGTGGATGTAAGCTTATTAATTGCGAAAAAAGCTAATTAATTATTGCAACATTACTAAATTAGTGCTAAATTATTATAAGAAATCGTTTGATAATTGACATCGAATATAAGTGTTTCGTTGGTAATTATCAAGGAGTACTTCATTAAAGCAGCGTTTCGCCGTGCCCACACCGAGACCCTGCTTTTTTTATTTTATTAAGGAGATTTTATTATGACAAACCATATTGTCTTGTTTGAACCATTATTTCCAGCGAATACGGGAAATATTGCACGAACTTGTGCGGGGACAAATACTGAATTACATTTAATCAAGCCATTAGGATTTTCAACTGATGATAAACATATGAAACGGGCTGGATTAGACTATTGGGATAAAGTAAAGATCACGTATCATGAAGATTTACCTTCATTTATGAAGACTATTCCTGATATTAACCGTTTATATATTGTTTCTAAATTTGCTACCCATGATTATAGTGATGTTGATTATACGGGTGAAGGAGATCATTATTTCCTATTTGGAAAAGAAACAACTGGCTTACCCGAACGTTTTATGCAAAAATATCCAGAAAATGCTATCCGGATTCCACAAAATGATAATAATATTCGGGCCCTGAATTTATCAAATAGTGCAGCGATTGTTATTTATGAGGCATTGCGGCAACAGAGTTTTCCTAATTTAGCACGAGTTCATAAATATGAATTCGATAAATTAAAGTAACCTTAAGGAGGCAATAATGCGATGGCGAGAAGAAAAAAGGCATCATCCCGCCGGACAAGAGGGAAAAAACAACAGTATCGATTAATGGATAATCTATTAGGAATAATTGTTTGTCTTTTAATGTTAGTTGGCTTATTTAATTTAGGAGTATTAGGAACCTTTCTCGATAACTGTTTTAAGATTTTTGTAGGGTCATCCTTTCCGATTGCGATGATTATTGTTTTTCTTTATGGATTATGTTTTGCATTGTATGGGCATCGTCCGCATTTTAAAAAACGTTGGATTGCAGGAACTATTATTGCCTATATTGGTTTATTAATGTGGCTTCAGACAGTAATGTTTCAGCGTCTGAATCTTCATGCAAAGGTAATCGAAACTACTTGGAATAGTCTTAGTAAGGTCATTTTTAATGGTGATTCGACTGTTCCGGTTGGTGGAGGGATGATTGGTGCTTACCTATATAATGGAAGTAATATTTTAATTTCAGAAGTTGGAACAGCGGTATTATCATGGTTGTTAATGATTATCGGAATTATTGTCTTTTTTGCATTACCGTGGCGCGAATTTCTAGTAAAATGTGGGATTGGCATTAAAAAATCTGGAGCAGCAATGGCTAATGCTCACGATCAATTAATGAAAAAGAGAACGGAGAGAGCAACCAAGACAACTACGGTACCATCAATTAGTGTGCCCCTTGCTAAAGCATCAAGGCAGGTTAAAGATTTTTTTGCTGACCAAGAATCAGCAGAGCCAACGTCAACGCCGCCAGTTTCTCCAGCGATGCTTGTCCAAGATCCTGTTGAACCAACTATTAGGGTCGCAAGTGAAAGTCAGGTGGAAGAAACTCAGAGTGGGCGCAAGGATGATCAGGACTCGAACCAACATGATGATGCGGAAATTAAACTTGCAGGAATTGACGCTAAAGAAGACAATGATTATCAATTGCCGCCAGTCAGCCTGCTAAGTCAAGTAAAAGCAACAGACCAGCAGGAAGATTTGAATAATATCAAAAAGAACACCAAAACACTTCAGCAAACCCTAAAATCTTTTGGTGTGGATGCAACAGTTGAAAATGTTAATTTAGGTCCTTCCGTTACCAAATATGAGTTACGTCCAGCAGTAGGAGTAAAGGTTAGTCGAATAACCCATTTGGCTGATGATTTAGCGCTTGCACTTGCGGCTAAAGATATCCGGATTGAAGCGCCGATTCCAGGGAAATCATTAATTGGGATTGAAGTTCCAAACCAGCAAATTGCAACAGTTGGTTTTCGCGATATGGTCGAAAATGCTCCTAGTAATGATAATCCAATGGAAGTTCCGCTTGGTCGCAGTGTAACTGGGGATATCAAAATGGCTGATCTAACTAAGATGCCACACCTTCTTATCGCTGGGGCAACTGGTAGTGGTAAGTCTGTTGCAATCAACGTTATCATTACAAGTATTCTATTAAAGGCCAAACCGCATCAGGTAAAGATGTTAATGATTGATCCTAAAAAAGTCGAATTAAGTGTTTATAATGGTATTCCTCATCTGCTCAGTCCGGTAGTTTCTGAACCCAAAAAGGCAGCTCGGGCATTAGGAAAAGTTGTTGCAGAAATGGAGCGCCGTTATGAATTGTTTGCAAAATTCGGTGTTCGTAACCTGGATGGGTATAATAAATTGGTTAAACAACAAAATGATGACCATCCTGATGAAGTTCAAGCTAATCTACCGTTAATTTTAGTTATTGTTGATGAATTAGCAGACTTGATGATGACCGTTTCTCATGATGTTGAAGATGCAATTGTCCGGATTGCACAAATGGGACGGGCTGCTGGTATTCATATGATTTTGGCAACTCAGCGTCCTTCTGTCGATGTTATTACAGGGCTTATTAAGGCTAACGTTCCTTCCCGAATTGCCTTTGCAGTTTCTAGTGGGGTTGATTCGCGAACTATTATCGATACTAATGGAGCAGAAAAGCTCCTTGGTCGAGGCGATATGTTATTTGAACCAATCGATCAAAATAAACCAGTCCGGATTCAAGGTGCATTTATATCCGATCATGATGTTGAATCAGTAGTAGACTTTATAAAAAACGAGCGAGCAGCTGAGTATGACGATAATATGGTTGTAACTGACAATGAAATTGAGCAAGAAGAGCAAGCTGAAGAGGAAGATGAATTATTCCCCGAAGCATTAGATTTTGTGGTTGATCAACAAAAAGCATCAACCTCGCTAATTCAGCGGCGGTTTAGAATTGGTTATAATCGTGCCGCAAGAATTATTGACGATATGGAACAGCGCGGTTTTATCGGACCGGCTAATGGCTCAAAACCACGGGAAGTTTATAAGCAAAAAAGTGAGGAATAAAAAAGACCGGAGAGATTTTTCTCCGATCTTTTTTATTCCGACTACATGGATGTTTAATAGGCTAAATTAAGTTTAAGGATGCAACTGCTCCAAAGATTAAAGAACCAAGCATTGCAATTAACATGAGCCAAATAGCAACCATGGTAATTTTTTGGAAACGAGTTTTCTTTTTTCGCTGCATTATTAACCATCCTTCCATTTTTATCAATAATAGTAGTGTAACGCATCTTTAATGCCTTTTTCAAATCTAGTTTTAGTTTATGTTAAACTTAAATTACTTATTTGAAGAGAAGGGGACTGAAAAGGTTGATGGTTAGTATTCAAGTTATAATTTTAGAGATTATTTTATTATTAGTGATTGGGATAGTAGAACGATTATTAGTACGAATATTTCATCATCCTAAAAAAACAAAGCATTTATGGTGGGGATGGACAATTATTTTATGGATTCTGATAATCTTTAATATTGGATTTTATTGGCCAGCTTATCCCATTGCCTTATGGATGATTCTAGCTCTGTTATTAATTGCTTTACAAATTATTCACAATCATGAATTCATTTATCGCCGTTACTGGCCAGTATTTTGGCGATATTCGGCATATTATGCTTTAATTATATATATTGGTAGCTTAATTATTTCACCATGGTTACCGTTGATATAAAAATATTAAGTGAGTTGGAAAATTAATTTTCTGCTCACTTTTTTTGTGTCTATTACTTTTTGGTAAAATTCACAAAATTACGTGGTGAGAAGTGGGGGATTGTGGTAGACTTGACCTATAACGTGGTAAAGGAGGACATTAGTCGTGTTAATGGGAGAATTTACACACACTATTGATTCCAAAGGCCGACTAATTATTCCTGCCAAATTTCGAGAACAATTGGGGGCACACTTCATTGTTACTCGGGGGTTAGATGGATGTTTGTTTGGATATCCATTAAATGAATGGGCGATTTTAGAACAAAAGCTAAAGGCGCTCCCATTAACAAAGCGTGATGCACGTGCATTTGTACGCTTTTTATATTCTGCTGCGACAGATTGCGAAATTGATAAACAAGGACGGATTAATATTCCGATAACATTACGAACTCATGCCTCACTTGAAAAGAAGTGTGTAATCGTTGGTGTGTCTAATCGTTTAGAAATCTGGAGTGCTGAACGGTGGAATAAATTTACAAGCGAAACAGCTGATAATTTTGATGAGATTGCTGAAGATCTTAATATTGATTTTTAATGGAGGTTTTAGTTGATGGCAGAATTTAAACATGTAACGGTACTTTTAAAGGAGGCCGTAGCAGGATTAAATGTGCAACCAACAGGTACCTACGTTGATGCAACATTAGGTGGTGGTGGTCATACGCAAGCTATTTTACAACAGCTCGTCGATGGCCACTTATATTCATTTGATCAGGATCAGACGGCAATTGTTTACAATAAAGAACACTTGAAAACTGCAATAGAACAGCAAAAATTAACATTAGTTGAAGATAATTTCCGTAACATAAAAACGGAATTGAATAGCTATAATGTAAAACGTGTTAATGGAATTTTATATGATTTAGGTGTTTCATCTCCACAGTTCGATGATGCTAAAAGAGGTTTTAGCTATCAGCATGACGCACCCTTAGACATGCGAATGAATCAAGAACAAAAATTGTCGGCAATGGAAGTTGTTAACGAATGGCCATATGAACGTCTCGTTAAGATTCTTTACCGATATGGAGAAGAAAAGTTTGCCAAGTCAATTGCTAGAAAGATTGAACAGCGCCGAAAGATAGCACCAATAAAGACGACATTTGAATTAGTTGATGTGATTAAAGAAGGAATTCCGGCAGCAGCTCGCCGTCATGGTGGTCATCCAGCGAAAAAGAGTTTTCAAGCTATTCGGATAGCAGTTAACGACGAATTAGGTGCTTTAGAGGAATCATTGGAGCAAGCATTAGACTTGTTAGATGTTGGGGGACGAATCAGTGTCATTACCTTCCAGTCACTAGAAGATCGGTTGGTAAAGACCATGTTTCGTGAAAAAACTTCATTAAGTGGGGATGTACCGCAAGGATTACCAGTAATACCAGCGGGAATGGAGCCAGACTTCAAATTAATTAATAAAAAGCCGATTGTAGCTAGTGATGAAGAATTAGCGGCAAATCATCGTGCGCATAGTGCCAAGTTGAGGATAATCGAGAAAATTAGAGAAGGAAAGTGACAGAATTATGGTTTCAAATGCGGCAAGGCAACTGGCGGGAGAGCAACAACCGCAGCAAGCGCCAAGAAAAAAGACTTATCAACAACCAAAGATTTCTCCAAGTCCGGTTAGATGGTCAAAATTTGAAAGATCTTTAGTAGCAGTAGGAAGTTTAATCACACTGTGCTTGATGATTAGCTTACTTTCTACGAAAATTAGTATTAATAATCAGCAACGGCGCTTACAGGATACTCAAACCCAAATTACTAAGGCAAAAAGCAGTAATACAAGTTTGCAGCAGGAAATCGCTGAATTGACGACTCAATCGCATTTGAAATCAGCAGCACATAAATATGGATTATCAGATAAAAATTCAAATGTAAGGAACGTTAATAAATAATGAATAAGAAGCCACAACGAACGAAAAATAGGGGACATAGAGAAAACCGAGGGACCTTTGGCAAATGGCTCTTTCTAATCACGGTTGGATTGTTTACCTTGTTTATCGTTCGTTTTGCGTATATCGCAATAAATAAAGATGTTCAACATGTTAACTTACGGTCACAAGCGGAGCAAATTTATACCCAGCAGCGAATTATTCAAGCGCGACGGGGTGATATTTATGATTCAGAAGGAAACCCCTTGGCAACTGATACAAGCAAATATACCCTCTATGCTGTTTTAGATCGAACCCAAAAGTCTTCTGATGGTAAACCATTATATGTAAAAGATCGGAAAAAAACTGCCAAGGTACTATCACAGTATATTGATCTGACACCAAAGCAAATTGAAAAGATCCTTAAACCAAAGGGGCAAGCCTACCAAGTTGAATTTGGAAATGCTGGAAGCAACCTTTCTGTTTCAACAATGCAGAAGATCAAGAATCGGCACTTGCCAGGAATTGATTTTATTGCGACTCCAGCACGTCAATATCCAGAAGGTGAATTTGCTTCTCAAATAATTGGGATGGCAACTCCTAAAGTTAAAAATGATAATGGAACTGAAGAGACCAATTTAGTGGGCCAATTGGGCTTGGAAGGCTACTTTAATAAACAATTGACGGGAATAAATGGGTTGAGAAAAGATAAACAGGACGTCTATGGCTACCAGATTGCTAATTCAAAGCAGGTAACTAAAAAAGCCATCAACGGTGATAATATCTATACTACCCTTGATTCACAAACCCAACATTTTCTCGAAAATAAAGTTAATAAGGTTTACAAAAGTTCTAATGCCAATTCGATGACAGCAGTTGTGATGGAAGCCAAAACAGGTAAAATTATTGCCGCTACTCAACGACCAACGCTTCACGCAGAAAATAATCCGGTTTGGCGGAATATGCTAGTTCAAGATGCTTATGAACCAGGATCGGTAATGAAGATCTTGGCATTAGCCGCGGCTATCGATACAGGACATTTTAATCCTAATGCGACCTTTAATTCTGGAACATGGGCCATGGGTGGTGGAAAAATCACTGATTGGTCAAGCTCTGGTTGGGGAACAATTTCCTATAAAGACGCTTTTGATATGTCTAGTAATGTTGGTTTTGCTCATGTGGAACAGGACATGGGAGCAGATACGTGGATGAAGTATATTAAACGGTTTGGCCTGTTAAAAAAAGTTAATGTTATCGGAATGGGTAACGAGGTTAATGGTTACACTTCATTTAAAGGGATTCTTGCTCAGGCTAATACTGCTTTTGGACAGGGGATTACTGTAAATGTTATGCAAATGATGCAAGCGTTTAGTGCTATTGGTAATAATGGTAAAATGATGAAGCCTTACATTGTTAGCAAAGTTGTAGATGGTAATAGTGGGAAGACAATCCAAAAGATCAAACCTAAAGTTGTTGGACACCCAATAAAAGCATCGACAGCTAAAAAAGTTCTTGGTTACATGCAAGGCGTTGTTTACGATCAAAAGGGACTTGGTCATGATTACCAAATTAAGGGTTACAGAGTTGCTGGGAAGACCGCGACTGCACAAATTGGTGGAGCTCATGGTTATTCAACTGGTGATACAAACTACCTCTACTCCTTTGCCGGGATGGCACCAGCTAAAAACCCAAAGTATATTATGTATGTCACTCTTCGCCAACCGCAAAACCTTAAAAAACCAGCAACCAAACAAATTGCCAGTGTTTTTAATCCGACAATGAAAATGTTATTGAGTCAACAAAAAGTTGCGGAAAAAGCCAAGAAAAAGGTTATTACAATGCCCAATGTTGTTGGTCAGTCAAGTGATGACGCTAATAAGAAACTATCAAATAAGGGAATGCAGGTAATTGTTGTTGGCTCTGGCAAGAAAGTTAAACAACAATCAGCAGTTTCAGACGAACAAGTGCTAACAGACCAACATGTTATTCTTGACACTGGTGGCGAGTATAAAATGCCAGATATTTCTGGATGGAGTTCTGCGGATGTTCAACAATTAGCTAAGGTTCTTAAGCTAAAAGTAAAAGAAAATGGAAACGGCTATGTTACTCAGCAAAGTATTTCCCCTGATACAACTATTAAGCGTGGAACGACTTTAACCGTTCAATATGAAGCTAAAAACTAGCAGAGAAACTAATTGGAGGTAAATATGAATTTCTTAAGTGCAGTTTTGACTATTCTTAGTTCATTCTTAATTACGTTTTTATTAATGCCCTCGTTAATTAAATATTTTCGGGCAAAAAAAGAAGGACAGCAGATTCGTAAAGAAGGCCCTACCTGGCATGCTAAAAAGGCTGGGACGCCAACAATGGGAGGATTATTGTTCATCTTCTCTGCAGTAGTAACAATTTTGTGGGTTGCTGCTTGGCAAGGATTGATTACGAATACGCTGTGGGCACTCCTCTTTGTCCTGGTTGTTTATGGCCTAATTGGGATGTGGGATGATAGTATTAAAATCTTCCATCATCAAAATGAAGGCTTTAAACCATGGCAAAAGGCGCTATGCCAGGTATTAGCAGCAATGGTCTTTACTGTTATTTACCAGCATGAAGGTTTTCAAATGGGCTTTGGAACAACGCAAATTGGTTGGCTTTACGGTTTGTTTATTATTTTTTGGATCGTCGGCTTTTCAAATGCTGTTAATTTAACCGATGGACTTGATGGCTTGGTAAGCGGTCTTTCCATTATTTCTTTTGCGGCTTATCTAATCATTGCGTTGGTAAATCTCAATCAACCAGGTTATCCTGAAATTGCTCTTTTCTGTTTAGCAATGATCGGAACTTTACTAGGTTTCTTCCCTTATAATCATAAGCCCGCTAAGATTTTTATGGGTGATATGGGATCTTTAGCAATTGGGGCATCTTTAGCCGCTGTTTCATTGTTATTACATCATGAATGGTCTTTATTAGTAATCGGAATCGTTTATGTTTGTGAAACTGCTAGTGTCATTCTTCAAGTAGCTTCATTCAAAACAACTGGTAAACGAATTTTTAAGATGACCCCAATCCACCATCATTTTGAAATGAGCGGGTGGAGTGAATGGAAAATTGATATTGTGTTTTGGCTTGTAGGGTTAGTGGCTGCAATTATTGCTGTTACAACAATCTTATTAGTTGGTTAGGAGTAAAGAGAAATGAAAAAAATTGATGAATATCAAGGTAAAAAAGTTCTTGTAATAGGTTTCGGAATTAGCGGAATTAATGCAGCCCACTTATTGGTAAAACTTGGTGCAAATGTTACCGCTAATGATAAAGCAACTCCTAAAAATAATGATATTGTTGATGATTTAGAAGCTGATGGAATCAAGGTAATTACTGGTGATAATCCCATTTCATTAGCTAATGAAGGTTTCGATGTTGTAGTAAAAAATCCTGGAATTCCTTATGATAATCCATTAGTGGCTGCATTTGTTAAGCAAGGGACACCCATTATTACGGAAGCAGAACTAGGATGGCAAATTTTTGATGGTCACCTTGTAAGTGTAACCGGAAGTAATGGGAAGACTACCACAACGACTTTAACTCAACTAATGATTGCTGAAAATGCAAAACATCAAGTAAAATATGCAGGTAATATTGGAATTTCCTTTAGTAAAATTGCTGAGGATTTAGGACCAGACGACACATTGGTCACAGAATTATCTAGTTTCCAATTATTAGGAGCACCGACAATTCATCCGCATATTGCAATTATTACTAACATTTTTTCTAACCATTTAGACTATCATAAGACACGAGAAAACTATATTAATGCAAAGCTTAATATTACCCGGAACCAAACCAAGGATGATTTCTTAGTTATTAACTGGGATCGTGATGAATGGCAGAAGATTGCTCAGCGTAGTCAAGCTACCATTGTGCCATTTTCTCGTCTTAATAAGAGTCATGAAGGATCTTATGTAGAAGATGGAATGATTTACTGGCGCGGACAAGAAGTTATGCCAACCAAGGATATTCGATTGATCGGTCCCCAAAATGTAGAAAATGCGTTGGCAGCAATTGCAGCGGCAAAATTAAGTGGTGTTACAAATGATGCAATAAAGAAAGTTTTAACAACATTTAGTGGAGTCCGTCACCGCTTACAATATGTGATGGAATACCAAGAACGGCTTTTCTACAATGATTCAAAATCAACAGATATTGAAGCCACGGAGGTTGCCTTACAAGGTTTTGATCGTCCAGTAATTCTTTTGGCAGGTGGCCTTGATCGTGGTTATACCTTTGAACGGTTGGTTCCTTACTTTAAGGAGCACGTCAAGGCAATGATTGTTTTTGGTGAATGTAAAGATAAAATGAAGGATGCGGGAAATCAAGCTGGAGTTCCAGTAGTTGAAAGTGAAAATGCAATTACTGCGGTACCAGAAGCATGGAAGTTGAGTGAACCAGGAGATGTCATTCTCCTCTCGCCTGCTAATGCTAGTTGGGACCAATTCCCGAGCTTTGAAGTTCGTGGTGATAAATTTATTGAAGCAGTTGAAGAATTAACAGGAAAGAAGGAACAATAAGATGCGGTTATTGGTATCAGGTGGTGGAACTGGTGGTCATATCTACCCGGCATTAGCATTAATCGAACGCTTAAAGCAGGTTGAGCCAGATACTGAAGTGTTATATGTTGGAACAACTCGTGGCCTTGAAAATAAAATTGTACCGGATGCCGGAATTGAGCTTGAAACAATGCATATGCAGGGCTTTAAGCGTTCTCTTTCTCTTGAAAATTTTAAGACAATCTATCTTTTTTTAAACTCTGTCCATCATGCTAAAAAAATTATTAGTGAGTTTAAGCCTGATGTTGTTTTAGGGACGGGAGGATATGTAAGTGGAGCTGTCCTATATGCTGCCGCAAAGAAACATATCCCAACCGTAATTCATGAACAGAATAGCGTTGTTGGCGTAACAAACAAGTTTTTAAGTCGCTATGTTGATCAAATTGCAATTGCATTTGAAGCTGCACGCAGTCAATTTCCCGCTGATAAAGTTACAATGGCAGGTAATCCTCGTGCTCAACAGGTAGCAGCTAAAAAAGACAGTGACTTTTCATGGACAAGTTATGACTTGAAAGATGATGTTCCAACTTTAATGATTTTTGGAGGAAGCCAAGGAGCACCGAAAATCAATAAGACAGTTGTCGACGCTATTCCAGAGTTCAATAAGCGTCCTTATCAGGTTATCTTTGCAACTGGTCAAAAACGGTACGATGATGTAAAGAAGCAACTAGCAGAAGGTAATATTAAACCAGCGGATAATGTTAAAGTTGTTCCTTACATTAAAGATATGCCGGCTAAAATGCCTCGGGTAGCGGCTTTGGTATCGCGAGCAGGTGCAACCACCATTGCTGAGGTAACAGCACTCGGAGTTCCTACGATTCTAATTCCTAGTCCGTATGTTACCGCTAACCACCAAGTAAAGAATGCTCAAGCTTTAGTTAAGAATAATGCCGGTCTAATGATTACTGAAGACAAATTAGATGCCCGGGCATTACTGACTCAAGCAGATAAGATTATGGAAGATGAAGAAGTACGTAAAGAAATGGCTCATGCTGCTGAAAAAATGGGACGGCCAGATGCTGCTGATAGACTAATTAAGATCTTGCATAAGGCAATTGACGAACACGAAAAATAAAGTATAGATTAGGAAGGAGGAGAAAAGATGTTGGATGATAGATCAGCAATTGAGCATCATAAATATTCACAGCGGCTAACTGAATTAGAAAAGCGAAGTGCTGCTGCTCAACAGCGACAACAGCAAAGAAAGCCTTCGAAAACTCATGTTGGTAATAAGATTCGCGGGATTAAGATTAAGCGCTATGTTTCTAATGGCGAGCGAGTCTTAAAATTAGTTGTATTATTCAGTGTTATTCTCCTCTTTATGCTTTATATTATTTCTCCCTTGAGTAAAATTACCACGCTTCATGTAACTGGTAATCATGATTTAACTAAAGAACAAGTAGAAAAAAATACAAATATTTATCCAGGACGGTTTATTTGGGGCGTTTATCTTGCTCGTCATCAACTCACTAAACAAGCTATTCGCAAAAACCCTCAAATAAAAGATTTAAGGATCAAGGTAACCGGTCCCCAGTCTCTGCAAATATCTGTAAAAGAAAATGCGCTTTTAGGAACAGCGGTGATGAATAATGATACATATGCTGTCTTAGCTGACGGCCAATTACAGCGAACAAAAAATGCTGATAATGGTATTGCTTATAAACGTTTTGATGGTCATAAAAAAGTCCTTGCTACAACGGCCGCTCAGTTAGGAAAGCTGAAACCGGCAATAAGAAATGGTATTTCAAGTGTGAGTTATCAACCTACTAAAGATTATCCAGATCGCGTTATTATTTATATGCGTGATGGTAATACAGTTTATGGCGACTTAAATACTATCGGGGATAAAATGGGATATTACCCTGCAATTGCAGCAAGTATGAAAAATAAGGGAATTATAGATCTTCAAGTCGGAGCTTATTCTTATGACTATGGATCTAAGGATAAATGATTTTGTGAAAAACCTTGATAATTCCCTTTTTTGTCATTGTTTATCTGTGGTAAAATTCTTGTATAGGTTAAAAATACAATTAATTTAATTAATGATAGTCTTAGGAGGGTTCCTTTTAGAATGAATAATTCAGAAGTATACGTTGGATTAGATATTGGAACCACCTCGATCAAGGCACTGGTGTGTGAAAGTGTTAAGGGTCAGTTGAAAGTTATTGGTGTTGGTGTAGAACGATCGGCAGGATTAAACCGAGGAGTTATTGTCGACATTGATAAAACCGCCCAGGCAATTTCAGCGGCGGTAGCACAGGCCGAGGAAAAGTCCAACGTAGAGATTCAAAGTGTTGTAGTTGGCTTACCGGCAAATTACTTACAAATGCAACGAGTACATGGTATGATTACGATTGCAACAAGAGGACAATCAAGAGAGATTGTTAACCAAGACGTAATTGACGTTGCTCGTGAAGCGTTGACGCAAAGTATTCCCCCCGAGCGGGAAATAATTGATTTAATTCCAACAGAATTTACTGTTGATGGCTTTTCTGGTATTAAGGACCCCCGTGGAATGGTTGGTGTCCGTTTAGAAATGAAGGCCACCTTGTATACAGGACCTAAGACCATTATTCATAATACAAAAAAGGCAGTTCAACAGGCGGGATATGACATTAAAGATTTTGTTATTACGCCGATCGCAACAGACTTTAACCTCCTTAATGATGGGGAGCAAGATTTTGGTACTGTTGTTATTGATTTAGGTGGTGGTCAAACAACAACCAGTATTATTCATGATCATCAATTAAAGTATACTTATGTTGATCCTGAAGGTGGAAAATACATTACTAAAGATATTTCTACGGTCATGAATACATCATTAAAAAACGCCGAACAACTTAAGCTAAATCATGGATATGCTATGGCATCCTTAGCCGATGAAGATGTTCAAGTTGACGTTGATGTTGTTGGCCAAAATGATCCTGTCCAATATTCAGAGCAGTATTTATCAGAAATAATTGAAGCACGAGTACGGCAAATTTTTGATCGTATTCAGGATAAACTTAAGGCTATTCATGCCCCTGAATTACCGGGAGGAGTAGTTTTGATTGGTGGAGTGGCTGCTCTGCCAGGAGTTAAGGAACTTGCTGAACAGTACTTTACTGGTAATATTAAGGTGAATGTTCCAGAACAAATGGGTATTCGTCACCCTCGCTATGCGGTTAGTTTAGCTTTGGGGATGTATGAAAATCAGTTATCAGATATTGATCGATTAATTAAGCAAACTGTTCAACGAATTGATACGATTAAGAGTCCTCATGAAGAAAAAGGACAAACTGTTAATCAGCCACGTCAACAATGGACTGAAAAATCTGATAAATTACAACGTTCACAGCGAGAAGCACAGCAGCAACCAGTTACTGAAGAGCCAGCGCCAAAGAAGAAAAAGCAAAACGGGCTAAGTAATCGGTTTAAAAACATTTTTAATAATTTATTTGACTAATTTGGAGGAATACTGCTATGGATAATGAAACGTTCGCTAACGACAACCAATTTGCGGAAGCGCAAATCAAAGTAATTGGTGTTGGTGGAGCTGGCGGTAATGCCGTCAACCGAATGATCACTGAAAAAGTACAAGGTGTTGACTTTATTGTTGCTAACACCGACCTACAAGCATTAAATAATTCTCAAGCAACAACTAAGATCCGCTTAGGACCTAAATTGACAAAAGGATTAGGTGCTGGTTCAAATCCAGAAGTAGGTGAAAAGGCTGCCCAAGAAAGTGAAGAGCAAATTAAAAAAGCTCTTGAAGGCGCAGATATGGTCTTCATTACAGCCGGAATGGGTGGTGGAACTGGTACTGGAGCAGCCCCAGTTGTAGCTAAACTTGCTAAAGATAGTGGAGCGTTAACTGTTGGTGTTGTGACCCGTCCATTCTCATTTGAAGGACCTCGTCGAGCACGCTATGCTGCAGAAGGACTTGAAAAGTTAAAGTCAAATGTTGATACTTTAATTATCGTTGCTAATAACCGCTTATTAGAGATGATTGATAAGAAGACGCCAATGATGGAAGCATTTAAAGAAGCTGATAATGTCCTTCGTCAAGGTGTGCAAGGTATTTCAGACTTAATTGTTACTCCAGGTTACATCAACCTTGACTTTGCTGATATTAAGACATTGATGTCTAATCAAGGTTCTGCCTTAATGGGAGTTGGTGCTTCTACCGGTGAAAACCGTGCTACTGAAGCAACTAAGAAGGCTATTTCTTCTCCATTACTTGAAGTGTCAATTGATGGGGCTCAACATGTCTTGATGGATATTACTGGTGGTAAAGACTTATCAATGTTTGAAGCTCAAGAAGCATCAGATGTGATTAAACAAGCTGCTGGAACTAACGTTGATATTTCATTTGGTATGTCCTTAAATGAATCAATGGGCGATGAAGTTCGCGTTACTGTAATTGCCACTGGAATTGATAAGAAAAAGAAAATTCAACAACAAAAGCCAGCGGAGAAAGAAGCACCACGAGTAACTCGGTCTATTCCACAAGAAGAACAACCCGTTGAACAACCAAAGCAACGAGATCCTTTTGATGGTTGGAATGATCCAACAGCCGATACAAGTAACCAATCAAGAAATTCTGATAACGAATTTTCTCACGTTACTAAGCCAGAATTTAACGTATTTAACGATGATGCGGCTAATACGGATGACAATGATGATACTAACTTATCGACTCCACCGTTCTTCAAGAATCGTCGTAAGTAAATAATTTAGCAAAAAGGTGGATTTTTTAATCCGCCTTTTTCTGTTTAGACCTATTAAGGAGGGTAATACAATGGCAGCAAATTTTTTAAAAAGCCTATTTGGTGAAGAAGACATTGATGAACAAGATGGTCTCTATGAAACAAGTGAACAAGTTTCAACGCCAGCAAACACAAGCAACAAAGTAGTTTCAATTAATAGTGGGCGGCTTAACCAAATGAGTCAGATTTCCTTATATGAACCCCGTCTTTATGCGGATGTAAAGCAGATCGCATCCCAATTATTAGAAGGACATGCGGTGATCGTTAATTTCACTCAAATGGATACAAATGTTGCAGCACGGTTAGTAGACTTCTTAAATGGCACCGTTTTTGCAATTGATGGTGAAATGAAACGAATCGGAAAGGAGATTTTTCTCTGCACCCCTAAAAACTATGAAATCTCAGGTAGTTTAACGAGTAATCTAAAAAATGATGGTGATAAATTTTAATCACTAAAAGGAGTTAATATGATCGCATTTTTATTATGGGCTCTTAATCAATTAGTTGATGCTTATATTTTAGTGATAGTTGTGTGGTGTATTATGTCATGGTTCCCTAATGCACGTAATTCACGACTCGGTGATGTTATCAATCGGTTGGTAGAACCTTATATGCATTGGTTTGATTTTATTCCTCCAATCGGGGGGATAAGTTTTGCGCCGATGATCGCTATCCTTGTACTATATTTTGTTCAAGCAGGATTAGCACATATAGCAGCAATCATTTAATTAATACTAAGAGGAAGTAGATTTGAGCGAAGATAATATTAAACAACATTTTCGTCCGGATGAAGCCACCCTTGTTGACCAAGCAAATGACTGGGTAGCTACTGCAGAAGCGCAATATCGTCCTGTCCTCACTCCTTTTTTGAATCCACGTGAACGTTTTATTGTCCAAACGATTGTTAATCGAAATAACAATGTTAAAATAACAATGTATGGTGGTTGGCAAGGCGCAGAAATGCAACGAGTTCTAATTTATCCGCCTTATTATGAACCCTCTATCGAAGACTTTGCTTTACAGGCTTTAGAGATAAACTATCCTGTTAAGTTTTCAGAACTTCATCATCGGCAAATTATGGGAACATTGATTGGTGAAGGGATGGAGCGGAATGCATTTGGTGATATTTTAACTGATGGGGCGCATTGGCAAGTGATCGTAACGAAACCAATGGCAGAGTATTTACGGAAAAACGTTGAGCACGTTGGTCGAATTAAGGTTAAATGGATTCCGATCGCAACAGAAGCAGTGGTAACACCTAAAGAGGAATGGGTACCGATAGTTACAACAGTTTCATCACTACGGTTAGATGTTGTGGTAGCTGCAGGCTTTAATTATTCACGAAACCGGGCAAAGCAATTAATAGAGCATGGTCAAGTTCGATTAAACTGGGAAGAGATTGATCGTCCAGATTATCAAATTGTGGTTCATGATTTGATATCTGTGCGTCATGGTGGTCGCCTCAGAATCGATATGACCAATGGGAAAACAAAAAAAGATAAAGAAAGAATTACCATTTCAGTTGTAAATGCGTAATTTGAATGGAGGAATTTACTCATGAGTTTGACGGTTGATCAAATTAACAATAAGCAATTTAATACTAAGATGCGGGGTTATAATCCTGAAGAAGTTCAAGAATTTATTCAGGAAGTTTCACAAACAGTCCAACAATTAATAACTGAAAATAATAATTTACAAGAGCAAGTACGGGCTAATGATAGCAAGATTAAGTACTTTGCTGACTTGAAAGACTCTTTAAATAAGTCAATTTTAGTTGCTCAAGAGGCTGCTGATAAGGTTAAAAATAATGCTAAGCGTGAAGCAGATATTATGATTCGTGAAGCGCAAAAGCAAGCAACTGATATTGTTTCGGAAGCTAATGATAAGTCAAACCAAGTAATTGAAGACGCTGCTAATTCTACTAAGAAGTTAACAAGTGAAACTAATGATCTTCGTAAACAGACTCGGATCTTCCGTCAACGGCTTCAAGTCATGCTTGAATCGCAATTAGAAGTCATTAAGAGTAATGAATGGGACAAGCTTTTAGAAAATGATGACTTGAGTAAATATGACGAAATTGAAAAAATTTTAGGTAGTCGTCTTGACAGCAGTTCAGCAACCAGTGTAGAATCAACTGCAACAACTATTAGTGAAGAACAACCTGTTGAATCAGAACAGCCAGTTGCTTCTGCTGAACAACCAGAAGAGAGTGCACCTGCACAACCAACAGCTGTTAACGATGACAAAGGATCAGATGCACCTGAAACTGTTGTCGTCTTCCCTGATAATAACAAGTAAATCACTAGGATCGTATTTTAATAAAATCGTTGAAGAGAATTGGAATAATTACCATAACATTAAAGCGAGTCAACAATTGGTGAGAGGTTGATAATGTTTAACTATTCCTGATCATCTCGGAGTACCTCATTTGAGTTAGTTAGGATGAGGCGGTTCATTATCGTTATCTAATGACATGAGGAAACTTTAATCTTAGAGTTTTAAATCCGGGTGGTACCGCGAAGAAGCTTCGTCCCAGTAATGGGAGGAAGCTTTTTTATTATTAAAATACAAGAATTAATGAAAGGGGTAGTTACAATGCGTGTTAAAGATACGTTAAACCTTGGCCGTACTAAATTTCCAATGCGCGGAAAGTTACCTGTAACTGAGGCACAACGGGAACAGCTATGGGAAGAAAATAAAGTTTATGAACTACGACAAAAATTAAATGAAGGAAAGCCTACTTTTGTTTTACATGATGGGCCTCCATATGCTAACGGTAATATTCACATTGGCCACGCGATGAACAAGATTTCTAAAGATTTTATTGTGCGCTATAAGTCAATGTCTGGCTACCGGGCACCTTATGTTCCTGGTTGGGATACTCATGGATTGCCAATTGAACACCAATTGACTAAGTCCGGTTACGACCGTAAGAAGATGAGCTTAACTGAATTCCGTGATCTTTGTCGGGAATATGCCCTTAAGCAAGTTGATAAGCAACGGACTGACTTTAAGCGGTTAGGTGTAAGTGGTGAATGGGATCATCCATACCTTACCCTTGATAAAGAATTTGAAGCTGCTCAAATTCGGGTGTTCGGTGAATTTGCTAAGAAAGGTCTATTATACCAAGCTAAGAAGCCAGTTTACTGGTCATGGTCTTCAGAATCAGCCTTAGCAGAAGCCGAAGTTGAATATCATGATGTTGTTGCTAAAACAGCCTTCTTTGTAGAACAAATTAAAGATGGCAAAGGCCGTTTAGATAATGACACATATTTAGTTGTATGGACGACAACACCATGGACTGTTCCTGCTTCTGAGGCAGTTGCAGTTAATCCAAAGTTTGATTACTCTGTTGTAAAGCCAGCAAATGATGACCGGAAATTTGTTGTTGCAACAGATCTGCTTGAGAAATTAGCAGAAAAACTTGGTTGGGAAGATTATGAAGTTGTTGATCATTTAATGGGTCAAGAACTTGAAGGGATGACTACTCAACACCCATACCTTGATCGTGATCTTCTTGTTGGTTTAGCAGATTATGTTACTGCTGATGCTGGTACTGGCCTTGTTCACACTGCTCCTGGATATGGGGATGATGATTACAACTTTGGTAAAAAGTATGACTTGCCAATTTTTGCCCCAATCAATGATCAAGGTGTTTTAACTAAGGAAAACGGTGAAGGCTTTGAAGGGGTATTCTACCAAGATGCTGATGATGTATCTCTTCAAAAGCTAGAAGAAAACAATGCTTTACTTCTTCAAGAGCCATTACAACACAGTTACCCATTCGATTGGCGGACAAAGCAACCAATCATCTTCCGGGCAACTGATCAATGGTTTGTATCAATTGAAAAGATGCGCCAAAATATTTTAGATGCCTTAGAAGACGTTAAGTACCACCCAGAATGGGGAAAGGTTCGTCTTCGCAATATGATCAAAGACCGTGGTGATTGGGTAATTTCTCGTCAACGTGTTTGGGGTGTACCTTTACCAATCTTCTATGCTGAAGATGGCACACCAATCATGGAAGAAGAAACAATCAACCATGTAGCAGAATTATTTGCTAAGTATGGTTCTAATGTTTGGTTTGAACGTGAAGCAAAAGATCTTTTGCCAGAAGGATACACTAATGAACATTCTCCTAATGGTAAGTTCACTAAGGAAACTGACATTATGGACGTATGGTTTGATTCTGGTTCATCACACCAAGGGGTATTAGCTGAACGTGATTATTTAACATACCCAGCGGACCTTTACCTTGAAGGATCTGACCAATATCGTGGTTGGTTTAACTCTAGTTTGATTACCAGTGTTGTATGTTCAGGCCATGCGCCATATAAGGAAATCGTTTCTCAAGGGTTCACACTTGATAAGCGCGGTAACAAGATGAGTAAATCTCAAGGTAACGTTATCGATCCAAATAAGGTTGTCCAACAAATGGGTGCGGAAATTATCCGGTTATGGGTAATGAGTGCTGATACTTCAGCTGATGTTCGTGTATCGATGGGAACATTCCAACAGATTTCCGAAGCATATCGTAAGTTGAGAAATACGTTCCGCTTCTTACTTGCTAATACTAGTGACTTCAATCCTGAAGAAAATACCGTTTCTTATGAGAAGTTACAATCGGTAGACAAGTACATGTTGGTTAAACTTAACCACTTCTTGAAGACAATGCGGGAAGATTTTGATAACTACGACTTCCTTGATGCTTATAAGGTATTGATCAATTTTGTAAACAACGATCTTTCAGCTTTCTACATGAACATTGCTAAAGATGTGCTCTATATTGAGGCTGAAAATTCAGAAGTTCGGCGGTCAATGCAAACTGTCTTCTATGACATCCTTTTGACACTTGTTAAGCTTCTTACACCAATTCTTCCTCACACTACAGAAGAAGTATGGAGCTACATGAATGAACCGGAAGATTTTGTTCAATTAACTGAAATTCCAGATCCACGGACATTCGCTGGTGAAGAAGAGCTATTGAGCAAGTGGGATGACTTTATGGAAGTACGTTCACATGTCCTGAAGAGTCTTGAAGAGGCACGGAATGCTAAGCTAATCGGTAAATCTCTTGAAGCTCAAGTTGATCTTTACTTAACCGATGACCAAAAGCAATTACTTGATAGTCTTAATGAAAACATTCAATTATTGCTAGGGGTTTCTGCTCTTCATGTACATCCAGCTGATGAAGCGCCTGCTGATGCTGACCAATACAACGATGGGGTAGCAGTTAAGGTTACTACCGCTAATGGTGAAACTTGTGCTCGCTGTCGTATGGTCAAGGAAGACGTTGGCAGTGATCCAGCATATCCTGAATTATGTGCTCGCTGTGCTGCTATTGTTCGGGAAAACTTCCCTGAAACAGCAGAAGATGGTTTAGAAGAATAATAATCTCTAAAAAAACTGGTTTTCGTTATCCAGTAAATGACAATTATTTTTAAGCGGTGTAAAATACCAAGTGACACTTGTTGCTTGGTATTTTATTATGGAGTTGGTAAAAAATGCTCAAAGGAAAAGTAAAAAGTTTTGACGAACAAAAAGGATGGGGCTTTATTACAGTTCCTCACGAAGGAGAAATTTTTGTTCATTATAGTGGAATTGAAGGAACGCGTCGTCGCATCCTTCACCCTGATGAAGAGGTCTCATTAGTAATTGTTCAAGGACATAAGGGACCGCAAGCAGCACATGTTCGTGTTTTAAGATAAGGATGGGTTCTAATGGAATTTGAAGAGCAACCAATAAGTAGTAAAACAGTTTTTCACGGCCATTTAATCGATGTTGAAGTACAGCAAGTTATCACCCCACATGGTAATAAAACACAACGAGAAATCGTCCACCACGCACCAGCAATTGCGATTTTGGCTTTGACGGCTGATAATAAAATGATTCTTGAAAAACAGTGGCGCGCACCAATTGCAAAAACAACCCTTGAAATTCCTGCGGGGAAGCTTGATCAACGGGATGATGATAATGCTCTTCATGCGGCTAAACGTGAATTAAATGAAGAAACAAGGTATGAAGCAACAAGTTTAAAAAAGATTTCTTCATTTTATACTTCTGTTGGTTGTATGGATGAATACATGACCCTTTATTTGGCCACGGGATTAAAACGGGTTAGCAACGAGCTGCCGCAAGATCAAGATGAACAATTGATGTTAAAAGAAGTAACTTTACCACAAGCGCTTGAAATGATTGATCAAGGCGAAATTGAAGATGCTAAGACAATCATGGCAATCTATTACTGGCAAGGAATGAACAACCGTGGATAATAAACAACAAGATGAGCAACAATCACGTATGTCACGTAGCCAATATCGTCAACAGCAACGTCAGACTGAACAGCAGTCTATTAATGAAGCAACAGAAAATACAACTGATCAACCTTATAGTCGCGAAGCAGTTGCTAGTCAACGTCATGACGAAACAGTGGCAGAAAAAACGGCGCGCTTGAAACGCCGCTTAAATATTGCAATCATTGCTTTGATTGTGGCAATTATTATTGTTTACTTAATACTATTTTATGTTGGATAGAAAAAGGAGAAAAATATGCGATTTGGAATTATTTGTGCAATGCCTGAAGAAATTAAAGAATTAACTGCAAAGTTATCCGATAAACAAGAGAAGAAGATCGGGGGTAAATCCTACCTTTTCGGTAAAATCAATAATCAAGACGTTGTATTAGTAGAATCTGGAATTGGTAAAGTGGAAGCTGGGATTACTACTGAACATTTAATCACCGATTGTGGGGCAGATGTTGTGATTAATTCTGGATCAGCTGGTGGAATTGGTGAAGGGTTACATGTTGGTGATATTGTAATTTCAACTGAAACGGCCTACCATGATGTTGATGCAACTGCATTTAATTACCGTTATGGCCAACTCCCAGGAAAAGAACCACGCTTTAAGGCTTCTGACCAATGGGGACAAGCCTTAGAAAAAGCCGGTGAAAAGACTGGCTTAAATGTAAAACGAGGATTAATTGTTTCTGGTGATCAATTTATTGCAAGTTCAGAAGCAATTAAAGAGATTTTGAATAATTTCCCTGATGCACTTTCTAGTGAAATGGAAGGGGCAGCGGTTGGACAAGTTGCCACTGACCACCAAATTCCGTATGTTGTAGTTCGGGCAATGTCTGATACAGGTGATGAAGATGCCGGCGTTAGTTTTGACGACTTTATTATTGATGCTGGAAAACGCTCTGCAAATATGCTTCTTCAGCTCTTTGCAGATTTAGATAAGTAAATGGAAGGATGAAAAACTCGTGAGTGAGATTTATTTGGATAATGCAGCAACAACCCCAATGACCCCAGAAGTAATTGCGGAAGTGACTAAACAAATGCAAGAATCATGGGGAAATGCTTCAACTGGTTACTCTTATGGGCGTCATGCCAAACTTGTAATGGAAGATAGTCGTCACATTCTTGCCCAAAGCATTAATGCTGATGATAATGAGATTATCTTTACCAGTGGGGGGACTGAAAGTGATAATACTGCTATTATCCAAACTGCTTTTAAACGACAGAATCTTGGTAAGCATATTATTACAACTGCCATTGAGCATGAGGCAGTCTTAAAACCCCTCCATTTTCTAGAAGAACATGGCTTTGAGGTAACCTATTTACCAGTTGATGAAAATGGTAATATCTCAATTGATGATTTTAAGGCCGCTCTTCGTGATGATACGATTTTAGTAACCATTATGATGGAAAACAATGAAGTGGGTAGTCAAATGCCTATCCATGAGATTGGGGAAATTTTGAAAGACCATCAAGCATGGTTCCATACAGATGCAGTTCAAGCATATGGACTGTTGCCAATTGATGTTAAAGCTGACCACATTGATATGCTTTCAACATCGGCCCATAAGATTAATGGTCCAAAGATGATGGGATTTTTATATCGTCGTGATGGCATTAGTTTTCCAAGCTTTATTAAGGGTGGGGACCAAGAAACTAAACGCCGTGCAGGGACTGAAAATGTACCTGGAATTGCCGGTTTTGCTAAAGCGGTAGAATTAAACACGCCGGAAGTAAAAGAAGAACGGCGTGATCGTTATTATGCCTTTAAGCAAAAGATCGTTAAGGCGCTTAAGAAAAATAATGTTGATTTTGAAATTAATGGACAAATCAACAAAACCCACGTGCTTAACTTATGGTTTAAAGGAATTTCAACTTATGTTATCCAGACAGATTTAGACCTTGCAGGCATCGCAGTCTCTGGTGGTTCTGCATGTACAGCGGGTAGTATTGAGCCTTCTCACGTTTTAACAGCGATGTTCGGCGCTGATAGCCCTCGAATTAGTGAATCAATTCGAATTAGTTTTGGCGGGTTAAATACGGAAGAAGATATTGATCAGTTAATTGCTACGATTATTAAAACCGTTGAAAACCTAAAGAAAATTAATGGGGATAATTAAAATGGAATTTACAAAAACAGTACAAATTTCTGGTGATAAGGATAAATACACAATTAGCCCAGAGATAAAAAAATATGCTTTGCTTGATTTAGGATTTGAACAGACGAACCGGGGAAACTTTGAATATTTAGGAAGTCTTGATACTGATAATCCATTTAAACCTGTTGCCCGTCTTCGGATTTTAATTAACAGTGATTTAGACGGTTTTAAAATGGAGACTCTTTCGGGAAATGGTTTAAGAAAAATTAATATTTTTAATCACCAACGCGCAGCTGAATTTATTCAACAATATCACTATATTTTAGATGAAATGGTTGCCCGGCAAATATTCACTAAATAAAAACTGTGCAGGGATTGAAATACTCTGGTACAATGGTTAACACTGGATGCATGCGACCTTCAATCGTAGATTATTCCAGAATCTATACGAAATGATGGTGATAATTAATGGCTGATAATAGTCATACACGTGTGGTAGTAGGAATGAGTGGAGGAGTCGACTCTTCAGTGACGGCTCTTCTCTTAAAACGACAAGGATACGATGTTGTTGGTGTCTTCATGAAAAACTGGGATGACACAGATGAAAATGGTGTTTGTACTGCCACTGAAGACTACAAAGATGTAGCAAAAGTTGCTTCTAAGATTGGGATTCCATACTATTCTGTTAACTTTGAGAAGGAATACTGGGATCGGGTTTTCAAGTATTTCATTGCTGAGTACAAGAAAGGTCGTACACCAAATCCTGATGTTATTTGTAATAAAGAGATCAAGTTCAAGGCTTTTATTGAATATGCTAACCAATTAGGTGCTGATTACGTTGCTACTGGACACTATGCTGATGTAAGGCGTGATGAGAACGGCCGGATGCACTTGATGCGTGCTAAAGACCAACACAAGGATCAAACTTACTTCTTAAGTCAACTTGATTACAAGCAGTTGGATAAGGTAATGTTTCCATTAGCTGGCTACACTAAGCCAGAAATTAGAAAGATTGCTGAAGAAGCAGGGCTTGCTACTGCTGATAAGAAGGATTCTGTTGGGATTTGCTTTATCGGTGAGGATGGTCATTTTCGTGAATTCTTGAGTCAATATATTCCAGCACAACCAGGAAATATGGAAACCTTTGATGGCAAAGTTGTTGGTCAGCATATGGGCTTAATGTATTACACCATCGGTCAGCGTCGTGGGCTTGGCCTTGGTGGTAATAAGGAAAGTAATGAGCCATGGTTTGTAATCGGCAAGGATATGAAGAAGAACGTTCTTTATGTTGGTCAAGGATACGAAAACAGCCATCTTTATGCTACTCATCTTGAAGCGAGTGATATCCACTGGGTTGATGATGTTGTAAGTCGTTATGGGCGTGATTTTCATTGTACGGCCAAGTTCCGCTACCGTCAGACAGATGTTGGCGTTACTGTTCATTTGTCAGATGATGATCAAATGGTAACAGTTGAATTTGATGATCCTGCACGGGCCATCACTCCAGGTCAAGCAGTTGTCTTTTACGATGGAGAGGAATGCCTTGGGAGTGCGATTATTGATCGTGCTTACAGTCATGACCGGCAGCTTCAATACGTTTAATTCATATTTTTAGACCTTAAAGAGAAGGCAGGGGTAATTTCACTTTTGCCTTCTTAAATATACATAAAGTAATAACTCTGTGATAAACAATTGCCGCAAACTCTGGTAAGATAGTAAATAAAAGGGGTAACGACAGAGATGACAAAAGTTTATTTAATCCGGCACGGAAAAACGCAATGGAATTTAGAATCCCGTTATCAAGGTGCCAATGGCGATTCACCGTTACTAAAGGATAGTTATCGAGAAATTGAATTATTAGCAAGTTCTTTACAAAGGATTCCGTTTGTACATGCTTATACTAGTCCTTTAAAGCGTGCACGCGTAACAGCTCAGGCATTATTGAACCATTTGAATCCAGAAATCCCATTAACAATTGATAGCCGGTTAAAAGAATTTAATTTAGGCAAAATGGAAGGAATGCATTTTGAAGATGTTGCGGCAAAATGGCCTGAAGTCTTAAAAAACTTTCGTCATCATCCTGATAAATATGATGAATCATTAGTAGAAGGAGAAAGTTTTCTAGAAGTAATCGCTCGTTTCCGTGCAGCAATTGAAGAGTATTGTCGCCAGTATCCTAATGGTAATATTCTCGTGATTTCCCACGGAGCTGCCTTGAATGCTGCCATTAATGCATTGATTGGAACACCTCTTGCTCACTTGAAAGATCGTGGTGGACTAAGCAATACATCAACGACGATTCTTACTACTAATGATGGTCGTCATTTTGAACTTGAAAAGTGGAATGATACATCTTACCTTCACAAGAGCAAGGTTGATCCGACTGATACGATTTAAGAGGTGATATTAATGACAGAGAAAAAAGATTTTCGTGATCCTAAGAAAAAGGAAACAGAAAAATTAGTTCATAAACTAGTTGAAGCAATTGATGAGCATCCAGATAAAGTAAATAATTATTATGATTTAGGTTCTTTGCTAACCCGGTTAAATGACTATCAACAAGCAGAAGAACTCTTTATGAAGGCTTTGGGGATTTTTGAGGCAAAGGGTGACAAGGATGCTATGAACCTCTTAAACTATGGTCTTGGTAACCTTTACTATGAGATTGGCAAAGTTAATGAAGCAATTAAGCTTTACAATAAGATTGATGACCCCAAACTCAAAGCTGATTCTTATCTTATGTTAGCCCAAAGCTATATGAAAAAAGGACAATACAAGCAAGCCGTTGCTTATGGATTAACTGCCCTTGAATTACGTCCAGACGATCCTGAAATTAATCAGGTAATCGGTGACTCATTATTAGCATTAGGTGAATTTAAACAGGCTAAAGCTTACTATGATGCAATTCTAAAGTATCATCCAGGACGTGCTGATACACAATTTAATCGCGGAATTGTGGCGATGGTTCTTGGTGAGCCATACAAAGACTACCTTGCGCAAGCTAAGCAGTTAGATCCTAATTACTACCATAAGAGTGAGCAACGACTTAATGATATTGAAAAAACGCTTCAGGCAACGCAAAAGAAAGATTAGCAACATGAAAGGATGACTTCTATGGCTGAAGAAATCGACCTATTTAAGACGCCAACGGAGCCGTCTTTTTTTATTGGTCAGGTACAATCTGAGATTTTTACTAGTCCAGATTCGTTTTTTAAGGTTTTAATTGTCTCGGTTGAAGAAGCAAATTTTGATTGGCACGAGCCGGAGATTACTGTAACGGGAAGTTTTGGTGATCTTAGTGATGATCAGACTTACCGCTTTGAGGGAAAAATTGTTGAGCATCCGCGATATGGGCAACAGTTTCAAGCGACTTCTTACCATGTCAACCGGCCCACAAGCAAGGATGGGTTAATTGATTTCTTGTCTGGAAAACAGTTTACCGGAATTGGAAAAAAGACGGCTGAAAAAATTGTCGATAAATTAGGAACGGATGCGATTAATAAAATTATTGCTGACCCTCATGTTTTAGATGAATTAAAGCTCCGCAAAGCAGTTAAGGATTCATTAGTTGATAATTTGCGGGCAAACCAGGGGATGGACCAGATTATTATCGGCCTAAATGATCTCGGTTTTGGTGCTAACCTTAGTAGTGCAATTTTTGACAAGTACGGGGAAGAAACTCTACATATTATTAATGAAAACCCCTATCAACTCGCCGCTGAAATAGATGGAATTAGTTTTAATCGTGCTGATCAAGTGGCACAAAAATTGGGAATTGCCACGGATGATTCACGCCGGATTGATGCAGCAATTATCCAGACGCTTGATGACTTGACAATGGAAACCGGTGATACATTTACTACAACAAAACCTCTTCTGCAGCAAACTATCCAGTTGCTTGCGCAAGGAAGTGGTGGCCGTGTTTCTACAGATTTAATTGCCAACCAAATTGTTGAGTTGGAGAAAAATCAAGAAATTAGTTACGCTGATGAAAAAATTTATCCAACTGCCCTTTATAACGCGGAATGGCAAATTGCTGACCATTTACACCGTCTTCTTACTGTTGACCGGGAAAAATTACCAGCGACGACTATTGAAAAAACAGTTACAAAGGTTGCCGATCAATCAGGGATAACCTATGACCAAGTTCAAAAAGAGGCCATCAAAACTGCTTTAAATAGTAAAGTCATGCTTCTTACGGGAGGTCCAGGAACGGGAAAAACAACAATTATTAAGGGGATTGTAGCTAGTTATGCGAAAATTCATGATCTTTCATTGGACGTAAATGAATATAAGGAAAAGTCTTTTCCTGTTTTGCTAGCTGCTCCTACAGGCCGCGCTGCTAAACGAATGAGTGAAGCTACAGATTTGCCAGCAAGTACAATCCACCGCTTGCTCGGGCTTAACGGTCGAGAAATGCCAACTGATATGAATGCTCGTGATTTAGAAGGCTCTTTATTGATTATTGATGAAATGTCGATGGTTGATACCCTCTTGTTTAAGACTCTTATTCAAGCCGTTCCTACTTCTATGCATGTAGTTTTGGTAGGTGATAAGGATCAATTACCATCTGTCGGTCCTGGACAAGTCTTTCATGATCTTCTTGATTTTGCAGAACTGCCCAAAGTTGAACTAACCAATATTCACCGTCAGGCTGCTGATTCAACAATCATTCCATTAGCGCATGCTATCAAAGAGGGTAAGCTGCCACCAGATCTAACGAATAAAATGCCAGATCGGTCCTTTATTTCATGCCATGCTAACCAAGTGCCAAGTGTGGTTCAACAAATTATTGACCTTTCTAAAAAACGAGATTATTCCGCAAATGATATTCAAATCTTGGCACCGATGTACCGGGGACAGGCAGGGGTTGACCGTTTAAATGAACTTGCACAACAGGCGTATAATCCTCCAGCTAATGGAAAACAAGAAATCGATTTTAGAGGACTAACTTTTCGTGTTGGAGATAAGGTCCTGCAACTCGTTAATGTTCCAGAAAAGAATATTTTTAACGGTGATATTGGAAAAATTACAGCAATTGAAAGCGGGAGGACAGTTGGCAAGAAAAACGAATCAATTACTGTCGATTTTGATGGTAATGAAGTGAGTTATAGCCGCATGGAATGGAATCAATTACGGTTAGCCTATTGTATTTCAATCCATAAAGCACAGGGAAGTCAGTTTAAGATGGTTCTTTTACCGATTGTTCAGCAGTTTAGCCGAATGCTTCAACGAAACCTTTTATATACAGCAATTACCCGTGCCGCGGAAAAGTTAGTCTTGATCGGCGAGCCATATGCGGCTGTGACTAGTGTAAAAAATGAAGCAGTTAATCGAAAAACTTCTTTGGTTGATCGCCTCGGTAAGGTTTGGAGTAGGCATGGTGAATTAAAATCAAAATTAGATCATCAAACAGATTCGTTAACAAAAGAACTTGCTAGTCCGCAACCAGTTCAAAAACAAACTGAACAATTAATAAATAATGATGCTCAGCAATATATTCTAACAGCTGATCTCATTAATTCAGATACAATTGATCCATTAATCGGAATGGAAAATATTAGCTTACAAAGTTTGCATCAAGTCAAATAATACTTGCTTGAACAGTAATTTGTTGTCATAATAGTTATGATTATTGTCGAACTTTAAAGGAGTATAAAAATGACCCAGATAAAAAATGCCAATAATGTGCGTTTATTTTCACTAAATTCAAATCCAAAACTAGCTGAACAAATTGCTCAACGCGTGGGGATTCCGTTGAGTAAAGCTTCCATTAGTCATTTTGCTGATGGTGAAATTAAAATTACAATTGACGAAAGTATTCGTGGCTGTGAGGTTTATGTCATTCAGTCAGTTTCTGATCCAGTTAACACTAACTTGATGGAACTATTGATTATGGTTGATGCTTTGCGGCGGGCGAGTGCGGCTAAAATTAATGTTGTAATGCCTTACTATGGGTATGCACGTCAAGATCGAAAAGCACGAAGCCGTGAACCAATTACAGCTAAATTGATCGCCAACCTTCTTGAAATGGATCAAATTAGTCGACTAGTAACGATTGACCTACATGCTCCTCAAGTTCAAGGTTTCTTTGATATTCCTGTTGATCATCTTCAAGCAACCAGTCTTTTTACTAAGTATATTGAGGAACAAAACTTGGGTGATGACATCGTAGTAGTTGCCCCTGATCATGCTGGCGTTAATTTAGCGCGGAAATATGCTGAACGAATTAAAGCTTCCATTGCGATTATTGACAATCGTAACGATGAAGTTCGGGAACGGACTGAACAAGAAGTTCCTGAATATGTAATCGGGGATGTAAAGGGAAAGACTGCGATTATTGTTGATGATATTGTAGATACAGGAGTACGGATGAACTTATCTGCACAAGCATTAAAGAACTTTGGTGCCGCTAAAGTTTACGGAATTGCTACGCATGCAGTATTATCAGCTGATGCGGTAAATACGTTACAAAATTCACCGCTTGAAAAAATGATTGTGACAGATACAATTCAATTGCCAAAAGAGAAAGAATTCCCTAAGTTGGTTCAATTATCAGTGGACGATTTATTGAAAGAAGCAATTGTTCGTATCCACAATAACCAATCAATTGATACCCTGTTTAATCGTAAATAAATTTAAATATCCTTAAATAGAGGTCGGAGAAAATTTTTTATTTTCCTCGGCCTTTTTTATATACATACAGAAATTCTTTCTTAAATTCGGCGTATATAACTCATATTTAAATGAGACGATAATTAGATTTATAAATCGATTACTTTAACCTGTTTGTTATTTTCCTTCTCTAAAGCTAATACTTTAAAAATATGGTGTAAAGCGTTTAAAAAATTAAGTAAAACCAATAGAAAACGCTTTAAAAATTAAAAAAAGACCGATTTTAAATAATTTTCTTAAATTTACATTTATCATTATTTAATTTAAAATTAATATAAATAAGATGGATAACCATATAAGTCTTATTATAAGAAGAAATAGTTACTTAATTAAAGTATTCAAGTTTAAGTATGGAGGAGAATTTTATGTTATCCAAAAATAATAATCGCGAGCTTAAGCGAAAAATGGAGGAGAAGCAGGATCGTTTTACGATTAAGAAGCTCTCAGTAGGGGTAGCTTCAGTACTACTTGGTTCTTTTATTATGGGAACCCAAACCGTACAAACTGCGCATGCCTCAGATGATAATGCAGAGGATACAACTGTTAATAGTGCTCAAAATACGACAATGGAGCAAGTAGTTCCGTTAACAGCTTCAACTAGCCAAGCTACGAACAGTGCTCAAGCAAGTACTGCGGCTCAATCAACTGCATCAAATATTGCTAGTGCGACAACATCTACACCTGCTTCTAGTTCAAAATCTGAAGCAGTGGAAACTAATGTTGTCAGTGCGGCTACTAATGTTTCTTCTGAAGCAACTAAAAGTGACTCAAACGTCTTATCACACGACAACTCACAGGCTGCTAGTGCAACCATAAGTAATCGTGCTTTAAGCAGTAGTTTGATTTTGGCTGCTAGTACTACTCCTAGTGGTGCTACGCAAGCAGAACAACCAGCTCCAAATAAGGGGTACAGTGTAACAGATGCGACTGCTAAGTATGCTAAGAGTTACAATGCAAATAATGTGCCATTAGATCCTAATCCTGCCCACCAAACTGTTAATAGTTATATAGTGACTGGCGGAAGTAAAAATGGTGTAGGTAACCGGTACGCCTATTCGGTTAGTGAAGCGGATGTTAATGGTACTGGCCTCCCAACCAAGTTTTACTTCATGAAGTTTAACAGTGACAATACAGTTGCTACAACTATTACTATTCCAACCGATGTGAATGGTGGTACTTCATATAAAGTTGATGATTATGCTGAAATTGTTGTCGCTAATACATCTACTGGCGGAAAGCAATTTACTTTACAAAAACTGGTCGATGATGGCAATTGGTTTACGCCAGTATATAGTACTTTTGATGACCAAGTCGATAAAGGTGGCTCAGTTTCGCAGGTTATAGCAATTCCTGAATGGGTTGCAGAGACTACTACTTACCGCGATGAAAGTGGTAAGAAATTGCGTGATGACTATGTTCAATATGGATGGCAGGGTAGTAGCTATACTACGAGACCAGTAGATAAGGAAGGCTACGATGTTCGTGCTACTCCTAATTATGTTGCGGGAGACTATGACCTCGATATTCCAACAAGCCAAAAGAATGGGACCTTAGTTGTAGGAACTCCTTATCATAAGGGAGATGTAATAAGAGGGACCCGTGTAACTACTCGTGGAACTTCCTACTCTCAATCTACAATTATTGATGATAAAGGAACAGTTGAATATCGAGCTTGGTTTACTTATGCTAAGGCCGCTGGTGCTTACTCTCCAGACAGTAAGCTTGACCAGGGGCGGGTAGCAGCTGATTTACCACCGGCTGATTATGATTTTGTCACTAATCCAAACCACTACACCATTCTTGATCCAACTCAAATGACCCTAAACCAAGTTGATGAAGGAAATCGTGAAAAGGCTGGTTTAGCTGGGCAAATTGTTTTCCAAGAAGTACGTTTTCTTTATACTAATCCAGCCGAACACAATGCAACGGGCAATGGTAATGCTAATAACAATGTGCCTAAAGATGGCGATTATAGTAATTTACAAAAGACATACAACTATACCATCTTGCCATATGAAACTAATACGTGGGGTAAGTATGATACTGGGAGAACGCTTACTGCTTCAAACCCAGTTACTTTCCCTTCACTAGTTAATTACGTTTACTGGACGCAAAGGGCAACGATTACCTACATTGATGACACTACGGGACAAATTCTTCATGTTGATGACATCAACGGTAGAATTGGAACTAACAGCCTTTATCGACCAACTAGCAAGGAGTTCAGTGGTAATTCTGAAATTGGTCAAGATGAGCCAAGAAAAACTAAGACGATTGGCGACTATGAAAAAGAAGGTTACGTTTTAGTAAGCAACAACTACCCAGCTGATGGGGCTAAGTTTACAGATGATAACCAGGTCCAAAACTTTGAGATTCACTTTGCCCAAGGTGTACAACCAGTTACACCAGATACGCCAACTCCAGATGTACCTAAAAACACTCCAGAAAATGCGCGGCCAAATGCATTGAAGAAAGAAGTTACTTTAACAGTAAATTATGTAAATGCTGATGGGACTGAATTTACCGGAAAGATTCCTGCCAACGCTAAGCAAACTATTACTTTCAATGGACTTGCTTATGTTAACAAGGTAACCGGTGAATTAGTTAACGCTAAGCAAGATGCTAATGGTCAATGGATTGTTGACAAGGATAATACTGCAACGCCTACTATTACTTGGACGCCAGGGGACAGTTGGTTTAAATATGTTAATTCACCTGAAGAAACAGGATATTATGTAGACCATGTTTCGCCTGATGATTATGAAGATGGTATAAATGTTGACCCTGAACCTTATAAAATTACCAAGGACAGCGCAAATATTGAAGTTACTGTAACTTATCTTCCATATACCAAAGTTGAAAATAAACAATCTCTTAATGCATCACAAACTGTGAAGTATGTTGATGAAGAAGGTAATGAACTTATTTCAGCTAAGAGCCAACCTTTCAAATTCACATACTCTGGCGATACTGTTAATCGGGATACCAATGTCTTAATTAGTAAAGGGTCATGGAATGCAACTAGCCATGACTTTGATGCTGAAGATGTCCCAGTAATCGATGGCTACGTAGCCGTTAAGGGCTACACTCGTGATGATAACGGTAAGGTTGTTGCTGGTGGCTTTACTACTACTCCAGAAGCAACTGAAGCCCGTCGTAACCGTACTTACACAGTTGTTTACAAGAAGGTTGGAAGCATTGTCCCACAAGATCCAAATGGCAATCCAATTCCAGATCCATCAAATCCAGGACAAAATGTTCCAAATGTTCCTTACACTAACGATCCAATAGATCCAACTAAGGTAACACCAGATGAACCAACTCCAACAATTCCTGGTTACACACCAAGTGTAAATACTGTCACTCCTCCAGATCCAACGAAGGATACCCCAGTTGTTTACACCAAGAATGTTGAAGAAAAAGCTAAGGTTCAATACATTGATCTTGATGAGAATAATCGAGTAATGTCTGAATCTAGTACTTTAACTGGAAAAGCTGGAGAAACCATTAATTACTCAACTGCTGATTCAATTGCTGACTACGAAAAGCAAGGTTATGTCCTTGTAAACGATGGCTTTAGCGATAATCCAGTATTTGACAATGTTGATGGTAACGAACAAATCTTCAAGGTAACATTCCGTCATGGTCGAATTCCGGTTGGACCAGATACTCCAGATAAGCATGGTGTAGATCCAAGTGAGGTAGCCAAGAATGTTAAGGAAACTGTTCACTATGTAGGTGCTGGTGACAAGACTCCTGCTGATAACGTTCAAACCTCTAAGTGGACGAGAACTGTTACTGTTGATGCTGTAACTGGTAATGTTATTGCGGACGGACAATATACTACTGACTGGTCAATTGCTAAAGGTGAAAAGTCAGTTTACGATCAAGTAGACACTCCAGTTGTTGAAGGTTACCATGCAGATAAGCGTCAAGTTAACGCAACTGCCGTAACTCAAAATGATATTGAAGTAACAGTAACTTACACGCCAAACGGTAAGATTATTCCAGTTGGTCCAGATGGAAAGACTCCAATTCCAGATGCCCCAACACCACAATACCCAACTGATCCAACGGATCCAACCAAGGTAACGCCAGACGAACCAGTACCAACAATTCCTGGTTACACTCCAAGTGTTCCAACAGTTACGCCAACAGACCCAGGCAAGGACACACCGGTACCATACAACCCAGTAGTACCAGC
>NZ_JAJGVH010000044.1:0-209 GCF_020785355.1 Limosilactobacillus reuteri | reverse complement strand
TGCAAGCACCATCAATCAGTTGGGCCAGTGCGTACGACTTGCATGTATTAGGCACACCGCCGGCGTTCATCCTGAGCCAGGATCAAACTCTCATATAAAATATACAAGAACTTGAATAGCTCTCAATTATCTTTGTTATTAAGCGAATTGACTTCGCAAATGTTTTGCTTCAAATCACATCGTGATTGAAGACCCTACACATTTGATTC
>NZ_JAJGVH010000043.1:0-389 GCF_020785355.1 Limosilactobacillus reuteri | reverse complement strand
GTATCGATGAGCGAGAGCTTAAGTAATTCCGTCTCGATGAGTGAAAGTTTGAGTAACTCCGTTTCCATGAGCGAAAGCATAAGCAACTCAGTATCGATGAGCGAGAGTATAAGTAACTCAGTATCAATGAGCGAAAGTTTAAGTAACTCGGTATCGATGAGCGAAAGCATAAGCAACTCGGTATCAATGAGTGAAAGCATGAGTAACTCGGTATCGATGAGTGAAAGCATGAGTAACTCGGTCTCAATGAGCGAAAGTCTCAGCAACTCGGTATCGATGAGCGAGAGCTTAAGTAATTCTGTATCGATGAGCGAAAGTTTAAGTAACTCCGTTTCCATGAGTGAAAGCCTCAGTAACTCAGTCTCAATGAGTGAGAGCTTAAGTAATTC
>NZ_JAJGVH010000042.1:0-221 GCF_020785355.1 Limosilactobacillus reuteri | reverse complement strand
AGCATGAGCGAAAGCCTCAGTAACTCGGTAAGTATGAGCGAAAGCTTAAGCAACTCGGTATCAATGAGCGAAAGCCTCAGCAACTCAGTAAGCATGAGCGAAAGCCTCAGCAACTCGGTATCAATGAGCGAAAGTTTGAGTAACTCAGTAAGCATGAGTGAGAGTTTGAGTAACTCGGTATCGATGAGCGAAAGCTTGAGTAACTCAGTCTCAATGAGTGA
>NZ_JAJGVH010000041.1:0-262 GCF_020785355.1 Limosilactobacillus reuteri | reverse complement strand
TCATCCGCATAGCGCACAAAGTGGTGACCACGTCTAGTCAACTCTTTGTCCAACTCATTTAGATAGATGTTCGCCAGTAGTGGTGACAATGGCCCTCCTTGTGGGGTTCCTTTTTCACTCTTAGCGAAAAGCCCATGGTCTAAGACTCCGCTAGTTAAAAACTTACGAATGAGTCTTAGTGTCCATGGGTCATCAATATATTGTTGGAGATACTTAATCATCAAGTCATGATTAACGTTATCAAAATAGGCTTTTAGGTCTA
>NZ_JAJGVH010000040.1:0-210 GCF_020785355.1 Limosilactobacillus reuteri | reverse complement strand
GGTGTTCTCGGTTTATTGTTTTGTTAATAAAGAAATTAGATAGTATTTAGTTTTCAAAGTACAAGCTCTGAGGGTAAACCCCTCAAAACTAAACAAAGTTTCTTCAATGTGTAGGTTCCGTTTTATTCCTTAGAAAGGAGGTGATCCAGCCGCAGGTTCTCCTACGGCTACCTTGTTACGACTTCACCCCAGTCATCTGTCCCGCCTTAG
>NZ_JAJGVH010000004.1:0-359 GCF_020785355.1 Limosilactobacillus reuteri | reverse complement strand
TCACTCATTGAGACTGAGTTACTCAAGCTTTCGCTCATCGATACCGAGTTACTCAAACTCTCACTCATGCTTACTGAGTTACTCAAACTTTCGCTCATTGATACGGAGTTGCTGAGGCTTTCGCTCATGCTTACTGAGTTGCTGAGGCTTTCGCTCATACTTACCGAGTTACTGAGGCTTTCGCTCATGCTTACTGAGTTACTCAAGCTTTCGCTCATTGATACCGAGTTGCTTAAGCTCTCGCTCATGGAAACGGAGTTACTCAAGCTTTCACTCATCGATACTGAGTTACTCAAACTTTCGCTCATTGATACGGAGTTACTCAAGCTCTCACTCATTGATATCGAGTTGCTTAAGCT
>NZ_JAJGVH010000039.1:0-209 GCF_020785355.1 Limosilactobacillus reuteri | reverse complement strand
CGTCCTTCATCGGCTCCTAGTACCAAGGCATTCACCATGCGCCCTTCATAACTTAACCTAAACAATCAAAGATTGTCTGATTAATTGAGTTAGCGATTATAATTAGTTAATTAAAACTCAAATAACGCGGTGTTCTCGGTTTATTGTTTTGTTAATAAAGAAATTAGATAGTATTTAGTTTTCAAAGTACAAGCTCTGAGGGTAAACCC
>NZ_JAJGVH010000038.1:0-1194 GCF_020785355.1 Limosilactobacillus reuteri | reverse complement strand
CTTGAAGGATACACCTGTACCCATGCCGAACACAGAAGTTAAGCTTCAACACGCCGAAAGTAGTTGGGGGATCGCTCCCTGCGAGGATAGGACGTTGCCACGCTTATGGAGGATTAGCTCAGTTGGGAGAGCATCTGCCTTACAAGCAGGAGGTCACAGGTTCGAGCCCTGTATCCTCCATTGAGCGATTAAGCTCATGAGCCGTTAGCTCAGTTGGTAGAGCATCTGACTTTTAATCAGAGGGTCGACGGTTCAAGCCCGTCACGGCTCATTATCAGATATAGTATCTGGTAATAAAAAAATAAAGTGTCAATTGCCGACTTAGCTCAGTTGGCAGAGCACCTGTCTTGTAAACAGGGGGTCGGAGGTTCGAATCCTCTAGTCGGCACTTTCATATGCGGAAGTAGTTCAGTGGTAGAACATCACCTTGCCATGGTGGGGGTCGCGGGTTCGAATCCCGTCTTCCGCTTTGCCAGTTCTATAATGCCGGGGTGGCGGAATTGGCAGACGCACAGGACTTAAAATCCTGCGGTTAGTGATAACCGTACCGGTTCGATCCCGGTCCTCGGCACTTATTATGCACCCATAGCGCAATTGGATAGAGTGTCTGACTACGAATCAGAAGGTTGAAGGTTCGACTCCTTCTGGGTGCATTTTTTCGGGAAATAGCTCAGCTTGGTAGAGCACCTGGTTTGGGACCAGGGGGTCGCAGGTTCGAATCCTGTTTTCCCGATTTATAAAATTAATATATTATTAGTTTTTTCGCGGTGTAGCTCAGCTGGCTAGAGCGTCCGGTTCATACCCGGGAGGTCGAGGGTTCGATCCCCCCCGCCGCGATTGGCTGGCTGTTTTGGACCTTTAGCTCAGTTGGTTAGAGCAAGCGGCTCATAACCGCCCGGTCGTAGGTTCGAGTCCTACAAGGTCCATCAGAGATTAGCTTTGATGAATCATTATTGTTTAATCTTATTAATTCATTATGGAGGATTACCCAAGTGGCTGAAGGGGGCGGTCTTGAAAACCGCTAGGCCGTGAGAGCGACGCGAGGGTTCGAATCCCTCATCCTCCTTATATTATCGCGGGGTAGAGCAGTCTGGTAGCTCGTCGGGCTCATAACCCGGAGGTCGTTGGTTCAAATCCAGCCCCCGCAATTTTGGTCCGTTGGTCTAGTTGGTTTAGGACGCATCCCTGTCACGG
>NZ_JAJGVH010000037.1:0-250 GCF_020785355.1 Limosilactobacillus reuteri | reverse complement strand
CCATGAGTGAAAGCCTCAGTAACTCAGTCTCAATGAGTGAGAGCTTAAGTAATTCCGTCTCGATGAGTGAAAGTATGAGTAACTCAGTAAGCATGAGCGAAAGCATAAGCAACTCAGTATCGATGAGCGAGAGTATAAGCAACTCAGTATCGATGAGCGAGAGCTTAAGTAATTCCGTCTCGATGAGTGAAAGTTTGAGTAACTCCGTTTCCATGAGCGAAAGCATAAGCAACTCAGTATCGATGAGCGA
>NZ_JAJGVH010000036.1:0-251 GCF_020785355.1 Limosilactobacillus reuteri | reverse complement strand
AGTGAGAGTTTGAGTAACTCGGTATCGATGAGCGAGAGCTTAAGCAACTCGGTATCAATGAGCGAAAGCTTAAGTAACTCAGTAAGCATGAGCGAAAGCTTAAGCAACTCCGTATCAATGAGCGAAAGTTTGAGTAACTCAGTATCGATGAGTGAAAGCCTCAGCAACTCGGTAAGTATGAGCGAAAGCTTAAGCAACTCCGTATCAATGAGCGAAAGTTTGAGTAACTCAGTATCGATGAGTGAAAGCCT
>NZ_JAJGVH010000035.1:0-251 GCF_020785355.1 Limosilactobacillus reuteri | reverse complement strand
AAGCTTTCGCTCATACTTACCGAGTTACTGAGGCTTTCGCTCATGCTTACTGAGTTACTCAAGCTCTCGCTCATCGATACTGAGTTGCTTAAGCTTTCACTCATGCTTACTGAGTTACTCAAGCTTTCACTCATTGAGACTGAGTTACTTAAGCTTTCACTCATTGAGACTGAGTTACTCAAGCTTTCGCTCATTGATACCGAGTTGCTTAAGCTCTCGCTCATCGATACTGAGTTACTCAAGCTTTCACT
>NZ_JAJGVH010000034.1:0-284 GCF_020785355.1 Limosilactobacillus reuteri | reverse complement strand
GACTGGAGCGTCTTGGACATATTCATAAGTCCGAGTTGTTCCAGTTTTCTATTAGTTAGAGAATAGCTCAAGGTCTTACTGTGTGCAGTTCGCCAGTAGCCCTTACGGGTACTAGCGAAGACATATGCATCGCGCTGGGACAGCCCCAGCTTCTGTAAGTTAGTTACCTTAGTTTTAAGCTTCTTCCATTGCTTCCAGATATACTGTCTTATTCGGGCCCTCAACCACTTGTCAAGGCGTTGAATAAAGTCAGTTAGTTTCCCAATTGAGTAGTACTGAAGCCA
>NZ_JAJGVH010000033.1:0-221 GCF_020785355.1 Limosilactobacillus reuteri | reverse complement strand
AGTTTAAGTAACTCCGTTTCCATGAGTGAAAGCCTCAGTAACTCAGTCTCAATGAGTGAGAGCTTAAGTAATTCCGTCTCGATGAGTGAAAGTATGAGTAACTCGGTATCGATGAGCGAAAGCATGAGTAACTCGGTCTCAATGAGCGAAAGCTTAAGTAATTCTGTATCGATGAGCGAAAGTTTAAGTAACTCCGTTTCCATGAGTGAAAGCATGAGTAA
>NZ_JAJGVH010000032.1:0-137128 GCF_020785355.1 Limosilactobacillus reuteri | reverse complement strand
CATGCTGTGATTGCATATCTGGTGTATGATAATAAGATTTTGTGTACATCCATTCCCAAGCGAATATAGCCTTTTTAGGTGTTAATAATCGTAAATTAATAGGTTGTCTATTTTCGGTAATAGATGCGATGGCACCCTCTGGCTTAATTAATTCGCACATTTCTTTCCAATGGCTATCAATATCTTTTAATTCCAAAATGTAATCAACATATTTATAGCCAAGTTTATGAACTTCATTTACTAGATTATTTTGGTGATTTACTACATCTGCAGCTCCATGAGATTTTACCCAGTTAATACTTTCAGGTCGAGAAGCTGTGGCAATAACTGTTAGTCCAGCATTAGATGCTAATTGTGTTGCAACCGATCCTACACCTCCAGCCCCATTAATAATAAGAATTGTTTTACCTTCGTTGGTTTTTTTATCTTGAGATAGGGCTAATTGTTCAAATAATGCTTCATAAGCAGTCAGGGAAGTTAACGGCATCGCAGCTGTTTGGGCATCCGTCAATGATTTAGGAGCATTTCCAACAATTCGTTCATCTACTAACTGATACTCACTATTGCTTCCTGACCGTTTAAATGAACCAGCATAGTAAACACGATCACCTGGTGAAAAAAGTGATACCTTGCTACCAACTTCTTCAACAATTCCACAAGCATCCCAGCCAATAATTTTTGGCTTTGAGAGTTTCCCGTGTCCACTTCTTCGTACGCCAACATCAACAGGATTAACTGAGACGGCATTAACTTTTACTAATAAATCGTGTCCCTTAGGTGTCGGCTTTGGTGTCTCAAATTCAAATAAACTTTTTGGATCTTTAATATCCAAATGTTCGCTAAAGCCAATTGCTTTCATAATTAACTCCTCTTTTCTTTTATACTCATAAATAGTAAGTGAAAGAGAAAATTAAGCAAGAAGAGAATTTAAAATTTCTATGTAACAAATTTTTCCCTAATAGTGGTAAGAGAGGATATCGTGTATTATAGGAATTAGAATTCAAAAAATAATAGGGAGGAGCATGATTTTGCAAAGGCATATTTACAATTGTAGTGATGGTTGCCCAGTTGAGAGTACTTTACAAATTATTTCGGGTAAATGGAAAAGTGTAATCATATATCATTTAATTAAAAATAAAGTATGTCGTTTCAGTGAATTACAAAAACGAATGCCAAATTGTTCTAGGCGAATGCTATCTTTACAACTTAGCGAATTGGAAAAAGATAACATTGTTGAAAAGAAAGTATATCCGGTTATTCCTCCTAAAACAGAATATAAATTAACCCATTTTGGACAAACGTTAACCCCACTTATTATTGAAATGGAGAAATGGGGAAGAACATATAACACTATAAATTTAAGAGAAAATTAAGAAGCCGAGATTTTTCAACAGCCTCGTTTTTATACGAATATTGTTACGATATCGCGGAAATCCTTGTAGGCTAACTTCGCGTTGTAACTACAGGGCTCGAGGCTAAGGAATTATTTAAGCCTAGACGTATTTAACTCCATAACGATTAAAAAACGATGTGAATTTTTGTTGATTTCTAATTATAGCTATGATAAGATCTTACTATTAATTAAGACGAAAGCGAGAACAGATTAATGTCATTTACTACTAATGTACACGTGAATATTATTATTCGGATCATTAATTAGATGATGCGAATAATTAGTGCTGTTCGCATCACCATACTAGGGATGTGAACAGTGATAGTGGTAAAGACATTTCTGTCGGCCAGCTAACTGTTCAACAGTTAGCTGGTTTTTTTATTGAAAGGATGTGGAAAAAATGGAAAGTGAAATTAAGACTAGAAGTGATAATAGATCGTAAATTAAACTGAAATGAGAGGTAAATACTATGGATAGTACAGTAACTAACACCCCGCAGACAAACAGCAAGCTTAATGTAAAACGTGATCCTGTCAAGACAGTAATTTTGGCTTCGATGATGGGAACGGCAATTGAGTTTTTCGATTTTTACGCTTACGGGACTGCATCTGCTGCCTATTTTCCCAAAATTTTCTTTCCGCAAATGACTCCTTTGCTCGCAACACTTTTAAGTTTGTTGACTTTTGGGGTAGCCTTTGTAGCACGCCCGGTGGGTTCATTCCTATTTGGACATTATGGTGATCGTTTAGGACGCAAGAAAACACTTGTGGTCTCACTTTTAGTAATGGGAGTGGCGACGGTAGCCATTGGTTTCATTCCTAGCTATCAAGTTATCGGCGTTTGGGGAGCATTGTTACTTTGCCTTTGTCGGTTTGTCCAAGGAATCGGGCTTGGAGGCGAATGGTCCGGAGCTGTATTAGTAGCTACTGAAAATGCACCGGCTAACAAGCGGGCATTATATGGTGCATTTCCGGAAGTGGGAGCACCAATCGGATTTTTCCTATGCAATGGCTTATTCTTTGTTTTAGAACGGGTATTAACACCAACGCAAATGATGACGTTTGGATGGCGAATTCCTTTTTGGGCATCGGCTGTTTTAGTCGTTATAGGGTTATATGTCCGACGTCGTTTACAGGAAACACCTTTGTTTAAGTTAGCTCAAGAACGTGATAACACAACTGCTTCGCCTCTTCGTGAAGTATTCAAATCTAATTGGCGTGAAATCTTAAAGGGAACTTTCATCATGGGAGCAACCTATGCACTATTCTTTACATTAACAACTTGGTCATTATCATATGCTACAACAGCTTTAGGTTTTACCTCTTCGGAATTTTTATTATTATTAATGGGTGCAATTGTTGAATTCGCTGCTTTGATCATGTTAACTTCTGTATTAGCGGATCGTGTTGGTCGGAAAAAAGTTCTATTAACTGCGTCAGTAGCACTAGTTGGCTATTCCTTGGTATTCCCATATTTTCTTACAGGACAACATAACTTAGTTGGCGTTTTACTCTTCTTAGGACTAGGATTCTTAGTAATGGGCACTCTTTATGGTCCAGTCGGCGCTGTTTTGCCTGAACTGTTCCCAACCAGAGTTCGCTATTCTGGTGCAGGAATTACTTATAACTTAGCTGCAGTGGTTGGGGCAGCCGTTGCGCCAACTGTAACAACTTGGTTAATTGCTAATTATGGATTACATTCGGCTGGATATTATATGCTAGTTTTATCAGTACTAGCAGTTATTTCTTGGTTATTGACAAAAGAAACAAAGGATGTGGATTATACTAAATAATATCTTGTTTAGAGGAATTAGTGAGAAAACTTACTGACTATAGTTATTAGATAAAAATTTATGTCCCCGTTAAAAAAGATGATGCAAAAACTTTGGTCCAGTCATAAATAATGATATAAAGCCACTGGTAACACACATTAAGTGCTACTAGTGGCTTTATTAATTACATTGGTTGTCCAGTTGAGATTTCAAAACCGGCTGTTACAGGAATTACTTCTCCCGTGATTGCGCTAGCAGCTGGGCTAGCAACGAAATAAATTGCAGCGGCGACTTCTTCTGGTTCAACAATCCGATTTAACGGACTGTTCTTTGCGAATTTTTGTTTATCTTGGTGAAAAAGCGGGGTATTAGTCGGACCAGGTGCAACAACATTTACGCGAATATTATTTTTACCGTAATCGATTGCCATTGCCCGAGTCATGTTAATAATTGCTCCCTTGGCGGCATTATAAGCAACCATTGCTCGATCACCAGCCATTCCTGAGACAGAGGAAATATTAACGATACTACCATGATCTTGTTCAATCATTGTTGGCAAGAAGGCTTTGCTAACGAGGAAAGTTCCCTTAACATCAACATCAAAGATTTTATCCCAATCTTCTTCACTTGTTTCATGAACCTCGCCGTGAATAACGATTCCTGCATTATTGATAATCGCATCAACGGTTTTAAATTTATTGAGGGTTATTTGCTTAGCATGTTCAACCTCACTTGATTTACTAATGTCGGCTTGAATAAAAGCAACTTGTGCCGGGGAATATGTTTCGCCTAATTGTCGTTCAACTTGCATCCCCTTTTCGATATCACGACCGATAAGTACCGTATTCCATCCATTTTTAAGAAAAATATCAGCAGTGGCAAGACCAATCCCAGAGGTTCCACCACTAATAACAACTGTTTGCATATATAAAACTCCTCTCTAATCTTTTCTCTAATTATGGCATTTTTGGCCGGATTTAGCTATTTGTTAGAAAATAAGGATGAGGAGGAAACACAATGAATACAGCAACCTTAAAAGCGCTCCAGAATTGGCTTCATGGACGCCGCTATACATTAGAACAAGTAGACACACAACTAATTCTTAAATATCATGGGCAAGAGCGAGCAGTCATTACGCCACCTGATCGCTATCAAGTGAAAGACCTTGACCTGAATTTTAATGACTGGGTTGAGTTCAATAAGTGCATTCGCAATATTCGCCATTATTTAGCTAGTAACGAATAGAAAGCCTTTTCTTTGGCAAGAATACTTCCTCGTGATAGAGTTATTCATGAAAGGAATATAGTCCAAGGAGGGATAGTCATGATAAGAGTTGGAATAATTGGTGCTTCTGGAATGGCAGGCAGCGCAATCTATAAATTAGCATCGACGAAAAAAGATTTGAATGTAACTGGAATTGTTCGGAATGAGAGTAAGGCCAGAAAAATTCTTGGTGACGATGCCAATTTGATCAGTGGTGATATTTTTGCCTTAAATGATAGTTTGTTGTCGCGGTTTGATGTGATTGTTGATGCATATGGTACTAGTCCAGAGAATGCGGATCGGCAAGTGAGACTGGCTGAGAAATTAGTAGTTTTAGCCCGGAAACATAAAATCCGTTTAATTTTCATTCTCGGTGCCGGAAGCCTTAAAACTGGTAAAGATAAGCATCTATTTGTTGATGATATTGAAAAGATGCCTGGTGCTGAGACATGGATTAATACACCCCGCCAGCAGTTAAAAGAATTACAGTATCTTGAAACCATTTCTGACATTGATTGGCTAGGAATTTCACCATCAGCAATATTTGAAGCTGGAGTTGCTACTAATTATATTCTTGGTCAGGATGAATTATTATTTAACGAACAAAATGAATCAAAGGTAACTGCAGGAACAATGGCGAAGTTAGTGGTCAATGAAATTTTAGCGCCACGCCACCATCGTGAACGAATTACTGTTATTGATGCGGAATAGTTATTGGAACTAAAGTAAATATTAAAAGGCATGAGAACGCAATTTAATTCTCATGCCTTTTAATTATTAATCAACTAATTTTCCGATAATCGGCAGTTTTGAAACCGGTGAATACTTTTTGGCTGCTTGTTGATAGGTGACGTCTGATAAATCATGGCCGAAAACATTACCATGGATTTCCGCACCCTTCCACTCTGGAATTTCAGAAACATCATAAATGTTTCCGCGAACTCCAATATATGCTGGACGACCTTCTTGCCCGTTATACTGCGCTAATTCATTGTGAGTAAATGACCGCATAATAATCCCTCCTATAAGAAGCTGGGAATTGACTCGGCCTCTTCCTGTATGAGTGTAACGATATATGAAAATAGATGACGAATTTGCTCGTTATCCTATCATCACTATAACACGAAAATGGTAATGACATCGGAAATTCAATTTATTCAGTTGCTAAATTTGCAGCAGAGCTTTTGACTGGAACTTTCACGAGCATTCCTGCAATGATAGTTAGGATCGTAACGAGGAATGGGAAAAATGCCCAAGGAATGAAGCTTAATGGATTGATTTGTAAGGTACTAGCGATGAATACTCCAGAAACACTCCATGGGACAATTGCGTTGACTGCGGCTCCTGCATCATTGAGAATCCGGGTTAAGTCAACTCGCTTTAAGCCTAATTTGTCAAATGATGGGAGAAATGATTGCCCGGGAAGAATAATTGCAAGGTAGTGTTCCCCAACAAGGAGGTTAACCCCAATGCAAGTAAGAGCTGTAGAGAATGCTAACCGACCAGGTGTCTTTACAATCCCAGTTAAGTGATTAATGATGGCGCTAATAATATTGAACTTGATCAATAAACCACCTAAAGCAAGCGCGAAGATAATTAGGGCTAGAGAAGTAAGCATACTAGAGATACCACCTTTAGAAAGCAATGTATCGATTGTTTTATCACCGGTATGGGAAACGTAACCAGTCATGATGGTATTAGTAATCGTAGTGAGGCTGGTTTTAGGTGCATGAATCCAGCCAAGTACGACCGCGAAGAGTGAGCCAAGGCCAAGGGAAGGAATAGCAGGAACTTGGAAAATGGCTAATACGATTAGGAGCAGAACTGGGAGAAGAGCCCATCCAGAGATCCAGAACCCATTTTGCAACCCGGCCATCATTTGGTGAACGGCACCTAAGCTAACATTTTTGGAGTTTAACCCTAAGAAGGTGTAAAGAATAAGACAGATTGCCCAGGCAGGAATATCGGTGGTGAGCAGGGATTTAATATGCTTGTAGATACTGATTTCACCAACACTGGCGGCAAGGTTTGTTGTTCCTGAAAGCGGCGAAATATTTGAACCACAAAAGGCGCCTGAAACGATTACCCCCGCCGTTAAACCCGGGTTGATTTTAAGGGTTGCACCGATGCCAATAAAGGCGATCCCCATTGTCGATACAGTTGTAAATGAGCTTCCACAAGCGACCCCAACAAGGGTACAAACGATAAAAACTGTTGGTAGGAAGAACTTTACAGAAATAATTTCAAACCCAAAGTACATAATTGTTGGAATAGTGCCTGAGAAAATCCAGGTAGCAATTAAGACACCGATAGAAAGAAAGATAATGAGGGGGTCAACACCGGCTCGCAAACCATGACGCATTCCATTCATTATTGTATCCCATTTAAATCCACGAATTCGTCCGTAAACGGCAAGCAAAACAAAGGAAATAAATAATGGGGCTTGCGGTTCTTGGTGTTTAAAAATAATAGGGTAGCCTAAGATGCATAAAATAACGCCAAGAATAAGTAAACTTTCGCTAAAACCAATCACTGGCTCAGGACTATTTTTTGATTTATTAATAGTTTTCATTGTGTAATTCTCCTTGTTTTTTAATAAAAAATACCAACTAGATCAGCGGCATTTGCTTAATCTAGTTGGTATTACGGTAGTATAAAAAATCGCGGAAAACTACACGCCCTTACTAGATCAATGTACCTAGCAAAGGACTCATTAAAACAACCCTGCTTAGGTACGAACACCGCTGTCCGTACCTAAATGAGTACAGACAATTATGCACGGTAAGCATAGTTGTTATAATACTTGGTTGAAGTTAATGAGTGTTGAATCATGTTAGTCGTTCCTTTCAAGTTAAGTTGTAATTATTAAAACATTCTAATTTGATTTTGTCAAACTTTAATTTTAAAATTCGCCAGAAATATCTTTATCAGAAAATGAATGAGGGTCGGGGACAAAAGAAATATCGGTGTCAATTATTCCAAATTTTTCTCGCATTACATTTTCGATGTGCTCTGATAATTGGAAACTTTTGAGGATCGTCATTTTAGCGTTAACCATCACGGAAGCATCAAGCGTGACCACGTTTCCGTTATAGTGAGCTTTTAGTTCGACAACTTTTACAACGTGTGGAATATTGGTGATTGTTTGGCGGTATTCCTGTTCAGCCCGCGGATCAAAGTAGTCGGTTAAGTTAAGACTGCTTTCAAAGAAAATTTTTAGTCCAGAATACAGAATGAAGAAACCAACGACAATACTGGTAGCACCATCAAGCCAACGAAGGTTAAAGAGGAGGGCGCCGCCAATTGAAATCAAAGTTCCAATACTGGTGAAAGCATCACTCAGACTATCTTGGGCGGAAGCAAGCAACGCGGCGTTTTTTAATTTAAGCCCTGTTTGGCGATTCATATACCAAACAACTAACATAATAACTGACGCGATTCCGGCCCCAATCAATGCGACTGGTTGTGGAACCACCCGACTTGCAGGATTGAGGAGACTTTTAATGCCATCGATGATAACGCTTAAGGCAATCGCAACCATAACGACCGCTGTGACAAGGGAAAAAATTGTCTCATAACGCCAACGAACAAATTGTACTCGCTGGTCAGATCCCATATGCGCTTGATAATTTCCCGAAGGCAGCCGTGCGCCGATGATATCATCATCATCCACATCCTGGGCAATGTGTAAGCCCATCATCAGTAAAAAGGTCGAGATAATTCCCGAAAGGTTGTTAAAGGCATCGGCTCGTAACGTCTGCGATTTACTTATTTCAGCTAACCAGTACTCGATAATTGAAATAACAACATAAGCAACCAAGTTATAGATTAAATGGTGTTGGGAAGCTCGAATCTTTGCTAGTTCATTTGCTTGCGTTTTTTCCCAGTTATTCATTTCTTCGGTTGTATGTCTTTTAAATTTAGTCATTAATTTAAGAACTTCCTTGATTAATAAAATCAGTTTAATTGTAACGCAAAAAATAAAAGCCGAGAAAACGATTTTCTCAGCTTTTACTAAAAATAATAATGAAAATAATTGCTAGGCCCGGTTATTAATTACGTGGGCGCATGTTGCAATAATCAGTCCCATAAAACTTACTACAGCGATCATATTACTCATAATTGACATCATATTGAACAACTCCTTTACATAATTAAAATATTTTTTACAGCACAACTAATTACAGTTGCCTTTTTGGAAAACAAATTATAATGATTGTTTTCCCCTCTCCACCAAGTATTGTAACAGGTCTTAGCAGTAGTGACGATAATAATTAGCTAAGCTTTTAATGAGCTTTTTTACGAAAGAAAGGAGTGATTATAAGCAAAATATTATAAGTGACTATCATAGGAATTAATAAATTTTAATTATTAAGTAAAACTAAGTTGATTCTTTAAAAAAATAAGTTATTCAGCTAGTTTGTTTAATTCTTTTAAGGCTAACGGGAATTTTGTAAAGCCGTCACTAGTCAAAAAGTGACCGCCTTTTTCTGTAACTATGAGTTTTGCTCTAATTTTATTAGCGATCGCAATGCTATTTTGATAAGGAACGATTGGATCATCTTTAGCTGTTATAACGGTAGCTTTAGCGAGTTTAGGAAAAATTTGCTCATAATGAGGCCGATCTTTCATAAACTCATCTAATTCAGGATAAGCTGGTAATCCTTTATCAAATGCTCCCACCAGTAAAAGTCGTGCATCTTTAACATGATGACGTTCAATATAACGAAGGGCCGTAATGCAGCCGAGACTATGAGCGACGAGGATGAGGTTATCTTGGGGATGAATTTGGTTGTCAACCGCTTGATCCCATTCAGCTTGTTGGGGATTGAAGGGATTTGGTAACCATATCCGATCAAGGGTAATTACTGGTTTTGCTTCTTCTTCGAGCCACGGGAACCAGTCGTCATCACGGGTAGACGTACCATGAATTAAGTATGCGTTCTTCATTATTAAGACTCCTATTTCATAAAGTGTTTTAATATTACCATGCCGATGATTAACAATAAAATGGCAATCGAATTAGTAAGAATTTCATAAGGCTGACCGTGGGCGGCAATTAGTCCCCGGATTAAAGCCATAATTCCTAAGCTTAATAGAAAATCGACTGCAATCCGGCCATGATGTTTTAGCGCGGCAATTATCATTGTCATAAATGAAAAGAAAAGGAAAAAGACAATAACGCGATCCAAAATCTTAAAAATAACATGGTCTGTATTTCCCGCTTGCATAAGAGGAATCAGCGAAAAAGTTTCTGTAAATAAAATAATAGTTAATAAGATCCCTAAAATTGCTAGGGCACCGATTGTACATAGACGCAAAATATGGCTAAAATTAGCTGCTAATTTGTATATTTTTTTCATTCTCCGATACTCCTCAAGAAAACGCTTTAACTTTAGGATAGCAATGATCAAGAAATTTAGCTAATATTTAACAAAATAATTGTTAAAAATATGCGATACTTAAAGATGGATAACAAAAGGAGGAGTGAGAAATGCGCAAACCCTTTATTGCTGCTAATTGGAAGATGCATAAGAATGTTCAAGAATCGGTTGAATTTGTGGATGCAATTAAAGGAAAGCTGCCAGATCCGCAAGAAGTTGAAGTCGGAATTGCAGCCCAAGCTTTTGCATTACCCAGTATGGTTCAAGCTGCTGATGCTTCAGGATTAAAGATAATCGCGCAAAACGCGGCGGCTGAATATTCGGGAGCTTTCACTGGTGAAATTAGCTTACGAGGCTTAGCTGACGCTGGCGTTTCATATGTAATGTTAGGACATATTGAACGGCGCCATTTATTCCACGAGGATAATGAGTTGGTTAATCGGAAAGTGTTGGCTGCCCTTCAAATGGGAGTTACCCCGATAATTTGTACGGATGAAACGATGGTCCAGAAAGAAGTTAATGGTGAAATTCACTACGTTTTCCAGCAATTGATGAGCGTATTGAGGGGCGTTTCTCTTGATCAAATTAAAAATGTGGTTGTTTCCTATGAACCAAGTTGGGCAGTTGGATACGGTCAGCATGCCAATCCAGTTCTTGCTGAAGAAGGATGCCGTCAAATTCGGCGAACGATTGCTGATAACTACACTTATGAGATTGCTGATAAGATCCGGATCCTCTATGGTGGAAGCGTCAATCCGGATAATATCGGAATGATTATGAATAAGCCAGATGTAGATGGGGTATTAATCGGTCGGGCAAGTTTAGATGTTGATAATTTCTTGCGAATGGTCAATTATTTAAAAAAGGACCAAGAAAAATAAAAAAAGTCTTTCTCTTTACCGTCATTTTGTGTTATAGTTATTAACGGTTGTTATGGCGGTATTGGTGAAGTTTGGTTAACACACCGGTTTGTGGGTCCGGCACGCGTGGGTTCGAATCCCACATACCGCCCTGACCTAAAAAGGCAGTTCAGATTAATCTGAGCTGTTTTTTTTAATACTTTTTGAAAACGATATCAATAACGTTAAAGTGGAGGAGATAAGCAATGGAAAGGGCTATCGCATGTGATTATACTGTTTCATCACAGATAGAAATAGGGCTGACATCAGTTGGCCGTTCAGATACAATGCCTGGGCATAAGTATGGTCCAGCAGTTCGCCCGTACTATTTAATCCATTACATTTTATCTGGATCAGGAATATTTAAAGTGGATAATGTTACTTATCATCTTCATGCCGGTCAAGGATTTTTAATTGTTCCTAATTGTCGGACTACCTATATTGCGGATAAGGAAACACCATGGTCTTATATATGGTTAGGATTTACTGGAAAGAGTGCAGCAACTTGGCTTGATCAGATTAATCTTTCAGAAACAAGACCAGTGTTTAATAGTGATAACTCCTATGAGCTTGCTAACTGTGTTAATGAAATTCTGACACTTGATAAGTTAAGTACGGAAAATAATTTACGAGCTTTAAGTTGCTTTTTTCGCTTTTTGAGTTATATTGCTGCGGGAACAGTTGCTAATATTCAACAAGCTAATTCAGAGAAAAATCAGTATGTGACACAGGCAATTCAGTATATCAGCCATCATTTGTCAAAAGTAACGGTCGAAAGTCTTGCACAAGCTGTTAATCTTAATCGAAGTTATCTTACTTCTTTATTTAAGCAAGACTTGGATTTAACGCCGAGTGAATATATTCAGAATTTTAGGATTACTAAGGCGCGGCACCTTTTAGAGTCATCTGATATCAGTATTGATCAAGTGGCTGAACAATGTGGTTATCAGCGAACAAATTCATTTACACGCGTTTTTAAACGAACCTATGGAATTAGTCCACGTCAATATCGGCAGCAAGTGAAAATAAAATAGCTTCTAACGTTCAACTTCTTAAACATTAGAAACTATTGGCACTTAGAGTACAGTTTTTACCTGATCATGAGCGAGTATTGGTTCTGCAATATGGATTTTGAACCATTGCGTTAACGGTCCCATGAAAAGGGCGGTGATTATTGTACCAACACCCAGCGTAACGTTAAAAGCAAACCCCACGAGAACGCAGATGCTGTCAGTAATAATTCGACAATACTTAAACGGTAAAAGTTGGTATTTATAGGCGGCAATAAGTGCAATTGCATCATAGGCAGAAACGCCGAGATCAGCTGTAAAGTAAAGAGCGGCTGCTAAGCAAGTGAAAATAATCGCAACCAGCATAAGACACCATCGAATAGTAAGAGAAGGATGGGGGATTGCTATATCTAAAATTGCGTGCATCGCATCGGCCGCTATTCCGGTGAAAAGAAGATTAATTATTGTCGCAATTCCGATATAATGCCGGCGTAAGATTAATACAAGAAGCAATAGCGTTCCTGTTAAAATTAAATAAAAGGTTGAGTAAGTCGAACTGAAAATATTAGCAATTCCAGTGACAAAGCAGGTGAAAGGATCAACTCCCAGATTAGCCTTCTGCAGCATGCCAACGCAAAATCCACAGAGCGTTACGCCTAGGAATGCCATGATTATTCGTTTTAATTGATACATAAGCAAACCTCGCTTTTATTCTGCGTCAAAGATAAATAACTTACTATAAAAATCGGTGGTTTCCTTATTTTCACCAGCTGAGGCATCAGTAGTAACGAGCCCGATCTTAGCGAGTTCGCTACCACTAAAGGAGCCAAGACTATCGCCAGCTTCTTCCTTAACTTTATACTCTGTTGAAGGATTTAGACCGGGAACACGTTGCAGACGGTATTCAGCATTGACGTCATTTAGAATTTTGAAATATCCCATGATTGCATGTCTTTTATCAGGAGAAACAACCAGCCAGGAGACAATGTTGCTTTCAAAAGGTGTCTGTAAGCGGTAGAAAGTCCCGAATTGAAAAAGTTGCCGATGCTCTTTCATAAAGGCAATTTGGCGTTTAATTTGGGCTAATTCTTCGGTTGATAAAGCATTAAGGTCTAATTCATAACCAAATGCACCAAAGTAGGCGACATCAGCACGGGTTTTAAGCGGAGTTTGTCGTTGTAATTGTTCATTTGGTGAGACCGAGACATGAGCGCCCATTGAACTAGTAGGATAACAGTATGATGTTCCTGTTTGAATTTTTAAGCGTTCAATTGCATCAGAATCATCGCTTGTCCAAGCTTGGGGAGCGTAGTAAAGCATTCCAGCGTCAAAACGTCCTCCGCCACTGGCACAAGACTCAAATAAGATTTGCGGAAATTCATGAATTAAGCGGTCGTAAAGACGATAAACGCCTAAAATATAACGATGAAAAATTTCGCCTTGTTGATCAGCGGGGTATGCAGCTGAAAAGCATTCGGTAATATTCCGATTCATATCCCATTTCACATAATCAACTTTACCTTCACGTAAAACCTTTGCCATTAATTGATATACATAATCCACTACTTCTGATCGTGAGAAATCAAGGACGTATTGTTTTCGTCCTTGGGATGCATGTCGGTCAGGAGTCTCAATGATATAATCAGGATGCTGACGATAAAGATCACTATCTTTATTAGTCATTTCCGGTTCAAACCATAAGCCAAACATCATTCCTAAATCATGGATTTTAGCTGATAAACCACTAATCCCAGCTGGAAGGCGGTCTCGATTAACCCACCAGTCACCTAAACCGGCTGTTTCAGTTGTCCGTTTACCAAACCAGCCGTCATCAAGGACAAAAAGTTCAACCCCTAAATTCTTAGCAGTCTTTGCCAGAGTCAGTAGTTTTTCTTCAGTAAAATCAAAATAGGTTGCCTCCCAGTTGTTAATAAGAATTGGGCGTTGCCGATCACGCCAATATCCGCGAACTAATCGGTGTTGATAGAGCTGGTGGAAATTTTGACTGAGATCATTAAGTCCGTTATGGGTATAAACCATTACGGCTTCTGGAGTTTGAAATGATTGTTGCGAATCAAGTTTCCAAGAAAAATGAAATGGGTTGATACCAAGCTGAACTCGTGTAACTTTATAAGGATCAACTTCAGCTTGGGCAAGAAAATTCCCGCTATAAATTAAAGAAAAACCATATGCTTCACCTTGAAAATCATCTGTGTGCGGCCTTTTAAGGATAACAAATGGATTTTCCATGTGACTAGAAGCGCCTCGAGTACTGTTAACTGATTGAATACCTGGACGAAGGTGAGCCGATTTTAATTGTCGTTCACGGCCCCATGCTCCGGAAAATTGTAGCCAATCATAATTATCATCTGGCAAATCGAGGTTTAAACTCATGGCAGTTGTTAGTTGATAAGATTTTTCGCTGTGATTGATAAATTTGATACTCCGCGCAATGGCATTGTAATGGTTGAAGATAGTGTATCTTAGGACGAGGTCAACATTAATAAGGGAGTCATGAAGGAGTATCTCAAGAGTTGTTGCTTCATTGTCGTCTTCGGTATAGGTGGCGGGCAAATTATCAAGCTGTGGTTTCCCAGGAAAAATTTTGTGCGAAACATATTTAAAATTAGTAATAGTGCTCCCGTTTGGTTGTTTAACTTCAAAAGCCGGCATACGATAGTCAGTTGTTCCGTAAGTAGGATATTCTTGTTTTAAATTACCTAATGAAAAAGAATAATTGTTGTCATCCACATATGAAGTAACTGGCCGATACGTATTTTCGACTAAATAATCGTGATTAGGACGGTCAGGAACACGTTGACCAAAGAAAAGCTGCCCTAATTGATCGTTACGAAGAATCTTGATAATGTAACTTATTTGATTATTGTATAAGTGAAATTCACGACTCATTTGGTGATACTTAATAGGCATAGATGATAACTTCCTTTCGAATTTATTGTTCACCCTTAGTTTAGCGCTTTCATTATTGAGAGATCGTGAATTTTGTTGGTAAAACAATGCTAAATGTTAGATTATTCTAAGTATGATTGAAGCCCTGAGTGTTCCAGTTGCATGCTTAAATTTTAACGTAATCCGAATTTGATTTTGAATAAATGGCAAAACGTAAATGAATAATTTAAAATAGAAACAGGATAAGATGGAGAAAGAAAAAAGGGGCTTTAATTATGAAAAACGTACAAATTGGTGGAACAAATTGGGAAGTATCGAACGTTGCATTAGGTATTATGCGGATGGGGACATTGGCAGTGCCCAAAGCGATCAATGCCTTAGAAGCCGCCCACGATGCTGGAATAAATTTTATTGATTCAGCTGATATTTATGGCAATGATCCACAGTTAGGGCGCGGATCGTCAGAAATCCATTTTGGTGAAGCGTTAAAGAAAAGCAGTCTTACCCGTGATGACTTTTACATTCAATCAAAAGGAGGCCTTTTTGCGAACGCAGATAACAAAATAACGCGGTATGATTCATCAAAGAAGCATTTAATCGCTGCTGTTGATGGAATTTTGCAACGAATGGGGATTGATTATCTTGATTCATTTTTGATTCATCGTCCAGACCCCTTAATGGAGCCCGCAGAAATAGCAGAAGCCTTTGACCAACTTCAAGCATCTGGGAAAGTCCGCCATTTTGGAGTATCAAACTTTAATCCGCAACAAATCGCGCTCCTTCAAGCGGCGACAAATCAACGGCTTTTGATTGACCAGGTACAGTTTGGCTTAAAGCATACGGGGATGATTGATTTTGGCCTGCATACAAATATGACTGATGATGCTGCAATCAATCATGACGGGGGATTATTAGAATATACGCGTCGCAAACAGATGACGATTCAAACATGGTCGCCTTTCCAGTACGGTACATTTGCAGGGACGTTTATTAATAATGATCAATTCCCTGAGTTAAACGCAATGTTAGAAACTCTTGCGCAAAAATATAAGGTAAGTAAAAATGCAATTGCCGTTGCATGGATTTTACGTCACCCTGCGCATATGCAAGTGTTGCTTGGTACCATGACGCCAGCTCATATTATTGACAGTGCTAAGGGGAGCGATATTACATTGACGAGCCAAGAATGGTATGATCTATATCTTGCGGCCGGGAATGATTTGCCATAATGAAAAAAGATTATCTCCAGTTCTATCATCATATTACAGCACCTTTTTATCGACACCCGTGGACAATTCCTTTATTACGGGCGGTTAATAAATTTGTTGTGTGGACTATGTACTTTGCTTACATCGTTATATTAGTGTGGGTAGGGAAAAATAATGTCTTGAAAGCAGGACCTTTTCTGCTTATTCCCGGTATTGGCTTTATCCTACTTTCTTTTATTCGCCAACGAATTAACGCACCACGACCATATGAAAAATTTTCGATTAACCCCTTAATTCGACGGCAAAAAACTGGTGATTCATTGCCTAGTCGTCATGTTTTTTCGGCGACTGTTATTGCGATGTGTGGGCTAAGGTTAAATTTGATTTTAGGAGTGATTTTACTCGTTTTAGCTGTTGTTTCTGCTATTACGAGAGTGATTGGCGGAGTTCATTTTCCTCGTGATGTGGTTATCGGGTTTATTTGTGGCGTTATTTGTGGTTCGTTTTTATTTCTTGTCTAAATTTTAGAAAGGTGTATTTCATGGACAATTCAGTGCTGCAAGATGCAATTTTGAATGGACTTATTAGTACTCAATATCAAGGCAATACGCTGTTAGGTCCGCAATTATTAACCAACAACCGATCATCGACAATTTGGCAAACGTTACGGCACGAATTGCTGTCATGTAAAAACTTTACGTGGTCAGTCGCCTTTATTACGTTAGATATGTTGGTTCCATTTAAGGCAGTGATGGCTGACTTAGCACAGCAGGGGGTACAAGGGACGATCATTACCAGTGATTACTTGAATTTTAATCACCCCGCGATGTTTGAAGAATTGCAAAAGATTCCTAATTTAACGGTCAGGATTGCTGATCTTAATGGATTTCACACTAAGGGGTATTTATTTGATCATGGGAAATATCAGACCGTAATTATTGGGAGTGCTAATTTTACACGGTCTGCTTTGTTAGTTAATAAAGAGTGGAATTTGAAATTAAGCTCCCGCCAAGAAGGAAGCTTTTTTCAACAACTAACGGCGGAATTGAATGCTGTTAAACATGAGAGTACTGTTCTAACGTCAGAGTGGATTGCGGAGTATCGCAAGAATTGGCAACCACCAAAGACTAGGGTGACGCAACCGGAAAAATTAAAACCAATTGAACCTAATCAAATGCAACAAGCCGCTTTAGGACAATTAAGTATTCTGATAAAAACTGGCGCTAAGAAAGGACTGGTCGTTTCAGCAACAGGAACTGGAAAAACATATCTGGGAGCGTTTGCTGTCAATAAATATCAGCCGCGTCGTTTCTTATATGTCGTTCATCGAGAACAAATTGCCAAAAAATCGTTAGCTAGTTTTCGACGAGTTATTGGCGGCAAGAAAACTGATTACGGGTTATTGACAGGTAATCGCCATGATTGGAATGCTAAATATTTATTTGCAACTGTCCAAACACTAAGCCAACAAGCAGTACTTGATAAGCTCAAAGCTACCGAATTTGACTACATTTTGATCGACGAGGCCCATCGTGCAGCAGCACCTAGTTATCAACGAATTTTAAACCACTTTATGCCACAATTTTGGCTGGGGATGACTGCAACTCCTGAACGAATGGACAATCAAGATGTATTTAAACTGTTTGATTATCATTTGGCTTATGAAATTCGTCTGAAAGATGCATTAGCTGCTAAAATGTTAACTCCTTTTCATTATGTAGGGGTCACCGATTATGAAGTTGATGGAGAAGTTATTACTGAGACTTCCAAGTTAAACCAATTGATTGCTTCGAAACGGGTTGATTATGTCCTTGATCAATTAGACTACTATGGATATTGTGGCGATCAGCCTCGGGGATTAGTATTTTGTAGTCGGCAGGCAGAGGCAAAAGAATTGGCGGGCCAATTTAGCACGGCTAACCATCCTGCGATTGCATTGACAAATCAAAGCAGTAGTCAAGAGCGAGCAAAGGCAGTTGAGCAATTAGAAGCAGGAAAGATTGAGTATATCATTACCGTCGATCTTTTTAATGAAGGGGTCGACATCCCATCAGTAAATCAGATTGTAATGATGCGTAATACCCAATCACCAATTGTGTTTATCCAACAACTAGGGCGTGGCTTGCGTAAATATCCTGGTAAAGATTTTGTGACAGTTATTGATTTTATTGGAAATTACCAACATAATTACATGATTCCTCTTGCTCTTAACCAGGACAATAGCCGAAGTAAGGATCAAGCGCGGCGTGAAGTTAAGGTGCCAACGAATTTTGATGTTTCCACCATTAACTTTACAAAGGTTGCGGAAAAACAAATTTTAGCTTCCCTTGATAAAGTTAAATTGGACTCGATGCGTGAATTGCGGCAGGCATACCATGATTTAACTAACCAACTAGGGAGAACACCCTTGTTGGATGACTTTTATCGTTATGGTTCTGTTGATCCCCGAGTATTTGCGCAAAATTCCCAGCTCAACCATTATGGTGACTTCTTAGAAAAGATGGGGATAGAACTTAAATTAACTAATTATGAGCGTCAAGTATTAGCCTTTTTAACTAAAGAGCTGCTTAACGGTAAACGGCCACATGAATTGATTCTCCTTCAATGCTTACTTCGCGGTACGTGTTCAATTGATGCTTTTAAAGCAGAACTAGAGCAACAAAATATTCGCGTTACACCAGCTGTTTTACAATCAGTTGATGATATTTTAAGCTTGCAATTCTTTAATGTAAAAGCTGGTAAACAGTTAAAAAAGGATCAGTATGGCGGACTGCCGATTATTGATCATCCAGATTTGTTAACGTATCAGTTAAATTCAAAAATTCGAGCAGGACTAGAAAGTCACAATGATTTCAAGCGCTTGTTTATAGATGTATTAACAACGGGACTTGAAATCGCTAAGCAATATGACCTCAAGCAAGCATTTACCCTTTATCAGCAATATGACCGCAAAGATGTTTGTCGTTTATTAAATTGGCCCCTCGATGTAAGTGCGCCGTTATATGGGTATCGAGTGGCAGAAGATGTTTGTCCGATTTTCATTACCTACCATAAGGATGCGGAAGAAAAAAGGAATGCTATCTATAATAATCAACTACAAGATGGACGTTCATTGCGCTGGTACACACGGACACCTCGGCATCTTTCATCTGATGAGGTCCAGCGGTTGCTTGCAGGAGTAAAAGAGGGTAAGCCGCAAGTAAAATTACACTTATTTGTAAAACAGAGTGATGCAGTTGGCAAAGAATTTTATTATTTAGGTCCTGCTTATATTCAACCGGACTCCGTAAGAGAAGAATTGGTTGGGCCAAAGAAAAAAGCGGCAGTGGGGATGGATTTAGTTTTAGAACATCCATTGACCTCAACTATGATGAACCTATTGGCGATGTAACCGTCAATATATCGCTTTCATTTTTTGCTAAATCTTCTATAATTAAAGACGTAGAAAGAAGATGAATATTATGGCAAAAGGAAAGGTAAAAACTAGCGATAAGCGTTCAGTTCGGGATGTTAAATTAGATGAATTGGCTGGCTTATTAAATGAATTTGATGTCAACACGATGGGAGCACTAGTAAAGTCTCTAAAGAAGAGTCAAAAGAAGAACAAGCAAAGCAAGAGAGATGAATTACGCGATACCATTGAACGACAACAAGAACATATTGATGAACAAAAAGACACGATTGATCAACTTAACAATCATATTTCTAAACTAATTGATCGTCTTGATAATAAGCTATAAAAAAATGAGGCTGAGAAAAAACTTTTGTTTTTTCAACAGCCTCGTTTTTTATACGAATATTGTTACGATGTCGTGGAACTAGCCTTGAGCCTTGTCGAGGAGATTATTTCCCACTTCTATTCTTATCATTCTTTTTTATTTACTGGTTGTTTAAATAAATCATTGAATGCTTCACTGATTGTTGGGTGCGTATAGATTTGGTCCCGAAGCATTTGATAGGGGAGTTTTGCCCGCATTGCAAGAACAATCATGTTGATAATTTCTTGTGCTTCCTGGACATAAAGGGTAGCCCCAATAATTAAGTTCGTTTGTGGATCGACTAATACCTTAAGCAGTCCACGGGTATCCTTCAATACTTTTGCTTTTGGAATTGCAGCAGCAGGCATTTTAAAGAGCAGGTAATCTTTCCCTTGTTTTTGCGCCTCTTTTTCTGTTAAGCCGACTTGTGCAAGGGAAGGTTCGATAAAGACGTTAGTAGGAACAATTAAACGATCACTAACTCGACGTTCCTTATTACCGAATAATTCATCTTTAATGATTCGGAAGTCGTCAAGTGAGATGTAAGTAAATTGGGGACCACCTTTAACATCCCCAATTGCCCACACATCAGGCACACTGGTATGGAGGAGGTCATCAACAACAATCGCGCCGTTTTTAGCGACCTTAATATCTGTGTTTTGCAAATCAAGGTCTGCCGTTGCAGGTTTTCGTCCGGTTGCCACTAAAATTTTATCAGCGAAAATGGTTGTTTCACGATTATCCGCTTTAGCAAAAGTGATCGCAGCTTGCTCATCTTGTTCGCTAATTGCTTTAATATCAACCCCAACTTCAAAGCGAACCCCGTTATCCTTAAAGTTTTGAATTACCATTTCTGCTACATCATCATCTTCACGTGGTAGTAAAGTCTGATGGTGATCAAGAACCGTGACGTGTGAACCAAAGGAAGTGAACATATTTGCAAATTCAAGACCAATATAACCGCCACCGATAATCACGAGTTCACGCGGTAACTTAGGCTGCTCCATTGCTTGGGTAGAATTCATGAGAAATGGACTATTCTTCAATCCAGGAATATCAGGGATGGTTGGCGTTGCGCCAGTATTGATAAAAATACGTTCACCCTTGTAGGAAAGAGTTTGTCCATCTGGCGTTTGCACATCAATCGTGTGGTTACCAGTAAAATGAGCAGTTCCATCTAAGACAGTGATATTATCTTCACTTGCTAACATTTGATAATTTTTTTTGCGGAGTTGGGATGTCATCACATTTTTCCCATCGACCGCGTCCTCAAATGAGGTTCCATGAGCAGCTTCAATAATTAGCCGTTTGGAGGGGAGACAGGCAATGTTAATGCAGGTTCCTCCATACATTTGCTTCGATTTTTCAATAACAAGAACTTGTTCTCCGTGTTGAGCGAGAAACTTTGCGAGGGTTTTTCCGCCCTTGCCAAATCCGATAATAATATTTTTGACTGTTTCCATTAAAAAACCTCCAAAGTTGAAATTATTTTACATACTTTGAAATTATACTAAGAATAAACGCTTTGTCACTTAAAACGCTTAAATAAGACAATTGTGCAGTTTGCATTATATTGAACAAAGTGTTAGGATGATATCGTAAATATATTAGTCCCAACTGCAGTCAGAACTTGTATATTAAAGAAAAACGTATTAGATGAACATTGTATATTATTGATCATAGATGGTGCTTCATCAAAATAAAACGTTTTACTAATTTATAAAAAGTTTTGATTGAGGAGAGATTATAATGAAAGCTGCACACTTAGTAGAACACTCCCAAAAAGCAAATGAAAAGAAGCAAGTTATTCAAGAGACCAAGTTTATCGACATTTTAAGCAAGGTTGCAACAGTTGTAGCTATTTTGATGTATGTATCTTACATTTCACAGATTAAGAATAATTTGGCCGGAAATTACGGTGCTCCTTTACAACCATTAGTGGCAGCGCTTAACTGTACGTTATGGTGCATTTATGCTTACTTCAAGCAGCAACGTGATTGGCCAGTCTTCTGGGCAAATTTCCCTGGTATTATCTTTGGCTTAATCACTTTTATCACATGTTTACACTAGGAAAAATAGGATTGCGAGAAAACAAAATTTTCTCCAGTCCTATTTTTTATATGCTAACTCTCAACTCTATGATATAATTAATCGAACATATGTTTAGGAGGAGTAGAGATGCCAAAAGATGGGATGTCGGTAGTTCGCTTTAGTTCTTTTGCGCCGGTGACAGAGATGATTTTACAGTCGTTGCCAGCCGCGAAGGACAAAGAAGACCAAAAAGCGCCGGCCATTAAAAACTTTGATCAATTACGTCAACGATTAAATAGTCAAGCGCGATTCCTTATTTTGGACCTTGAGTTTTTTCAGGATCAGCAGAAGCATCGAAATGGCGTTGCTCAGATTGCGGGGAAGATGTTTGAAACACAAAACAGCTTTAATTACTACCTCTATGCCCAGAATATGTCTGCTGAGCGACAATTGGCTTTTTTGCGACAATATGACCTCCGCCTTTCAGAAGTAAACGGATATGAGGTTAGGCAGATTTTTAACCGGATTTTTCATTTCATTGCGGTAGAGCAGCCTGACTATATTGTAAGCTGGGATAATGGAACTGACTTTGAATCATTGAATTATGAAGCAAATCGATTAAAAATTAAGAAGGAGGACCGTCCCTGGCGCACGATTCAGTCGTTAGATCTGGAAAAGCTAGTCGCTAAAGAAGTATGGAAAAGTAAAAGTGGGATCAGTCTGGAAAAGATGTGTCGTTTATTGCATCTTCCCCGGGTTAAATATCATCAAGCCCAAAATGATGTGATAGCGATTGAACAGATCTTGAAATTTTATGCTCGTGATTTAGAGCGTGAATTAAATTGTCGCTGATCGTTACCAAAATTTAAAATTTAGTTCATGATTTATCCCGATTGACTTTTTATAATTAGTAACAATTGAAAGAAGGTGAACGAGATAAATTTCATTTTTCGACTGCTTAAGCGGATATTTATAATAGGACTTTTAGTAGGTGGAGGATGGCTTTATTTCAATGATGCACAAGTTCAAGCAACGGCGAACCAAACTGCATGGAACGTTCGTGATCGCATTGCTAAGTTAATTGGCAGAGACGATACAAGCTCAAACGATAATTCTAATCTGCACTTAAACGATACAAACAATGGCTCTTCCAAAAGTGACCAAGAACCAACGACAGAACAACAAACAAGTACACAAACTTCAATTCCATCTACTGGACGATGGGCGACTAATCAAGCAACGGTCTATGTAAATACAAATAATGCTCAACTTGACGCAGCTACTAATACTGCAATTCAAAACTGGAATCAAACTGGGGCATTTACATTCAAACCGGTAAATAATCAAAGTAAAGCAGATATCGTTGTTACAACAATGAACCGTTCTGATTCAAATGCTGCTGGGTTAACGAAGACGTCCTCGAATTCGTTGACAAGGAGATTTATGCATGCAACGGTGTACTTAAATACATATTATTTAACTGACCCAAGTTATGGCTATAGTCAGGAACGAATTGTTAATACAGCCGAGCACGAACTGGGGCATGCGATTGGACTCGATCATACCAATGCCGTTTCGGTAATGCAACCTGCTGGATCATTCTATACGATTCAACCAGATGATGTGCAAGCAGTCCAAAAACTATATGCTAATAATAAATAAAAATGGCGAGACTGAAAGAAGTAAATTTCTCTCAGCCTCGCTATTCTATTTAGTCTGTCATTTTCCGTGCTTTTAGTGCCCATAGGATAGAGACAGTATCAATTATTTCCTGTAACATGGCGCCGAAAAAGGCCGGAATGATTCCGGTGCTAGCAATAAGCATTAGGATAGTACAGATTGCAATTCCGATTAGGACCGCCTGTTTTGCAATCCGCAGAGTTTCCTGAGAAATGCTAACGGCTTTTGCGACTCGCGAAAGGTCATCTTTTAGGATAACAACGGCAGCTGATTCACTAGCAGCAGTTGATCCATGAGCTCCCATCGCAATTCCAACATCAGCTGTCACAAGAGAAGGTGCGTCGTTTACGCCGTCGCCAACCATGAAAACAGGATGTTCATTTGTTGGAATGACTTTAAGTGCATTGATTTTATCTTGGGGAAGAAGGTCGGCTTTAACCTGCGTGATCCCTACTTGTTGGGCAACTTTATCTGCAATAACAGCTTGGTCTCCCGTTAACATTAATAGATTGGTAACCCCAAGCTTTTTTAACCGGTTCATTGTTTGCTTTGCTTCAGGACGAATATGATCGGTAAAAGTAATTGCACCATAGTATTGCCCATCGACGCTCACATAAATAGCCGTTGATGCTAACATCTGGTTAAGATTTTCTGATGATACGAATTTTAATTTTCCTACTTTAACTTCCCGTCCATCAACAGTTGCTAAAATTCCTTTACCGGTTATTTCTGTAAGTTGATCGACAGGTGATAAGGAAATATTATACGCAGTGGCATAAGAAATCAGTGAGCGTGCTAGGATATGTGATGATTGTTGTTCAGCACTTGCTGCGTAATGGAGGAGCTGAGTTGAGTCGATTTTTCCTGTAGGGAGGATTTTATCAACGGTCAATTGACCACTTGTAATAGTTCCTGTTTTATCAAATGCACCAGTTTTAGCAACTGCTAGTTTTTCCAGTACACTCCCTGTTTTGACAACAATTCCATTTCGTGAAGCTCGGCTCATTCCAGAAACCATTGCCACTGGAGCTGCGAGGATTAATGGACATGGTGAAGCAACAACGAGAACTTCCGCAAATCGTTCGGGACGGCCAGAAAGCACCCATGCGAGTGAAGAGATAATAATGGCAATAATCGTAAATGGAACAGCATATCGGTCGGCTAATCGAACAAAGTGGGCAGGAGTTGATTCAGCCTCCTTAACCAATTTAACGAGTTGCTGATATTGACTATCTTTGGCTAGCTTGGTGACCTGTAAAGTAATGGCATTATCACCATTAACTGATCCTGACATCACTTCGTCACCAGCTGTTTTTGAAACTGGCCGTGATTCACCAGTTAATGACGATTCGTCGAACAATCCCTCACCATTTTTAATAATTCCATCGACTGGTACTAATTCTCCAGGCTTAACGATAAGCTGGTCGCCAACTTTGACATCGTTAACTGGGATGTCGCTAGTTTTGCCATTGGTGATTAAATGCGCCGTTTGTGGTGAATTATTAAGTAATGCTTTTAATTCGGTGCTTGCTTTTTTGGCAGCATAATCTTCTAAGGCATCTCCTCCGGTTAACATTACAAGAATAACCATCGCTGCCCAATATTCGCTAACGGCTAGCGTTGCGACGACAGCCATAATGGCAAGCAGATCAACGCCATATTTACCACTACGAATAGTTTTTATCATGCCAATAAACATTGAAAAAGCAACAATTGCGCCGACGACAGTAACTAGAATTTGAGCAAAAAGTTGTAAATGAAATCCAAATTGGAGCACGACTGCGATTGCTGCAATTACTAGGATAATGATTAATTTTTGTTTATTAGATAGTTTTTTCATAATACCCCCGCTTAGTCCTCATACTTTCTACAATTTAATTATAGGATTTTTATGCAATGATATAATAAAAAATTAGAAATATTAAGGAAATTGGTGAAAAAGAATGCAAAATGGACAATCTTATCAACGTATTTTTGTAGTGATAATTGATTCATTAGGGATTGGAGCAACGGCTGATGCCAATCAGTTTGAGAGTTTAGGGGCTGATACGCTAGGACACCTTGGGGAACATTTTCGCGTACGGCTACAACTACCGACTTTTCAGAAAATGGGTCTTGGCAACTTGCACCCGATTATGGGGATGCCTTCGCTTGAAAATCTTCACGCTGCTTATGGTCAAATGAGTTCAATTTCAACGGGCCTGAGTGATCGGGAGAGCCAGTGGGAGATGATGGGCTTGGCAACGACCGCTGAACCTGACGTTTTTATTGATGGTGTGCCGTTGGAAATAGCGATTAATTTTGCGCGAAAAGCAAAGCGCCCTCTTTTAAGCAATTCCTTAATGAATATCCGGACTGCGTTGAAAGATTATGGCCTTGAACAATTGACAACAGGTGGTCTGCTAGTAGCGACGGCTAGTTCTTCGAGTGTTTGGTTAATTGCGCATGAACAGACTATTTCGGTTGGCGAATTAAAAGAAGATTGTCAGATTTTGCGAAAAATGTTGGATAATTCCCCATATACTATCGAAAATGTGAATGGTCTTCTTTTTAGCGGGAACCAGGCGGCTAATTTTTATCCCCAAGAACTTTATAAATTTCCTTTAGCTCCAGCAAGTCCAACGGTTATTGATTGTCTCTTGGAAGAGGGTTATGCTGTGAAGTTAATCGGGAAAAGTACCCAGTTCTTTGGTTTGGACCATAATGAAATAACCGGGAATAATCAAGAGAGCTTTGTTCAGTTGAAAGAACTGATCGAGAAAAAGTTTACGGGTGTTTGTATAGCAGAAGTGGGGGAGATAGAGCAATTTGGTAAAGCGCGTAATCCTGAAGGCTTTGGAACGGAATTGATGCGAATTGACCACGAACTTACAAAAATTATCGATAAACTACAAGATGATGATTTGCTGATTGTGACAGGGAACTTTGGGAATGACCCTACTTATCCTGGCGAAAAACATACTCGTGAATATGTGCCGTTACTTGTAACATCACCACAGATAAAACCAAATATTTCGCTCGGTGGCAGAAGTTTTAGCGATATTGGGGCAACGATTCTTGATAATTATGACTTAGAAGATAAGTTGCCAGTTGGTAATAGTTTTTTAAGAGAATTATTTTCTGCATATTGATAAAAGAGGATGGAAAAATTCTGATTTTCCATCCTCTTTTACCTATATTAACGATGAAATTTATAATAAATAGCAATTCCCATAATCAAAAGAAGGACAAGGTCAGCAAGACGCGGGTTTGTTTTAAATAACTCGTGCATTGCATGAATTTGTCCAATACCAAGGGGAAGAGTAAACATAGAAAAGACACCCTTTCAAAATTTACTTAAGCGCTTAGTAGTTTTTTATAAGGAATTCTTTCATATCTGTTGGTTGATGTCCAGTGATATGCGCAAAGTCGTCAGTAACTTGGTCCATCAAGCCCATTGCAGCTGCTTGGTACATCGAAGCGAGTTCGTTTCCGTCACCCTCAGCCGCGTAAATTTCAGCAAATTTTTTTACGGTAACGGGGTTATAACCAATCTCTTCACCTGTAACATTAGTCATAATATAACTAAGTTCTGGCATTGTATAATTTTTGCTCATGGTAAGGAGATAATTTTGTCCCTTGTCTCGCAAGTATGGTTTAACTGCTACATTGGCGATGGCTTCAGCACTATCTTGGCGGGAAATAAAACTCATTGCCTGGTCACCAACCGGGTAAATGATATTGTGGCGTTCAATTAATTCTGGAAGGTAAGGGACGAGTGGGTCAGCATACAATGAATTCTTAACAACAGCGTATTTAAGGCCGGAACTGGCAAGCCGGGCAGGTAAGTATGCGTAGTAACCAGCCATTTGGAAAGGATTGTTATATTGATCTGCAATAAAACTAACATCGACTAAATTATGAACGGCAGCCTTAAACATTGCGGTTAATGAATTCTCAAATTCGTCAATTCGATCCTTAACTAAGTAGGTGATGCTTGGAATGTAGATAACAACATCGATTCCGCTAAAGGCTGCCGTCATTTTAGCAACGTCATGATAGTCAATTGCGGCAATTTCATATCCAGCATCTTTGAATTGGGAAGCTTTGGCAGGATTGTGAACGCCGACGCGGATGTTGTCTGGGGATGTAAGTTTGCTTAATTGCTTAACAACGTGTTGACCAAGGTGCCCGGTTGCACCAGTAACCATATACTTCATTATTAGTTCCTTCTTTCTTTTTCGGCATCTTTCATTGCTTGTTTAACGCGAATAGTGTCGATGACATCTTGTAAACTGGTTCTCGCAAGTTTGGCTTTCGCGGCTGTTTCCGCTTGTTGGTAAAAGCCGTCAAGCGTCTCTTGAATATTCCCGCCAACGATGCATTGGGGATTTGTTCGTTCATCAATTGTAAATAGATGCGCATCCCCTTCGATCGCAAGAAAAATGTCATAGAGTGAGATGTTTTCGGGTGATTTTGTAAGCGCTGGATCAGCTGCACCATGGACGGTATTGATTAATCCAGCTTTATTGAGCGCGCTCATCAAACGTCGGACAACAACTGGCGAAGTTTCAATGCTGCTAGCAATATTATTACTTGTTAATGGAATAGTTCCTTGATAAATATTAATGAAAGCAAGAATATGGATGCTATCACTAAAACGGGTTGAAATTTTCATATTATCATTCCTTTAATGCTAATTGTAATTTATAAAGTTACATGATGTCAAGAGATTAAATTCGCTATTACCTTGACAATTATTTTTCTTAGATATAGTATTAGTTTATTGATTGAAACTTTTTTAGTTACAAGTTAGGAGAAAATAAATGAAATTTAAGAAAATCGTTGTTCTGTCATTATTAAGCATTACTAGCCTACTAGCAGGGACTATTACGCCGGCAGTAGCAAGTGCTGCCAGCAATAAACCAATTATTGTGGGTTCAAAAAATGTTTCAGAAAGTAAGACTGTTAGTGAAATTTACGCGCTTGCACTTGAGCATGAGGGTTATAAGGTTACTCGGAAACCCAACATTTCAAATAATGTGATTTTTAGTGCAACACAAAAAGGCGAAGTTGATGTTTATCCTGATTATACGGGAACGATTGTAGAGGCATACCTTAAAAAGAAGGGAACTGGCAAGAGTGCTAGTCAAATGGCTAAATTAGCACACGATGGTATTCAAAAAGACGGCTTAACAACATTTAAATATGCACCAGGTGATAATCGCCAAGGTGTTGCAATGCCAACTAAGGACGCAAAGAAGTACCACATTACTAATTTAAGTGAACTACAAAAGAATGCAAAGAAGATTAACTTTGCTTCACAGGGTGAGTTCGAAAAACGTGCTGATGCCCTTCCAGAAATGAATAAGGTTTATGGTAAATTTGATTTTAAGTCAATTAAGGACTATGACGTAAATTTACTCTACAAGATTATGGAACAAGGGAAAGCACAAGCAGCTCCAGTTTCAACAACTGATGGTCAATTAGCAACTAGTAAGTTTACTTTACTAAAGGATAATAAGAATATTTGGCCACCATATAATTTAGTGCCAGTAGTAAATAAAAAAGCTGCCAAAAGTCATCCAAAAATGGAGCAAGCCTTAAATAAAGTTGATGCGAAGTTAACAACTAAGCAATTAACAGATCTAAACAAAAAAGTTAATGTCGACGGGCAAAATTATAAGACCGTTGCTAAAAATTGGTATAATCAAAATATGAAATAAGTGCCAAGGGGGCAGATAGCTAGTTTTTCTTGCTAGATATTTGCTCCTTCGTTATAGGCAAAAGATGAGGAGAGTGGTAGCTTGCTAGACCAAATAATTCAATATTTTCAAACGAATAGCGGACAATATTGGCAATATGTTGGTCAGCATATAATTCTGACTGTTGTAACGCTAGTGATTTCAATGATCATTGCATTGCCATTAGGATATATTGGTTCGCGAATAAAACCAGTTGCTCAATTTTGTGTGATGTTTGCGCAATTGTTACGAATCATTCCTAGTTTGGCATTGCTGTTTCTATTAATTCCATTTATTGGAACGGGGGTTGTCCCTGCGTTAATTGCTTTAATTGTTTTAGCGCTTCCGCCGTTGCTAATCAATACAATTCTCGGCTTTAATGAAGTGAGTCCACTATATAAGGAAGTTGGGATAGCCCTAGGGATGGATCAGCGCCGATTACGTCGGCAAATAGAAATTCCCCTGGCGTTGCCCTATATTTTAAACGGAATAAAACTAGCATTGGTTGAGATCATTGCTAGTGCAACCTTAGCTACTTATATTGGTGCTGGTGGATTGGGGACCCTAATATTTACTGGCTTAGGCTTATACGATATGAGTTATGTAGTGATTGGCGCAGTAAGCGTTGCTATTTTATCCTTGCTGGCAATGATTAGCTTTGATTTTTTAATTAGAAAGGTACAAAAGCATGACAGAACCAATTATTCAATTTAAACATGTTGAGAAGCGTTTTAACGATCAAACGGTGATTCCTGATCTCAATTTTACAGTCAACAAGGGCGAATTTATAACGATTCTTGGCTCATCTGGTTCAGGGAAAACTACTACCTTGAAAATGATTAATGGGTTGATAGCGCCAAGTGCTGGTGAAATCTTAATTGATGGACAAAAGCTTCGGGAACTCGATCTAGTAAAATTGCGCCGGCACATGGGATATGTTGTCCAACAGATCGGATTATTTCCTCATATGACAATTGGACAAAATATTGCAGTTGTGCCCAAAATGCTGCATTGGGATAAGAAAGAGATTAATAATCGTGTTAAAGAACTACTAAGTCTTGTTCAACTAAATCCCGCTGAATATATGAATCGCTATCCTCAACAATTATCTGGGGGCCAACAACAACGCGTAGGAGTGGCAAGAGCTTTAGCGACTAATCCACCGTATGTATTATTTGATGAACCTTTTGGCGCACTGGATGCCTTAACAAGGATGGAATTGCAACGAGAAGTAAAAAAGATTCATGAATCGTTGGCAGAAAAGACTTTTATGTTTGTAACCCATGATATTAACGAAGCTTTATTTTTAGGCCAGCGAGTGATGATCATGCATGAAGGACGCATCGTTCAGTTTGCTACGCCAGAAGAAATTGTGCGCCATCCAGCAATGGAATTTGTTGAGCAGCTTTTAGGAACGATTCGCCAAAATCAAGATTTGTGGAGGCAACAATATGATTGAGTATTGGAATGAGAATTGGCCGATAATGCTTGATGATGTGCAGCAACATGCAACAATGGTTCTTTCTTCATTAGTAATTGCCTTAGTGATTGCGGTTGTAATAATCTTATTATTCTTACGGCGTGAAAAATGGCTTAACAGTTTGATCTATTTCTTTTCGCTCTTATATTCAATTCCAAGTTTTGCATTTTTTGCCTTACTCTTACCGATTTCTGGATTAGGAATGAAGACCGCGATTATTGTTTTAACGATCTACTCTGAATATGTCCTATTGCGTTCCTTCATTACGGGAATCCGTGGAGTTGATCCACAATTAATCGAAGTTGGTGTGGGGATGGGGATGACATCTCGACAGGTTTTTCGCCAAATTCAATTGCCGCTAGCATTACCGGCAATTTTTAGTGGAATCCAAGTGGCACTAGCTTCGACAATGGCAATGGCAACTATTGCGGCAACGATCAATGCTGGTGGGCTTGGTCAATTATTGTTTGAAGGATTGCAGGGGCAACAGGTCGTGCCGATTTTGTGGGGAACAATTTTAACAATGGCTTTGACATTAGTTTGTGCCGGAATTGTTCAATTGATTTCGTGGATGTTGTTGCATCGGTGGAAAGGAGTATTAAATAACTGAGCAGGAAATTAGTAGTATTCCCTGAGAATTCGTATAATCAAAATAGGTAACGAAAACGAGGAGGATGCTGAATGGATAAAAATGAATTAAAGAAATTAACGCCAATGCAATATGCTGTGACTCAAATGGGAGTTACTGAAAAACCATATAGTGGTAAATATGATCGATTTGATGAACCGGGTATTTATGTTGACGTTGTTAGTGGGGAACCATTATTCTCATCATTAGATAAATACGATGCAGGATGTGGGTGGCCAGCATTTACTAAGCCGATTAAGAAGCGTGTCCTTACCGAAAAACGTGATCAATCATTTGGAATGGAGCGAACCGAGGTAAGAAGTAAGGAAGCTGATTCACATCTAGGGCATGTCTTTACTGACGGTCCAACTGATCGTGGAGGATTGCGCTATTGCATCAATTCAGCAGCTTTGCGGTTTATTCCGGTTGATAAATTGCAAGAAAAAGGCTATGGAGAATATCTAAGTTTGTTTGATAAATAACTAAAAATCGGAACTGTGACATAAGTTAAGTTACTTTCATAAAAAGCAAATACGCAGTACAACAATGGCCTCTAATGTCCGGCAGAACCGAACGTTAGAGGCCATTGTTGCTTGCGGGGACTCCCAGAGGCTAGCTTCACGTCGAAAAATGAAGTCACAAGTGACTTCTGTCTCGCTCCCGATGTTGGTTTTAAATTATTTATTTTTCTTCTAACATTGCGTCATAAAGTGAAGGGCGACCACCTAATAAGCGATTAACATAATAGGCGACTAAGGTAATTAAGGTCATTGGTAAAATTTGTTCAACTGAACCAACCATTTCAGTTACTAATAAAATTGCTGTAAATGGTAATCCTTCTGCCCCGCCAAAATATGCGGCCATTGAAATTATAATGACGTTGACATAACAACTAGCTGGGATTATTCCCATATGGATAAGAATGGTTCCAGTCAATGCGCCAACAACGGTTCCTAAAACGAATAATGGCATGAAAATACCACCTGGAACTGTAGCACCATACGCAATCATTGTGCCACCAAAACGAAGGATAAAATAAATTAATAAAATTGCGACCATTGCTTTCCAATTCGTTGAAAGTGACATATTGGTGACATATTTAATAAAATCGTGACTACCACCAAGAATATAAGGATTCCATAACCCAACAGGAATAACTAATAATAGTGGAATAATGCTATGGAATTCTTTGGGGATAAAGGTGATTTTGCTGTACCACCAGGTGAGGTTGAGGGCAGCAAATTGAAAACAGTATGCTAAGAAACCAATAACAACCCCCGCAATGATTAACCATGGATAAGATGCAACAGGCAATTTGGTTGTGATTGGAATATATAAGCAGGGCTTAATGCCAAAAAACAAAAAAGTAATAAATGCAGAAACAATGGAAGAAGTTAAAGCGGGAATCCAAATTCGGGAATTGAAATTATGCGTCATTTCTTCTAGTAAAAACATTGTTCCTGCTAAAGGAGCGCTGAAAGCAGCAGATAACCCAGCAGCAACTCCACATTCCATTAATAAATATTTATCTTTATCTGTGAGGTGAAAAAATTTTTCGTTAAAGCAAGCTCCAATACAAGCACCAATTTGGATACTTGGTCCTTCACGTCCTAAGAAAAGTCCAGGACAGATAGTGAGCAAACTAGCGACAAACTTTCGCCATAATACAGGCCACCAATGGATCCGGTGTCTTCCTAGCAAAACAGCTTTTAATTGTGTAACCCCGGAACGAACAACGTCCTCTTCATAGGGTTTTACAATTTTTCCAATTAACCATGCAACGATAAATGTACCTAATACATAAGGAATCAAAACTAAGGGATGTTTTCCCATAAAAGGATAGATAATAGTAAGTAAAGTCAGCGTATGATCGATAATCCAACGAAAGACTCCAATTACAAGACCAGTTACTATCCCAATAGCAATGCTAACGCCAAGGTAACGCGAAACAATGGAGGTGAATGGTTTTCCTAAAATGTCCCGTGCCCGTTTGTGATATAAGGTATTTTCATTTTTCACAAATACTGCCTCCAATACGGTGTTTTCCCTATATTAGCATAAAAAGAGAGTGAACAATAACAGTCTGCGAGAGATAAGTATTGTTCACTCTTATTTTCTATGAGCTTTTTAATAAAATCTATGTTGGTGTTTACCACCCACAAATAAACTTATAATTGAAGCTAATAAAATTGCGGAAAAACTTACAACAGCGATTACGTTACTCAATAATGACATCATGGTAAACACCCTTTCTTAATAAAATTGACATCGCTTTCATCAACTACATTATAACATTAGTTGGCTATAATTGATTAAAAAGCATCTCTTATTTTACTAATTAGAGTATTCATTTAAACATCTTGCTTATTCTTTGAAGAAATCACGAATAATTTGCTTATAAGCTTTAATTGTAGCGACGTAACTAGAAATTGTTGTATATTCATCATTTTGATGAGCCGCATTCCAATCATCACAACCTAAAATTACAACCGGAAGATCTGGCCGATTTAATGTAAATACACTCGCATCTGTTGCACCATTGATAATATCGAGTTTGATATCATCTGGATAATTGCGCTGAGCAGCATTGAGGGCGATTTGGACAAAATCATTATTAGGTTCTGTTGCAATGGGATAGAAATCTTGAATAATTTTTAGTTCTAATTGGAAGGGCGTTGTGTGATTAATGTATTCAAGCGCATCGTTTAATCGATCTGCAACTTTAATATTATTAAATGCTGCCGTGGGACGAATATTTCCATGTAAACTAGCGCTGTCGGGGATGGTATTAACTTGTGACCCACCGTCAATAACTGTAATGCTATGCTGCACTTTACCGAGATACTGATCATCCTTGCTATTATCAAAAAGGTGTTTTTCTTCTTCGATAAACTTTAGCAACCCTTCAATTGCATTAATACCGTTTTGCGGATGTGAACTATGACAAGACTTTCCATAGCTAGTAACGCGATAGTTCATACTTCCTGAGTGAGCAAAAATAACGTTTCCGCCAGTTGGTTCACCAACTACTAATGCATCAAGATCATCGGCAACCCCTTGTTTTTGTAATCGATAGGCACCAGGAGTACCAAGTTCTTCTCCGGCGGTAGCAATAAATCTAACTGTTCCTGATGGCAGTTGACCAGCTTCTTTTAATTCGATTAAGACGATGGCTTGAGCAGCCAGACCGCTTTTCATGTCAGCTGCTCCCCGACCGAAAACATAATCACCGTTAATCTCGCCGCCAAAGGGATCATGTTGCCAGCGATCTGGATTAGGTACTGCCACGGTGTCTTGGTGCCCAGTAAGTCCAAGAATCTTTTTGCTTTCACCAGTTCCGATTTCCGCGATCAAATTTGCACGACGGTCACCAAATTCATCAACTTTTGAATCAATTCCGTGACTTGCTAAAAGTTTTTGTAAGTAATGGGCTACCTCAACTTCATTTCCATTAACAGAATGGATTTTTATTAAATCTTGCAGTACTTTGACTTTTTCACTGACTTCCATAATAATCCCTCCTATATGTTAACGGTCTTGGTGGTTAAGTTTCTTGGCTAAAATATCGCCAACTACTTGAATGATTAAAACAAATAAAAGAACAAGAATCGTGGCGACAAGGGTTACGTCGTTGTTAAAGCGGTCGTAACCGTATGAAATAGCAGTATTACCTAAACCACCAGCACCAATTGCACCGGCCATTGCAGTAAGGCTAACTAAACTAATTAATGTAACGGTGGAGACACGGACAAGTTCAGAACGAGCTTCGCGGAGGTAAACGTCAATAATGATATCCCGGTTAGTAGCCCCAATAGCTTGGGCAGCTTCAATTTTACCGTGGTCAACACTTTCAAGCGCAACTTGAACTTGACGAGCATAGAAAGCAAATACACCTAATGAAAGTGGCACTAATGCGGCGGTTGTTCCAATCTGTGTTCCAACAATCAATTGGGTGAAGGGGGCAATGAAGGCCAACAAAATGATAAATGGAATTGCCCGGAAAACAGATACGACTTTATCAACGATACTAAAAACAATTCGATTTTCTAAAATTCCACCGGGCTCAGTAACCACAAGCGCAACTCCGAAGATTAATCCTAAAATTCCGCCGAAGATAGCAGGCCAGAAAGTCATGTAGATAGTTTGCACGATTGAAGTGCCCCAACCGTTGTCACCACCCCAACCAAGTTGAATTACATTTGGTATAAGATTATTCATTCCAAATCCTCCGATCATCAATCTTTGTGACAGTAACATCGTTTTCTTTTAAGAAGTCAATAGCTTGTTGACGCTTATCAGCATCGCCCTTGATAACCACAAACAGGGTACCGACTGGTGAACCGGCCAAGACTTCAATGTTTCCATAAAGCATACTTGCTTCAACTTGCAGCTTCTTATATAACTCGATAATGATTGATTTAGTCACATTATTTGCATCGTAGACCAATTGCAGCAACTCTTCATCATCGTCAAGGTGGCCAAGGTCAAATGCTTTAAGGGTATCGACTGCGGCTAAGGAACCTCCCACAAATTGACGAGTTAAGTCCTGTTGTGGTTGGAGGAACACCTTCTGTAAGGTGCCGCGCTCAATGATTTGTCCATATTCCATGACAGCAATCTTATTCGCTACCCGTTTAACAGCGTCCATTTCATGAGTAATAAGGACAATCGTTAAATCCAATTTATCATTGAGCCGTTTAAGAAGGTCCAAAATCTGATTAGTGTTTTGGGGGTCAAGAGCCGAAGTAGCCTCATCAGAGATTAGAATTTCAGGATCATTAGCTAATGCCCGGGCAATGGAAACTCGTTGCTGTTCACCACCAGATAATTGAACAGGGTAGAATTCAGCCTTATCCTTTAAGCCAACTAAGTCTAAAAGTTCAAGCGCCTTCTTCTCCTTTGCGTCATCATCCAGGTCAGTATGTTTAAGGGCGAAAAGGACATTTTCAATTACTGAAGTTTCATTTAATAAATTGAAGTGTTGAAAAATCATTCCAATTTTTCGGCGCTTTTCTTGTAACTCTTTATTGCTAATTTGCTGTTGATGGTCTTTGAAAAAAACAGTGCCATTAACTGTTACTGATCCAGCAGTAGGAAGTTGGAGGAGGTTGATGGTTCGAACTAATGTTGATTTACCAGCTCCAGAATAACCAACAATCCCATAAATATCGCCCTTTTCTACTTTTAAGGTAACATCCTTAACGGCATGAACAACCTGTTTTCGCTGCTTAAAAGTTACGCTAATGTTGTCTAAGTCAATGATCGGGTTCGCCATATTAATCCTCCTTTATTTATTGAAGTTGAGGTCCCAAGCAGGAATTTCTGCAGTTCCGTATAGTTTCTTAATTTCTCGTTTAGTTTTTTCAGTTTGGTAAGCACGTACAACATCTTTGTAAATCTTGTTGTTCTTTTCACTGTCTTTAACAGCAATGATGTTGACCCATTGCTTTGAATCCTTGTTAACTGGTTCAACGAAAATAGCACTCTTGTAATTAAGACCAGCAGCTTGCGCATAGTTAGTGTTAACTACTGCGGCATCAACGTTATCTAGCGACCGGGCTGTTTGATCAGCGGCTAATTCTTTAATCTTAAGATCGCGTGGGTTCTTAGAAATTGAACTTACGGTTGCGAGCTTTGTACCCTTCTTTAGGTCAATCAAACCAGCATTCTTTAATGCGAATAATGCCCGTGATTCGTTTGAAGCATCATTTGGCACTGCGATCGTTCCACCATTAGGAATTTCCTTTACACTCTTGTATTGCTTGGAGTATAACCGGATTGGAGTAATAAATGTATCACCTAAAGAAACAAGATCAGTTTTATGGGCTTTATTCCAAGTTTGTAAGAATAACTTGTGTTGGAAGGCGTTTAAGTCAACATCGCCATTTTCCAAAGCCTTGTTTGGTTGGTTGTAATCAGTGAATCGTTTGAATTTTAAAGTAACGTTGTACTTATCTTTAGCGGTTTTGCTTACTGAATTCCAAATTTCATCGTCTTGTTTTGAACCAGCCATAATCCCGACAGTAACAGTCCGTTTTGCTTGTTGTTGCGGACGGATAAAACTAAAGTATCCGGCAATAACAACGATAAGTGCAACTACTGACCAAATAATGATATTTCTTCTTTTCTTTCTCTTCATAGTAAAAACTCCCTTTCAATCAATTAAATATTTTCGTTGGTTAATTAAAACGTTAACTTGCTAGTAAATAAAAAAGCACTCGTCCCTTTATTCAAAGGACGAGTGCTTCGCGTTACCACCTTTATTTGCTGAATCTTCACAGACCCAGCCTCAGTAGGTTACTCTAATAAAATAATTAGAATTACCTAGCACTAATAACGTGTGCTAACCCGTTATCGACTAACAATCATCGATACCATTCCAAGCCCATCTTCAGTAGTTACGCTTGCTTCTTCACACCACCCAGAAGCTCTCTTGAAAGCCTCGCTACTTACTCTGCTTTTCGATATGTTTTAACGTTCAATTAATTATTATGTGTTTTATTATAATGATTCTCTAATTTTTGTCAACGCATTTTTTAATTTAAATTTTGCTTTATTTAAGTCATCAATCGTTTTACATGAGATTATAATAGTATTTATTAAAGATAGTAAGGATCGAAAATTAATGAATAAACCAGTAAAACTTGAGGATGTTGCTAAAAAAGCCGGCGTATCTAAAACAACTGTCTCGCGGGTGTTAAATAAGCGGGGCTATTTAAGTGGAGAAACAATTAAAAAAGTTCAGAACGCGATGAAAGAGTTAGAATATCGTCCCAATGTTATTGCCCGTCAGCTTTTTAAACAAAAAACTAATTTAGTAGGGCTAGTTTTTCCCACGGTCAACAATCCTTTCTTTGGTCAACTGGAGGCAGCTTTAGATACAGAACTATATCAGGCTGGCTATAAAGTTTTAATGGGAAATAGTCAAAATAACCCGCAAAAAGAACAAGAGTATATGCAACTATTGCTCAACCATCAGATTGATGGGTTAATAATCGGGGCTCATAATGATCAAGACGTCCAATATAAGGAAAAGAATTTACCAATTGTATCAATTGAACGGTTAGTAAGCTCTCATATTCCAATGGTGGGTGTAAATAATTATGAAGGAGGACGCTTAGCAACGGAGCGTTTGGTAGAAATTGGTTGTCGCCATATTATCCATACTAATTATCCTCCTCATGAAGAATCAACAAATGGTCAAAGGCGCCGGGGATATGAAGATGTAATGAAGGAAAAGGGACTGCCAGCGATTACCTATGCGGTTGATTTTGATCGGCCAGTTGAAGAGAAAAAGAAAGTATTTGAACAAATATTTAGTGAACATCCAGAAGTTGATGGAATTTTTGCTGATAATGATACTAATGCGGCATTGATTATGCAGGTAGCCCAAAAGTATGGGCGTAAGATTCCAGAAGATTTAAAGATAATTGGCTTTGATGGTGCTGATATCACCAGGGTTCTTTTTCCGGAATTAACAACAATTCAGCAACCAATTAATTTAATGGCTAAGGTAGCAGTTGAGCTACTTGAACAGCAAATTAAGGGAGAAGTAATTGAAGATTCTATTCAATTACCAGTGAAACTAATTACGGGGGTAACAGCTTAATGCTGCTCTTTTTTCATCCATTTATGTCAACCGGTTGACATAAATGGATGAAAGCGATACCATGAAAGCGTTGAAAATATAATGGTGATGTAAATGGTTAGTAAAAATGAGGTGACTTATATGCTGTTAGGAAGCATTGAAGCGGGTGGAACTAAATTTGTATGTGCGGTTGGAAATATCAATTATCAAATTAAGAAATCGATCCATATTCCAACCACTACTCCTAAAGAGACGTTGCAAAACTGCATTGATTTCTTTAAGCAATTTGATGATCTAAGTGCAATTGGGGTGGCTTCATTTGGTCCGATTGAAATTCGCCGCAGTTCACCAAAATATGGCTTTATTACCAATACCCCGAAGAAAGGGTGGCAAGATGTTGACTTTGTTGGAACCTTAAAGAAGGCCTTTGACGTTCCGATTGCTTGGACTACTGATGTAAACGGATCAGCATACGGAGAATATGTTTTATCAACCTTATTTAATAAACGGATCCATTCCTTGGTTTACTACACAATAGGTACAGGTGTTGGTGCTGGCTGTGTAATTGATGGTAAATTTGTTGGCGAATTAGGCCACCCAGAAATGGGGCATATTCGGTTAAAGCGGCATCCTGATGATCTTGATTTTAAAGGAATTTGTCCATACCATGGCGATTGTCTTGAAGGTCTTGTAAGTGGACCGACATTTGAAGCGCGATTAGGTAAGAGCGGGCGCGATGTTCCATTAACTGATCATGTTTGGGATATTATGGCTTACTATGTTGCACAAGCTGCTCTTGATGCTACTTTAATGTTCCGTCCCGGACAGATAGTTTTTGGGGGAGGAGTAGTTAGTGAAGAGTTTTTAAAGAAAGTACGCCGTGAATTTAAGAAGTTACTTAATGATTACGTTAATGTTGGCAATGTTGACGAATACATTACGATGCCATTAGCTCAGAATAATGGTTCAGCAACAATTGGTGATTTTGCGTTAGCGTTGAAGGCGGCAACCGAATAATTTTAGTGGGGATGCGTTAAATGGATGAGAAAAAATTCATTATTTGGTTAGGAAGAATAGCTAGTGTTATTGCTGTTTTAATGTATATTTCGTATATTGCTCAGATTTATAATAATTTACATGGTCATTATGCTGCACCGTTACAGCCATTTGTTGCTGGAATAAATTGTACACTATGGAGTATATACGCGTATTTCAAAACAAACCGTGATTGGCCAGTATTTTGGGCAAACTTTCCTGGGATTTTCTTTAGTTTTGCAACATTCTTAACTTGTTTTCCGTGGTAGAGATAGAAAATAAGTAATTAGGGGAAGCAGGAAATAATTTCCACAATATCGTAACAATATTCGTATAAAAAACGAGGCTGAGAGAAAACAAAATTTTCTCCCAACCTCTTTTATTTTGCCTATCTATAGTAATTAAAAAATAATTATGTTATGATTACAAAATAATTAAAAAGGAATTGAAAGGGGTCTTAGTAATGACACGAAAAGTTGGAGTTATCGGAATGGGTAATGTGGGGTCAACAGTTGCCCACTATATTGTGGCAATGGGTTTTGCAGATGACCTAGTTCTGATCGACAAAAACGAAGCAAAGGTTAAGGCAGATGCACTTGATTTTGAAGATGCGATGGCTAATTTGCCTTTCCATACCAATATTACTGTTAATGATTACAGTGCGTTGAAGGATGCGGATGTAATTGTATCCGCGTTAGGAAATATCAAACTTCAAGATAATCCTAATGCTGATCGTTTTGCGGAACTTCCATTTACCCGCCAAGCAGTAAAAGAGGTTGCACAAAAGATTAAGGAAAGTGGCTTTAACGGTAAGATTGTGGCTATTACTAACCCGGTTGATGTTATTACCTCGCTCTATCAAAAAATAACTGGTCTTCCGAAGAACCATGTATTAGGAACTGGGACCCTGCTTGACTCTGCACGAATGAAGCGGGCAGTGGCTGAACGGCTTAACTTAGATCCGCGTTCTGTAGATGGTTATAATCTTGGAGAGCATGGTAATTCACAATTTACAGCATGGTCCACTGTTCGCGTTCTTGGCCGTCCTTTAACTGAATTAGCAGATAAGCGCGGATTAGACTTAGAAGAGCTTGATAAGGAAGCTAAGATGGGTGGCTGGACTGTCTTTCAAGGGAAAAAGTATACTAATTATGGGGTTGCAACGGCAGCTGTTAAGCTTGTCAATGCAATTTTATCCGATTCGTTGACTGAATTACCGGTATCGAACTTCCGTGAAGAATACGGAGTCTACTTGTCTTACCCAGCGGTCGTTGGTCGTGATGGAGTTGTAGAGCAAGCACAACTTGACTTGACAGAAGAAGAACTGCAAAAGCTGCAAACATCAGCCGATTTCATTAAGGAAAAATATCAGGAAAGTTTACAAGCAAAAGATTAAGGAAAATTTAAATAAAGAAAATAGACTAGCATAAAAAAATTATGCATGGTAGAGTTGCTTCTATACTTAACAAATAAAAGTGGCGTCATCAGATAAATTTGGTGGCACCACTTTTATTCTGTAAAAATATAGAAAGGAAATATATCATGACAAAAGAAGTAAAGCGTATAATCTTTGTAGTTCTTTTTTGTGAGTTTTTGATTTGTCTCGGAATGAGTCTCATCTTCCCAGTTGAACCGTTCATTAAAAATGAATATCACTTTACTGCCTTTGACATGGGAGTGATGTCTTCCCTATTTGCGTTTGTGCAATTTATTGCTTCACCCATTGTTGGTCGGATTTCAGACAAAGTTGGACGAAAACCAATGTTAGTATGGGGATTGCTGATATTTGCGATTGCTGAATTTGTTTTTGCCTTAGCACAGCATTTATGGTTATTTGACTTATCGCGGGCAGTAGATGGATTATCAGCAGCTATGTTTGTGCCAACATCAATGGCATTAGCGGCAGACATTACTAGTGAAAAAGATCGCGCCAAAGTTATTGGGTGGTTGTCAGCAGCTTTTAGTGGGGGATTAATTTTAGGACCAGGTCTTGGTGGAATGTTAGCGCATGTAAATTATAAATTCCCATTTTGGGTTGCTGGTATTCTGGGATTGATTAGTACGGTTGTTGCCTGGCGCTTTTTACCTCACGATGAGGATGAATTATTTAAGAGTGAAACTAAAAATCCAGAAAATGAATTATTGACTGGTGGTTGGAGTCAGTTGAAACAAATTATGACTCCAATACTAATTACGCTCTTTGGAATGATCTTTGTAGCTTCATTTGGATTAGCTGGCTTTGAAAGTATCTATAGTTTATATGTCAATGAAGTTCATAATTTTGACTTAAACGCAATTGCGCTTGTTTTAACCCTCAACGGGATTATTTCGCTTATTCTGCAAGTCTTTTTCTTTGATCGGCTAGTTCGTTGGCTGGGAGAAGTTCGACTAATGCGATACAGTTTTTTCCTTAGTTTAGTTGGAACGATCATGGTGATTTATGATCACAATCATTGGCATATCATTATTGCAACCTTGTTTGTTTTTGAAGCGTTCGATATGTTGCGCCCAACAATTACTACATTGTTAACTAAGATGAGCAAGACAAACCAAGGATTATTGAACGGGGTAAATATGTCATTGACAAGTGTGGGGAATATTATTGGACCGCTTATTAGTGGCTATTTATTAGATGTTAATTATCAATATCCATATTGGTTCGTATCGATATTCCTAATTATTTCCTGGGTAATAACGCTTGCTTTAGGACGGGAAAGAAAAGCAGCTGCTAATGATTAAATGTTTAATTTTATGTAAGAAAAGAAAATGGGAGCGAGACAGAAGTCACTCGTGACTTCGTTTTCGAGCCCCCGCAAGCAACAATAGGCCTTCAGTGTTCGACATTGCCGGACGCTGAAGGCCATTGTTGTACTGCGCTGTTCGTATTTTATGGAAGTGACCTAACTTATGTCACAGCTCCATTGTTGTATTTATACTTAATTTTGTCGTGCCTGTTGCAGTGCATCTTTAGTTGCTTCTTTAATTGCACGGCTTGTTGCACTGGCCCCAGTAATGCCATCCACATCTGCACTATTAGCCGCAATAATTTTACCGGGAAGTTCATCTAAAGCCCATTGACCCATTTCAGATTCATGATGTTTGATTACTTGTAAATCTTGAATCTTATCATCTTGGTAGGTTAATAATACTTCTAATTCACCGCCATAAGCACTAAAGCCACTTCCAATATATTGATTTCTGTCTATTTCTCTCATTTTATTATTATCCATAATCTTCTAAGTTAAATCACATTATTTTGGCCTGTTACGCAGAGTGATAACAGTGGACAAGTTTGACATTTAGGATTTCTTGCCGTGCAGACATATCTACCCCAAAAAATCATACTATGATGAGCATCTAACCAGTGTTCAGGAGGAATAGTTTTCATTAACTTCTTTTCAATTGCAAGAACGGATGCTTTGGGTTCAACCATTCTAAGGCGGCGGGCAACACGACTAACGTGGGTATCAACTGGGAAAGCTGGAATGTTAAAGCATTCTGCAAGGACAACATCAGCAACTTTCCTCCCGACTCCAGATAAGGTCATTAGCTCCTTGAGGGTGTGGGGAACCTCACCGTTAAAGTCAGTAACAATTTGTTGAGAAGTTTTGACTAGGAACTTAGCTTTATTTCGATACAGTCCTAATCTTTTGATATAAGGCTCAACTTCCTCGGGTTCAACCCCTGCTAAATCTGCTGGCAACGGAAAACGAGCAAATAGTGCTGGCGTTACTTCATTGACAGATTGATCTGTTGACTGTGCACTCAAGATTGTAGCCAAAAGAAAGTGGTAGTTTGTGTCAGCAATCAAAGTTGTTCCTGCTTCGGGAAATGTTTGCCGCATGACCTTGATTGAGTAACGAATTTCATCTGGTGATAACATATAAAATCACTCTTTTCGAATATGATTATAACTATTTTAACCCGAATGATTAAAATAGCGAAGGGTAATAACCTCATTTTATACTCATTAAATTATTATTTGTAAAATTGAGGGTTAGCAATATGACATCAATTTATGTTAAGGAAAAAATGTTTAATATGGATGTAATTGTAGAAATCGCTTTCTTTAATTAATTTAAATAAACGATTGACCAGAGAAGAGCACCTTGGTAAAATGTATTAAAGATTTTCTTATAATTCTAATCAAATTTTAATTATTCAGAAAAGGAGGATGATTATGAGTTTTTGGAAAACAATTACACGTAAAGAAGACCCGCGTGTTTATGATAATAAAGACGGTCATTTGGTTCGATCTTTGAAGGTGCGGGACTTTTTAGCTTTAGGTGTTGGAACGATTGTGTCCACTTCCATTTTCACTCTTCCTGGTGAAGTGGCCGCAATGCATACCGGACCTTCAGTAGTTATCTCTTTTTTAATTGCTGCAATCGTGGCGGGGCTAGTTGCCTTCGCCTATGCAGAAATGGCTGCTGCAATGCCGTTTGCTGGTTCAGCCTATTCATGGATTAACGTCGTGTTTGGAGAGTTTTTTGGTTGGATCGCTGGTTGGGCACTATTAGCTGAATACTTTATTGCTTTGGCCTTTGTTGGGTCTGGTCTCTCTGCTAACTTCCGGGCATTATTTGTTCCGCTTGGCTGGAAGCTGCCTGCTTCATTATCAAATGCTTTTGGTACAGAAGGCGGAGTTGTTGATATTGTTTCAGTTGTTGTAATTATTTTAGTAGCTCTCTTAATTTCACGCGGGGTATCACAAGCTGCTCGTGTTGAAAATCTTCTTGTTATTCTTAAAGTTTTTGCAATTTTACTTTTTATTGTTGTTGGTTTAACCGCTATAAAAGCAAGCAATTTTATGCCATTTATTCCACAATACCATGAAACAGCTAATGGTGCATTTGGTGGTTGGCAAGGTATATATGCCGGGGTATCGATGATTTTCCTTTCCTATATCGGATTTGACTCAATTGCTGCTAATTCAGCGGAAGCAATCAATCCACAAAAAACGATGCCACGTGGAATCCTTGGTTCCTTAGTAATCGCGGTTGTTCTTTTTATAGCAGTTAGTCTTGTATTGATTGGGGTATTACCATATCAACAATACGCTAACAGTGCTGAACCAGTTGGGCTTGCATTACGTGCAGCTCATCATAGTGGTGTAGCAACTGTTGTTCAAACAATTGCTGTTCTAGGAATGTTTACCGCCTTGATTGGGATGAGTATGGCTGGTTCGCGGTTGATTTACTCATTTGGTCGTGATGGAATGTTGCCAAAATGGCTTGGAAAACTTGATGAACATAATCGACCAAACCGTGCACTTTGGACGCTTACAATTGGTGCTGTTTTGATCGGTGCTTTCTTCCCATTCGCCTTTCTTTCCCAATTGATCTCAGCCGGTACGTTGATTGCCTTTATGTTTGTTTCACTTGGTATTTATGCATTACGTCGTCGTGAAGGACAAGATATTCCAAATCCTTCATTTAAGATGCCATTCTATCCAGTATTACCAGCTCTAGGTTTTCTTGCTTCATTACTTGTGTTTATGGGATTAGATTACCAGGCAAAACTTTACGCTGGTATCTGGTTTGTCTTTGGCTTAATTATTTACTTTGCTTATGGAATGCGTCACTCGTCAATGGCAAAGAAAGAAGATGGACAAAATGTTAAAAACGAAACTGAAGCAGGAGAAAACGAATAGAGATGTTTTATTAGAAGAAAAAAATGCATTTGCAACTGCTGCCCGGATTAAGTACTACGATATTGTATTAGATCATGGACAGGGTGCAATGGTTACTGATATTGAAGGAAATGATTATATCGATTTGCTTGCCAGTGCTAGTTCGACTAATACTGGTCATGCGCATCCGCGAGTAGTGCAAGCTATTCAAGAACAAGCAGCTAAAATGATTCAGTATACTCCAGCGTATTTTGCTAATTCACAAGCAGCGCGGTTGGCACCTCGATTAGCAGAATTAGCGCCGATAAGCGGGCCAGTTGAAATGGTATGGGGTAATTCTGGTTCGGATGCTAATGATGCAATTATTAAATTTGCGCGAGCATATACTGGACGCCAATATATTATTTCCTTTACGGGGGCCTATCATGGTTCAACTTACGGTTCAATGAGCTTGTCAGGTGTTTCATTAAATATGACACGAAAAATGGGCCCAATGCTACCAGGCGTAGTAAAAGTACCATTCCCTAGTCCCTGGGAACGATTAACTAATGAAAGTGACGAGGCGTTTGTTGAGCGGATGTTCCATCAATTTATGCTGCCTTTTGAAACTTATTTGCCAGTTGATGAAGTTGCTGCAATTCTTATTGAACCAATTCAAGGTGATGGGGGAATTGTTAAGACTCCTCCTGCTTATATGCAAAAGGTATACGAGTTTGCTAAAGCTAATGGAATTCTCTTTGCCGTTGATGAAGTTAATCAAGGCATGGGACGGACTGGTAAATGGTGGTCGATCCAGCATTTTGGGATTGAACCAGATTTAATGTCTGTTGGTAAGTCATTAGCTTCGGGAATGCCGCTTAGTGCAATGATTGGTCGTAAGGAGGTTCTGGAATCATTAGGGGCCCCAGCCAATGTTTACACTACAGCTGGTAACCCGGTTACGACTGCAGCAGCGAACGCGACCTTAGATGTTATTCAAAATGAGCATCTTTTAGAGCGTTCACAACGCCTTGGCAAAAAAGCAGCTGAATTCTTTAAGCTTGAACAGCAAAAATATCCCTTTGTGGGTGATGTTCGAATGTATGGACTGGATGGTGGTATTGATATCATCGATCCAGTTACGGGAAAAGGTGATACAGAAGCAACAACCAAGCTAATGTACCGCATCTTTGAATTAGGAGCAATTATCATTAGTTTGCGGGGGAGTATTCTTCGTTTCCAACCACCATTAGTTATTACAGAAAAAGAATTAGATCAAGCTTTTGCGATGATTGATCAAGCATTCGCGGAATTAGCCGCTGGTAAATTAGCAGCTCCCGCAAATGCAGAAGAGTTAGGTTGGTAACTCTTGCAATTTAAGACCATCTTCGGGTATACTTTAAGCGCCATCTTAGCTCAGCTAGGTAGAGCACATCCATGGTAAGGATGAGGTCGGCGGTTCGAACCCGCTAGATGGCTTAAAATGAACTAAGAAAAGAGATTTAGAAAAACAAATCGTTTTTCTAAATCTCTTTTCTTCTTTATAAGAATATGGCCTTGCTAGTAATATAATTAGGATTGAAATTACAGCTATGTTAAAATCAAAATTATGTAGCATTAGCTTAATTGATAAATTGGAGGAAAAGAAATGGAATTTATTGCAGTGTTGGCGGGGTTATTGCTTGCAACCCAGATCGTAGCACACTTATGTCGTCGTGTTGAGATTCCAGAAGTGATTGGACAAATCCTGGTTGGAATCATTGCAGGACCCGCTGTTCTAGATTGGGTTCATTTAAATTCAATGATGAATGAATTTCAGGAAATTGGGGTTATTATCTTGATGTTCATCGCAGGATTGGAAAGCGACCTATCCTTACTAAGAAAATACTTGAAGCCCGCTGTTGTTGTGGCGCTTTTGGGGGTAATTGTTCCCATTGTAATTATGGGACCGGTAAGTTATATGTTTGGCTTTACTAAGCTTGAATCACTGTTTATCGGGGTTATTTTTGCGACAACATCTGTTAGTATTTCAGTTGCAGTATTACGTGAATTTAATCGCCTAGATAGCCGAGAGGGGGCAACGGTGCTTGGAGCAGCGGTTGCCGATGATATTATTGGTGTTATCTTATTAAGTGTGATGATTAGTGTAATCAATGGAAGCAGTAATAGTGGTCACGGCAATGGTCAGCCTTTAGGAATTGTTCTCTTGATGCAGTTAGTATTCTTTGGTGGAACTTACCTATTGATTCGTTGGTTAGCACCTTACCTAATTCATATGAGTGATCGCCTATTAACAGTTGCTTCAACGTCGGTAATGGCGATGATTATCTGTTTAGGCATGGCCGCAATTGCTGATTATGTTGGTTTAAGTGGGGCTGTTGGCTCTTTCTTCGCTGGAATTGCTGTGGCTAACACCAAGCATAAAGAAGTTGTTGACCGGAGTTTTATTCCAATTGGGTATGCAATGTTTATTCCGCTATTCTTTGTCAGTGTAGGGTTGAACATGCGCTTTGATAATATTGGTGAATCGTTTGTCTTTGTTATTGTAATGACAATCCTTGCATGCTTAACAAAACTGCTTGGATGTGGAGCGGGTGCTAAGCTATCTGGCTTTAGCATGCCAAGTTCTTATGTTGTCGGTAGTGGGATGGTTGCCCGTGGTGAAATGGGATTGATTACGGCCCAGATTGGTTATGAAGCACATCTTCTTTCACCAATGTATTATTCAGATGTAATTACCGTGATTATTATCGCAACTGTATTAGCGCCATTTATTTTAAAGAATGCATTAAAACGATCAGTCAACGAACTTGAGTAAAGGGGGCTTTTGATGGAAAATCATGAACGAGAAACAGAGCAAGCGCGGGTTGATAATGTTGAAAAACAAATTGACCAACAGGTAGCTGCTACCACTAAAGCTGTTGAAGATGCTCATCGTGAAACACGGGCAGTTGAACGCAATTATAGTGAAAATGCATCCATTAACCGTTATGAAGTTGATGATATTGCCGAATCTCGGTCAATGATTGAACAGCAGCGACAATTGGTTTCACGAGCAGCGGAAAGTGAATCAATTCTAAAGCACCAGTTAAGAACTTTGAAAAACTTAAAAGGGTCACCGTATTTTGGCCGGATTGATATTCAAGATCCTGGTGAAGATAAGAGTGAAACGCTATATATTGGTACTTCTTCCTTAATGAATGAAGATAAAACAGACTTTTTAATTTATGACTGGCGGGCACCGATTTCTGGGGTTTACTATAATGGTACCCTTGGGAAAGTCAATTATGAAACGCCAGCTGGGATGCAAACCACAGAATTAAAAAAGAAACGCCAATTCACTATTAAGGATGGTAAGATCACTAACATGTTTGATACCAATGAAACGGTTGGTGATGAAGTTTTGCAAGCAGCTCTTGGAAAGCAAAATGACCAGTATATGCATAATATTGTGGCAACAATACAAAAAGAGCAAAATGATATTATCCGTGATACGCGTAGTGATCTTTTGCTAGTACAAGGAGTGGCTGGTTCAGGAAAGACTTCAGCGATCCTTCAGCGAATTGCATACTTGCTTTATCATAGTCGAACAGAATTGAATGCTGACCAGATTGTCCTCTTTAGTCCCAATAATTTATTTAGCCACTATATTTCTGAAGTTTTGCCAAGTCTTGGTGAAAGAAATATGCGGCAAGTAACATTAGAAGGGTTTATCCGGCGGCGTTTTGAAGGCTTACAAGTAGAAACATTATTTGATCGCTATGAAGAACGGCAAACACCTGAAAATGCTTCTCATGTTGTTGCTGACTTTATTGAAAGCGAATCTTTTATGACGTCAATTGCACATTATGTCGAGAAAATGACAATTGAGGATTTGCAGTTTGCTGATATTCGCTTTAATGGTCAAGTTTTCTTTTCGGCTGATCATGTCAAAGATCTTTATAAAGAATTACCATTGACGATGGCTCCTGCTGATAAGTTAGTTCAATTAAAAAATAAGTTAATTCGTGAATTACAGCGGCGAGTTAAAGATGAAGCTAAAAAAGATTGGGTAGCTAAAGAACTGGATTCACTTGATTTACAACAATTGCACAACCTTTATGGTAAGAAGACAATTGATGACTTTAAGGATGAAGATGAGCAATATGCTTACCTTTCGCGGCGCTTAGCTAAACGACGCTTACGTGTGATTGCAGATGCGATCTATAATAATTACTTTCTCGATTTTTATAATCAATATAATAAGTTTTTGCATCAGGTTGAGGTGCCTAAAACAATTAGTCAGCGGGAATGGGCAACAATGATTCTTGCCTTTCAAGATGAGATTGAATATCATCGGCTGGAATTAATGCATGCGGCACCTTTGATGTATCTGCGTGATTTGATTTCCGGGACAGGACAAAATCGTTCTTTTCAATATGTATTTATTGATGAGATGCAAGATTATTCAACAGCGATGTTAATCTACTTAAAACACGCCTTTCCCCAAGCTAAATTTACGGTCCTCGGTGATAGTGAACAGGCTCTTTTTAAGCCATTGCAGTTACCGGAGGACTTATTAAACAAACTTAGTGGGGTATTAAAGGCAAAGCGACCTAATCTAATTGCTTTACGGCGGAGTTATCGTTCCACGACGGAGATTACTAATTTTGCGAAGGCCTTGTTGCCGGATGGAGATAAGATAATTTCCTTCACTCGCCATGGAAAGAAACCACGCTTGTTAGTCCGTTATTCTGATAAAGAGAGTCAGCAAAGCTTGTTAGATGAGACGCTTAAATTAGCTACCGAACATGAAACTGTAGCGATCTTAACCAAAAATCAAGAGCAAGCCGCTGTTATTTATCAATTACTTCATCGGCAAAAGGTTGAAAATATTCATCTCCTAGATAAGGATGCAAGTGAATTGCCAAAGGGGATCTTAATTCTCCCAATTTACTTAGCAAAGGGGCTTGAATTCGATGCTGTCCTTGCTGCGGATGTCTCTGCTAAAAACCTAGCTAATACTGATGAAGTCGGTATGATCTATACAATGGCATCACGGGCAATGCATGAACTGGTCCTTTTAAGCAACGGTTCAGTTAGCGACGCAATTAACGAGAAAGCTGGGCGTCTTTTAACGATTGAATATCAATTGCCAAATAAAAATTAAATTTTTCTATTGTCTAAAAACGCTTTCAAGAAGTGTCGACTTATGATAATCTAATGGAGTAGATATAGAAAAAGGAGATGCTTCGCCATGGTTAAAGACGAATACACACTTGTACTAGTAAAGCCTGATGGGGTAAAGACTCGTCATATTGGAGACATTATTACCCGTATTGAACGGAAAGGATATAATATTGAAGCTCTTAAGATGATTGACCCATCAGAAGAAAAGCTTCGTCAACATTATTTTGATAAAGTTGACAAACCATTCTTCCCTGAATTGTTAGAATACATGACAGAAGGACCAATTGTCGGAATTGTTGTTTCTGGTACTAATGTAATTCAAGCTATTCATAACATGGCAGGTGCTACTAACCCTGGTGAAGCTGAATGGGGAACAATTCGTGGTGACTATGGTCGTGAATGGCCTGATGGTAACTTGCGAAATATCATTCATACGTCTGATAACGTTAATAGTGCTACTCGTGAAATTGGTATTTGGTTCCCAGAATTTGATATTAAAGATAAGCAGTAGGATTAAAGAGAGGCTGAGAAAAAACTTCGTTTTTTCAACAGCCTCTCTTTAATTTATTCATCACTTGCCCTTTGTTGGCGTTTAATTTTTCGTTGTACTGCCAAGGTATTGCGTTCCCAAAAGACCCCGTCAGTGTAACCTTGGATGCTAGGATCATCTTTTATTTGATTAAGTCGGTACTGTCCCCATGCACAATATAGAAGACTTTGCTCGATTCCAAGATAACGGCGGTTAAGCTTAGCGGCAGTCACTAAACTCGAACCGGAACCAGCAAAAGGATCAAAAATGAAGTCATTAGGATTAGAACTGGCAAGGATAATTTTTGCCAGCAATTTCTCGGGCTTTTGCGTAGGGTGACCAGTATTTTCTGGCATTGACCAATACGGAATTGAAATGTCATCCCAAAAATTAGAAGGCATCGTATCCCGAAAGTTACCATTTTTAGTAGCTTGCCAGTCTTTAGCTACCCCATCTTGACGATAAGGAGCTACCACCTGTCGTCGTTGCTTAACTTGGTCGACGTTAAAGGTGTAATCACTCGGGTTCGCGGTTAAGAACCAAATATCTTCCATCCCATTTTTCCAATTTTTCAGTGAACCCCGGCCCTTTTCTCGTTGCCAAGTAATCCGATTTTGAATTGTAAAATTTTTTTCGAGGATAGGTGCTAGGGCCATGCTGGTTGCCCAATCGGAAAAAACATAGATACTAGCATTTTCTTTTAATAATGGCTTTAAGAGGTCAATCCACTTTTGCGTGTAAGTTTGATATTGGCTTGTGGACATTTTTTTAAAGCTTAAACCATCATACTGTTTGTTAAGGTTGTAAGGAGGGTCAATAAGGGCGAGATCAACCTGGTGTGGTGATAATTTAGTCATTACCTTGAAGGAATCCCCGTTGATAATCTTATCGGATATTGTCTGGAGATTATCAGTAGGCTGAATAATTTGATTGAGGAGCTCAGGTGAAGCTTCCTCAAGCGTGAAATCGATTGTTTTATTTCTTTTTGAGCGCATATAGACCACTCCTGTTCGACGTTTAATATTATTATACTTGTCATATTCAGGATTGTCTTGCCTTTTTAGTAGGAGTTGGATTAAAATTAATTATATTAAGTAGCGCGAGCCTTAGCGAGGGACGGTCGGTGAAAAGGTCCCCAAAGTGCGAAATGGTCACAACAGGATACATAATGAGCGGCAATAATGATTGCAATTTAGGTGGCACCGCGCGAAAAGCGTCCTATTTAGTTTATATGACTAAGTAGGACGTTTTGTAATTTAGGAGGAATTTAAAATGGCAGAAGAAAAACACGTTATTTTAACTGGTGATCGACCAACTGGCAAGTTGCATATTGGACACTATGTAGGTTCGTTAAAGAATCGGGTTGAATTACAAAATACGGGTAAATATGACACTTTTATCATGATTGCTGACCAACAAGCATTGACTGATAATGCCCGTGATCCTGAAAAAATCCGTCGAAGTCTCCATGAAGTTGCTCTTGATTATTTGGCGGTTGGAATTGATCCAAAGAAATCAACAATTTTGGTTCAATCACAAATTCCAGCATTGAGTGAATTAACGATGCACTATCTTAACTTAGTAACTGTTGCGCGTTTACGCCGAAACCCAACTGTTAAGACTGAGATTAAGCAAAAGAAGTTTGGTGAAAGTGTGCCAGCTGGATTCTTTACTTATCCAGTAAGCCAAGCAGCAGATATTACAGCATTTAAGGCTGATACAGTGCCGGTGGGTGATGACCAAGAACCAATGCTTGAACAAACTCGTGAAATTGTGCGGACGTTCAACCGTATTTACCAACAAGATATTTTGGTTGAGCCTGAAGGAGTATTTCCACCAAAGGGTCAGGGACGGATTCCAGGACTAGATGGTAACGCGAAGATGAGTAAGTCCCTTGGCAATGCAATTTATCTTTCTGATGATGCTGATACAGTGCAAAAGAAAGTAATGTCGATGTATACTGATCCAACACATATCAAGGTTAGTGATCCTGGTCATGTTGAAGGCAATACTGTCTTTACTTATCTTGACATCTTTGATCCAGACAAAGAACAAGTTGCTAAATTGAAGGAGCAATACCAAGCTGGTGGCCTTGGGGATGTTAAGATCAAACGCTACTTAAATGAAGTTCTTGAAGCTGAACTTGAACCAATTCGCAAGCGGCGCGAAGAGTATGCAACTAATATTGATTATGTTGATCAAGTTCTTAAAGAAGGCTCAGCACGGGCAAATGAGGTTGCAAACCAGACGCTTAAAGAAGTTCGTGATGCAATCGGGATTAACTACTTTGGCTAAAAATATAAACTAAAAAAGCGAGGCTGTTAGGAAAATAAGTTTTTCCCTGAGCCCCGTTTTTTTTCGTGTCTCCCATAGCAGAACATGGTAACATAAAAGAGATGTATTTATACGAAAAATAATTAATTAAAGCGGAGGTGAAAATGGTGGAAAACCTCGCGATTGTAGACCTCGGCTCAAACTCGGCCCGAATGGCAATAACAGAAATTGCTCCAGACGGACGATTTCGTGAAATTCGACGTGTAAAAGAAAATACACGTTTATCTGAGGGAATGGGACGAGAAAAAATGTTACAAGAGAGTGCAATTGAACGCACAATTGCGGCTCTAAAACGATTTAAAAAAATCTACCAAGAGATTCCCAATATTAAGGTTCGTGCGATCACGACTGCTGCAGTTCGGCAGGCACGAAATCGCCAAGAGTTTTTGAAGCGTGTCCAGCAAGAAGTTGGTATTCATCTACAAGTTTTATCTGGTAAAAAAGAAGCCTATTATGATTACTTAGGTGTCGTTCGAACATTGCGGCTTAACCACTGTTTAATTTTAGATGTTGGTGGAGCAAGCTGTGAATTGATATTGGTACAGCAGCGAAAAGCACGTAACTTGATTTCTATTCCGGTCGGCGCTGTTAATTTATCAGAGCAATACCATTTAAATGGCTATGTTCGTTCGGCTGACCTTTTTCGTGCGCAGGTAGCGATGAACGAACGATTGACCAAAATTCCGTGGTTACGTTATGCGACACGTGTTCCGATTGTTTTATTAGGTGGTGCTAACCGGACTTTGGCGCGTATGACCCAGTCTTACCATCACCATCACCGTCGAAATGGTTCAATTCATGGGTATCAGCTTTCCTCGCGAGTAGTATTTGCTACTTATCGTGAATTGCTAAATCGTAACTTGGCCCAGCGTAAACGAATGACTGGTCTAGAACCAGAACGAGCAGACATTATCATCGGCGGAATGCTGCCTCTTGTAACCCTTTTGCAACGTAACAGTGATGGCCGGGTTATTTTTTCAGAGAGTGGCGTCCGCGAAGGAATTATCACTGAATATGTAAATCAAAGGAAGCGACACCATGACTGATTGGCAACACGGTTTTTATAAGTTATCTGCCGATGATCGACGTCAACAATTGACAAAAGCTCGTCAACTGTCCCCCATCGAAGAGCAAGTATTAGCAAATACGAGTTCAGATTTAGGGGATGAGTTAGTCGAAAATTATATTACTGATTATTCTTTACCTGAAGGAGTAGCCTTAAATATAACTGTAAACAATCGTCAGTATGTTGTGCCGATGGTGGTTGAAGAACCATCAGTCATTGCTGCTGCTAGCAATGGTGCGCACCGGGTAAGCAGGTCGGGAGGATTTAATGCCCCTCAGCAAGACCGTCAATTAGTGGGTCAAGTTGTTTTAGACGATGTGTCCGATAAAGCAGCAGTTACATCATGGCTATTAGAACACCAAGATGAGATTTTAACAATTGCTAACCAGGCGCACCCATCAATGCAGGCACGAGGTGGGGGTGCAAAATCAATGAAAGTTCGCACTCCTGGGGACTTCATTAGCGTTGATTTAGGGATTGACGTTTGCCAGGCGATGGGCGCTAATAGCGTCAATACGATGGCAGAAGCGGTTGGAAAATGGTTAACGGACAAAGGCTTCCATGTTATTACCGCAATTTTAAGCAATCTTGCCACACAGAGTCTGCAAACCGCTACTTGCAAAGTTGCTTTTCGGTACTTAGCAACTACGGAGATGGATGGTAAAGAGGTTGCTCAACGAATTGCCCGCCTTAGTGACCTTGCGCAAGTTGATCCTTATCGGGCAGCCACCCATAATAAAGGAATAATGAACGGGATTGATGCGGTTATGATCGCCAGTGGAAATGATTGGCGGGCGATTGAAAGCGGAGCTCATGCCTACGCTGCTCGTGATGGACAATATCGTGGCTTAAGTACTTGGGAAATCCAGGACGGCTACTTGGTAGGAAAAATTGTTCTTCCTTTACCAGTTGGTGTAATTGGTGGTTCAATTGGATTAAATAAAATGACTAAGATAAACTATCATATTAGTCAAATTAAGAGCGCTGAAGAGTTGGCAGCAGTAACAGCAAGTGTCGGATTAGCACAAAATTTGGCTGCTTTACGAGCATTGACAACCACTGGGATTCAAGCTGGTCATATGAAACTCCAATACCGGTCATTAGCAGCAAGTGTCGGAGCGACGCCAGCAGAAGTACCATTAGTAGTAGCACAATTAAAGCAGCGATCACATGTTGACCAAGCACTTGCTAAAGAAATATTATCAACGATCAGAAAGGACCAAGTTAATGACTGAAGAGAGAATTACACTAAATAAAGAAAATCAGGCACTTCTTGATCAGGTTAATAGTCTATATCCTGAAGGTAGTGTCTTTGTTCAGTTTCATGGTGACAAGTCAGGATACGTTCGCCATGACCAAGCAACTCAACAAACTATTCCTGGTGCCTTGGTTATTATTGTGACTGACTTGACTGCGCCAAATTACACTGCTTCACACGAATTATTGCACCTTTTGATGTTACTAAAAGGTTTCCCACAAATCTTTTTCCAACTGTCTCTTGGGGATAAGGAACTCGATGAACAGATGATGATTATGTCAACCGACTTGTATAATATCGCTATGCATCGAGTAGTTGTGGCAGAACAACGTAAGCATGGTTTTATTACTGATGAGATTGAAGAGCAGTATTTAAAGGGAATTGAACATACATTAACTCCGGAAAAAGAGGAAGATGATGAACGGACGTTACGGTTATTAACCCTTTTGGATGCTTTGGTCTTTTACGGTGACCACATTTCAAAGTATGAAAAAACTTTAGCAGAAAAGTACCCTCTTGCACTGGCCGCGGCAAAAAAGATGTATGCTGAGATTACAAAGAAGCCCATTAAGTCACCGTTCGATATGCGCCGGTCAATTGTTAAGATTTATTCTTTATTTGATCAACAGATGCAGGAATGGGGCTTGCCAGCCTTACACAATAACGAATACACAACTTTATCACCGGTATTAAGTGCTCGGCAATTGCGTTTAGAGATGCGTCAAGTTTTTGAAATCTATCATTCTGATATGAAAGAACGGGGGACGGATAAGCGCGCCTATGTTGGTCTTCGGCGGAGTGATGGTCAAAATTCATTTACTCTTCCGGCACCGACCCAAAATGCACCAGAAGCATTTAAAAAGATATATGATCAATCAGTGCAGGAATTTCTTGAACAGAATAGCATTCCATACATTGTAAGGAAGTGAGTTAGATGGATGCGACGATTCAAAAAACATTTGACGACGCAAAAAATATTGTCTTTCTAACGGGAGCTGGTGTTTCAACTGCTTCTGGCATTCCCGATTTTAGGTCAGCAAACGGTTTATATACGCAGAATCGGAATGCTGAATATTACTTAAGTCACCGTTATTTTGTTAGTGATCCAGAAGGCTTTTATGAATTTTGCAAGCAAAATTTGTATTTTCCAGATGCAAAGCCCAACGTAATTCATCAAAAACAGGCAGTCTTGACGCAACAGGACCGTGCGACTGTTATAACGCAAAATATCGATAACTTATATGAAGAAGCTGGGACGAAACACTTGATTGACTTTCATGGGAACCTCTTCCACGTTTATTGTGAAAAGTGTCATGAAACTGTTCCAGTGAGCGAATATTTGAAGAGTCGCCTGCATCAAAAGGATAATGGCCCCTTGCGTCCGGACATTGTGTTATATGATGAAGGAATTAAGCAAGAGGATATTGTCAATTCTGTTAAGGCAATGCAACAAGCTGATTTAGTTGTGATTGTGGGTACTTCGATGAAAGTATATCCATTTGCGGGCTTGCTAGATTACCGCAATCCAAATGCAAAGGTGATTGCTGTTAATCAGCAATTATTGCAATTTCCTTTTGACTTTCAAATGGTTCAAGACGATGCAACAAAATTCTTTGACGAATTAAAAGTATAAAAAAGAAGCTGCAGTTGTCTAAGGACAATTTCCAGCTTCTTTTTGCTCCAGTGGTTATTCAAAGAAAACGACCTTCCCATCAACTTTGAATGGGAGTGCTACTAAATGAGAGCCTTTCTTTTTAGTAGCATCCTTTTCTTGATAAAAAATGTGACGAATACCTTTGTTCTTTAGTAGCATTTCTGATCGCTCCTTTCATATTGTTCACTTGTAAAATAACATGTTTTGAACGCTTTTCCTAGAGAAATAACGAAGTATGAGAAACGCTTTCATTTTAAAGTGCGAAAATAATGCATAATCCGTTCGCCTTTTACTATCAAAGTGAATAAAAGTGATAAAAACAACGATTCGAGTCCTTGAAAAATGAATATAGATTTATTTTGTGGTGTATAAGAATTTGCTAAGTAATTTGATGAGGATTTTTGAGGTAAGAAAGAGAGGATTAAAGATGAAAATAACGATGGGGATGACAACTTGGACAGAGCATCCAGTACTCATTCATGATGAACAACGCCCAGTAAGGCTTGATGAGTATGCTCAACATTTTCCAGTGGTTGAGGTTGATACTTTTTTCTACGCTTTACCTCAGATAGCAACAATTCAAAACTGGCTTGCTACTGTTCCACCAACTTTTCAGTTTATTGTTAAGGCTAATCAGAAAATGACATTACATCAGCGAAATCAGGAACGTGGCGAATTAGAACAGGTCTTTCAACAATATCGTCGAACAATCTCTCCCTTGGTAGCTGCTGGTCAATTAAAGACGATATTATTTCAGTTTCCTCCATATTTTGATGCAACTGTGCGTGACTTTTCTTACTTACGATTAATTCGGGAATGGTTAGGAAACTTGCCAATTGCAGTCGAATTTCGTAATCAAACTTGGTATAAGAAAGAAATTTTACCGTCAGTCTTAGATTTCTGTCGTGAGCTCAATTTTACATTAGTAGCTGCTGATGAACCCCATAATACGCCGACGTCAGTGCCATTTGTGCTTGCGGCAACTAATCCCGACTTAGCCATGCTGCGCCTTCATGGCCGTAATCGCAAAGGTTGGGAAAATCAAGGAAAAGAATGGCGAAAAACACGGACGCTGTATCGATATTCGACGGAAGAACTTCAATTCTTTAAAAAACAAATTGAGTCCTTACAGCCGCAGACTAAAGAACTCTGTGTTATCTTCAACAATAACTCAGCCAAGGATGCGGCACCGAATGCATTAAGTCTTCAAAAAATGATGAACATTGAATTTAAGGGTCTGGCACCTAAATCACCAGAACAGCTTGATCTGTTTTAGGATGGAGCAAGCCCTAATAAAATGCTATACTAAATGTTAAATCTTAATTAGTAATATCTTAGAAAGAGGGGCCTCATATGGCTGAACAAAAACCAACTTATTACATTACAACACCAATTTACTATCCATCTGGTAAACTCCATATTGGTAATTCATATACAACAATCGCATGTGATGCAGAAGCACGTTTTAAGCGTTTGATGGGCTATGACGTATTCTACTTAACAGGAACCGATGAACATGGCCTTAAGATTGAACAAAAGGCTGAAAAACTCGGCATGAAGCCACAAGAATACGTTGATCAAATGGCTGCCCAAATTAAAGAGCTATGGAAAAAACTTGAAATTACAAATGACAAGTTTATTCGAACAACCGATGACTACCATGAAAAAGCTGTTCAAAAGATTTTTCAACAATTGCTTGACCAAGGAGATATTTACAAGGGTAAGTATACTGGTTGGTACTCGGTTGATGATGAAGAATACTTCACAGAAAGTCAGTTAGCGGAAGTTTACCGTGATGAAGACGGTAATGTGATCGGTGGAAAAGCGCCATCAGGTCATGAAGTTCAATTAGTTGAGGAAGAATCGTACTTCTTTAAGATGAGCAAGTATGCTGACTGGTTAATGAACTACTATAAGGAACATCCTGATTTTATCGAACCACAATCACGGATGAATGAAATGATTAATAACTTCTTAAAGCCAGGACTAGAAGATCTTGCAGTTACGCGAACATCATTTACCTGGGGGGTTAAGGTTCCTAGTGACCCTAAGCACGTGGTATACGTATGGATTGATGCATTATCAAACTATATTACTGCGCTGGGATATGGTAGTGATGATGATAGTCTTTTCAAAAAGTACTGGCCTGCCGATGTTCACATGGTTGGAAAAGAAATTGTTCGTTTCCATACGATTTACTGGCCAATCATGCTTCATGCGCTTGGCTTGCCATTACCAAAACACATCATCGGTCATGGCTGGTTAACAATGCGTGACGGTAAGATGTCGAAATCAAAGGGAAATGTTATTTATCCTGAAACTCTTGTTGATCGTTACGGTCTTGATGCCACACGTTACTACTTATTGCGGGCAATGCCATTTGGTAACGATGGCGTCTTTAGTCCAGAAGACTTTGTTGATAAGGTAAACTATGACCTCGCTAACGATCTAGGAAACTTGCTCAATCGGACTGTTGCGATGATTAATAAGTATCAAAACGGCAAATTGCTTGGTACTAATGATGCAACTACTGATTTTGATGCTGATTTAGAACAAACTGCTAGTGATGTAATAGCTGAGTATAAAGAACTGATGGACAAAACACGATTTGCTGAAGCATTGGCAACTGTTTGGAAGTTGGTTAGTCGTGCTAACAAGTACATTGATGAAACTGAACCATGGGTATTAGCAAAAGATGATAGTAAGAAGGATGTATTATCAGATGTGATGACCCATCTAGCAAAGAGTTTGCGGATTATTGCGGCCTTAATTCAACCAATTATGCCGAATGCACCAAAACAAATTGTTGAACAACTTGGAATTGAAGGGACTGACTTATCATTAACCGATCTTCAATTTAATGATTTCCCAGCAGAAGCTCAGGTTGTCGCCAAAGGAACTCCGATCTTCCCACGATTGGATGCGAAGGCCGAGGTTGAATTTATTAAGAGCAAGATGACAGCAAACGAAAAGAAGAAGGGAAGAAAGGCAATGGCTGAAGCAAAAGAAAAAGCCCAAGAAGCAGCACAAGAAGAGAAAACAGATGGCAAAAAGCCAATTCGGATTGATGTCTTTGACAAAGTTGAATTGAAAGTGGCTCAAATCACGGCTGCCGATCATGTAGAAGGTGCTGATAAGCTTCTAAAATTCCACATGGATGATGGAACAGAAGAAGGTCGTCAAATCCTTTCTGGAATTGCTAAATGGTATCCAGATCCTTCTGTTTTAGTAGGTAAGAAAGTTTTGATTGTTGCTAACTTGAAACCACGGAAAATGCGGGGCGAATTAAGCCAAGGAATGCTTTTGTCTGCTGAAAAAGACGGTAATGTTCAAGTAGTAACTGTTCCTGACAATTTAGTACCTGGAATGGGCGTTGAATAAAGTGAGTAATCATCAACACCAGCAATTGGTTTATGATTCCCATACCCACCTAAATGACGATGCGTTTTATGATGATGTGCCTGCCTTTATTAACCGTGCTGCTCATTATGGCGTGACGGAGATGAATATTGTTGGCTCAAATCAACTATTGAATACCCGTGCTTTAAAGTTGGGACACCAGTTTGATAACCTGCATCCAATTATTGGTTGGCATCCAGAAGATATTGCTAATTGGAATAGTGAAACCAAGAAAGAATTACGCCAACAATTAGCAGATCCCTTAGTCGTGGGAATTGGAGAGATTGGCTTAGATTATTATAATGACGAGCATTCTCCTCACCAGCAACAACAAGAAATTTTTGCTGAACAGCTTGAGTGGGCGCGAGAACTGAAATTACCAGTCTCGATTCACTGCCGAGATGCACTAGCTGACACGTATGAAATTTTGCGGAATGCCCACGTCGATGAATTTGGCGGTGTTATGCATAGTTTTAATGGGACGCCAGAATGGGCAGAGAAATTTATGGATCTCGGGATGATGATTTCTTTTAGTGGTGTCGTAAGCTTCAAAAATGCGACAGAAGTCCATGAAGCCGCGTTAGTTGTTCCCCTGGAAAAGATGATGGTTGAAACAGATGCACCTTACTTAACGCCACTCCCATACCGAGGAAAGCAAAACGAACCCGGTTTTACTAAATTTACGGTGGATGCAATTGCAGATTTAAAGCAGGTTGATGCTGGTAAAGTGGCATATAAAACATTTACGAACGCCCGCCGCTTATTTTTGGAAAATGAAGAAAGAGGCCTATGATTAGAATAAAAGAAGTTATAGTTGTTGAAGGTAAAGATGATACTAAGCAAATTTTAAAAGCGGTTGATGCCGATACCTACGAAACAAATGGTTCCGCAATTTCAACGGCTGACTTGGCAAAGTTGAAAAAGTTACAAGCAAGTCGGGGACTAATTGTTTTTACTGATCCGGACTTTAACGGCGAGCGGATTAGAAAAATAATCAGTGAAGCCATTCCTGGCGTTAAGCATGCTTTTATTAAACGAAAAGATGGTGTGCCAACTGAGGCTCACGGTAGCTTAGGAGTTGAGCATGCAACGCCAGCAATTATAAAATCAGCTTTGGAGCACCTTTATACTCAAACAACGACACCCCAGCAAGTTTTTAAGCGAGAAGACTTGCAAAAATGGGGATTAACAGGTCAAGCAGATTCACGAAAACGGCGTGAAAAGTTAGGGCAATTACTCGGAATCGGCTATGGCAATGGGAAACAGTTGATTCACCGGTTAAACATGTTTCAAGTTGACCGGGCAACATTTGAACAAGCGATTAAGCAAATAAATCAGGAGGAAGATCATGAGTAATTCACCAGAAATTGGTAGTCGAACACGTACCCGCGCGATAATGGAAAAGTACGGGATCCGAACAAAAAAGAGTTTCGGCCAGAATTTCCTTACTGATTTGAACGTCTTAAAAAATATCGTTGAGGCAGCGGATATTACAGCTAACGACAATGTAATTGAAATTGGCCCTGGAATTGGCGCCTTAACGGAGCAATTAGCACAAGCGGCAGGAGAAGTTTTAGCCTTAGAAATTGATCAAGATTTAATTCCAGTATTAAAAGAAGTATTATCACCATATGATAATGTAAAAGTGATTAATCAAGATGTCCTTCAAGCTAATTTACCAGAATTAATCAAAAAGGAATTTAAGGATCCTAGTCGACCAATTAAGGTGGTTGCTAATCTCCCTTATTACATTACGAGTCCCATTCTAATGAATTTACTGGCTAGTCCTGTTGAGTGGGCGACGATTTGTGTAATGATGCAAAAGGAAGTTGCTCAACGACTCACGGCTAAACCAGGAACTAAACAATATGGTGCTTTGACATTAGCGATTGAATACCAAATGCAAGCTAAAATTGCTTTTGATGTTTCGCGGAAAGTATTCGTGCCAGCGCCTAATGTTGATTCAGCAATTGTGGTACTAACGCCACGGCCAAATCCGCTTCCGGTTCAGCCTTTTGATAAGCAAAAATTATTTGGCTTTATCCGGGGATGCTTTGCTCATCGTCGCAAGAGTCTTTGGAATAACCTGCAAAGTGTAATTGGTAAGGATCCAGCGGTAAAAGAGAAAATGACTGCCGTTTTAACCCAGCTGGATATTTCGCCACAAATCCGGCCGGAAAAGTTAACCCTCGAACAATTTATTGAACTTGCGAATGCTCTTCACCAGCAAGATCTCTTGTAAAAGATGGTTGACCGTTATAAAACATTATGGTACAATTTTGCTTTTTGTGTAAAAAAAGAGTATGCTAGTCTACAGTGAGGTGAAGGAGTCGTGCCTAATAGCATTGTAGAAATTAAGAAGAAGCTAGATGAACGGATTGGCGAGCATGTTTTAGTAAAAGCGCAAGCTGGACGTAAACGTATTACCACCCATCACGGTATTTTAAGTAAGACTTATCCTGCAGTATTTGTTATTCATTTGAATGATGAACAAGGAACATTGGATCGAGTTTCCTATAGCTATACTGATTTGTTAACACGAAATATTTCAATTGCCTTTGATGAAGCGGAATAAACTGATAAAAATTAAAATTCATATTTATAAAATAATAGGAGTGGGTAAAAATACCTTTCAACAGGAAGGCAGTTTTTATTCACTCCTTTTGCTTTAATGATAGTTAGGAAACAGTAGTTGCAAGGATTATAGTTCCGTTAGTATAATTTAACTAACTAAATTATTATAAATTAAGGAGGGTTGCCGGATGATAGTTACAGAAAAAGCACCAGCAAAATTGAATTTGAGTTTAGATACGCCGATGCGATATTTTGATGGTTCTCCTCAATGGGATATGGTAATGGTTTCGGCAGACCTGGCTGATTATGTAACTGTTGAGACACACCGGCGCCCTGCAACAATTAAAGTTTATACAAATAGTGGCTTTTTACCCAATGACCAACGTAATTTAGCATACCAAGCAGCTCATATTTTACGTAGTCGTTTTCATTGTAAAGATGGCGTTACAATTCGGATTAAGAAGCAAATTCCAGTCGCGGCCGGATTGGGCGGTGGCTCTTCAGATGCAGCGGCAGTTTTACGCGCATTAAATAGTATTTGGCAGTTGGGCTTGAGTTTATCAGAACTGGCAAAGATCGCATTAACAATTGATTCTGACGTTCCGTATTGTATATATAACAAATTAGCCCACGTTACTGGCCATGGTGAAAAAATCGAATTGTTACCACCGCAACCTCATTATTGGGCTGTGATTGCAAAACAGAAGATCAGTGTTTCTACGCCGCAAATCTTACGACAAATTAATTATGAGAAGCTTCAACATCTTAATAATGAAGCATTACTGACAAATTTAAAGAAAGAAGATTGGCAAGAAGCAACAAAATATATGGGAAATGTTTTAGAGCCTTTAACGATGAAATTTTATCCAGAGATTGGTCGTCTAAAGAATAAGATGAAAGAATTGGGGGCCGATGTTGCTCAGATGAGTGGGACGGGACCAACCGTCTTCGCAATCTGCCATACAGAATCGCGAGCAAAACGGATTCAAAATAGTATCCGGGGATTTTGTCGCGACGTTCATGTTGTAACTTTGCTTTGATTATATTTAAGGACAAGAGGATGGAAAGAAGTAACTTTCTCTCTTGTCCTTTTTATTTTTATAGTTGCAATCAGACATAAAGTTCGATATTATATTCATTGTTCTAAATAGTAATGATTACGATTAAAGAAGAGGGAAAGAATGAAAAAATATATTATCGGTATTAGTAGTATTATTGCTTTGTTGGTTGTAATACTTGGTTTATCCTTTGTTCCATGGAAATCGATGGGGAAAAATCAAAAGCCAATTAGAGTGGTAACCGGATTGAATTTCTATGGTGAAGTAGCGCAGAAAGTAGCTGGCGATCATGGCCAAGTGATTTCGTTTATTGATAATGCTTCGGTTGATCCCCATGATTATCAACCCAATACTAAGCAGGCCCAGCAAGTTGCTAAAGCCAATGTAGTAATTGAAAATGGTCTTGGTTACGATAGCTGGGTAAACAAACTCGTTAAATCAAGCAGTAACCATAACAAGATTAAAGTAATTAATGTAGCATCTTTAACCGGCAAGAAAGATGGCGACAATGAGCATATTTGGTATGCACCTGAAACTGTCGAAAAGTTAGCAAATGACCTTGCAACTCAATATGGTAAAATTGATCCGCAACACGCTAAGGATTACCAAAAGAATGCGCGAAAATATTTAGCTTCTCTTCAACCACTTAATGAAGAAATTGCCAAAGTGAAGCGCCAGGTAAATCCTAACAATAATCGTGTTGCAGTTAGTGAACCAGTTTTTGATTATGCCTTAGAAAATGCTGGCTATCAAATTATGGACAAGCATTTCGAAAAAGCTGTTGAAGATGGGAATGATCCATCACCAAAAGATATTGAAGAAATTCAACAAGCAATCATTAATCACCAAATTGCCTTCTTTGTTGATAATTCGCAGACAAGTGATAAAGTTGTTGATAATTTAGTTAAACTTGCCCATGAACATAATGTTCCAGTATTAAAGGTAACGGAAACAAAGCCGAATGGGGATGACTATATGCAGTGGATGCTCAAGCAATACCAAGCATTGTCTCGCATTCAACAAAAGGAGAATTAAGAAGATAATGGCAGTTGTATCAGTTGATGATTTAACGATCGCTTATGGAAATCATACTGTAATCGATCATTTAAGCTTCTCCATTAATGAAGGGGATTTTCTTGTCGTGGTTGGTGAAAATGGGGTAGGAAAAACGACTCTTGTTCGCTCAATGCTTGGTTTTTTAAAACCGAAAAGCGGGACAATAACTATTCCGCAAAGTACACGACTTGGCTACGTTCCTCAGTTTCGTAATATTGATGAGGAATACCCACTATCTATTCGTGATTTTGTTGCTTTAAATACTAAACCACGCTTTTTACCATGGCTGACTAAAAGCGAGCGAAACCGTGTTGAACGGATGATTCGTGAAAATAACCTAACAAAGATTGCTGAACGGCCCCTTGGTTTAGCATCAGGGGGTGAGAAGCAACGGGCATATCTTGCTCAAGCTTTATTACCCAATCCCAATCTCCTTATTCTGGACGAATCGACGGCAAGTCTAGACAATGAAATGAAGTATGAATTGCTAGACCTAGTAACCCGTTTTCAACAAAATGGTTTAAGTGTAATGTTTATTACTCATGATTGGGATCTAGCAGAACAATATGGGACCCGTTTCTTGTATCTCTCTCCCGGTTCTTATTCCACTGGGCCAATTAATGAGTTACCCAGTCCGGTAAAGGGGGATAAAAAGTAATGTTAACTTTAAGTTTTATGCGTCACGCATTTATCGCTAGTACATTTATTGCGATTATTTGTGGAATTATTGGAGTTTTTGTCGTTGCACGAAATTTATCGTTCTTAACGCATACCTTGTCTGAAATTGGGTTTGCTGGTGGTGCTTTTGCCGTTTTTGCTGGATGGCCAGCACTAAACGGGATGATTCTGTTTACAATGTTAAGCTCAGTTATTGTTGGACAAATGAGTATAAAAGAATCACGACGAGAAGCGGTTATTAGTGCCGTTTCAGCGCTGTTCATTGGTTTAGGAATTCTTTTCTTATCTTTGAGCAGTCAGTCAGCTAGCTCAGCAACAAGTATTTTGTTTGGTAGCGTGGTTGGAATTAGTTTGAATGAGGTCTGGCAGCTTGTCTACCTTTCCATTCTTGTTTTGATCATTTTGCTATTGATGTATCGTCGCCTTAAGTTTGATTCCTTTGATTCAATTGGGGCGCAGGTCAGTGGAATAAATCAAACAGTGATTTCTGTTATTTTTCTTTTACTACTTGCTTTAAGCGTTAGTGTTGCTGCTCAGATTGTTGGTTCTTTGCTAATTTTTATTCTCCTAACGTTACCAGCTGCTAGTGCTAAATACTTTACGCATGGTGTCGCACGGATGATTATTTTAGCGATTTTATTTTCACTGTTAGGGACATGGCTTGGGCTTTTTCTCGGTTATTTGACAGATTGGCCGGTTAGTTTCTTTATCGCAGTGATTGAAGTTATCATCTATACCACAGCCTTGATTTATAGTAAATTTATCGAATCGAATTAGACTGTGGCTTAAGTAGGTAAACAACATAGTACAACAATGGTCTTCAACGCCCGACAAAGTGTTGGAGACTATTATTATTTGTGGGGCTTTCAGATGCTAGCTTCGTGGCGACAAAATGCCCCCCTATCTCGTACTCTTTTTTCTCAGTAAATACTAAAATTTTGCCGAAAATCCGAACATTTTATGTTAAAATCAATGTTAATTAATCCTTTTTGAAAGGCAGAGAAAGAACATGAAAATTAGACGGAGTAACCGATTGGTGGATATGACACGTTACTTGCTTGAACATCCGCGATCATTAGTATCGTTGAAGTTTTTTGGTGAGCGTTACGACTCAGCTAAGTCATCAATCAGTGAAGATTTAGGAATTGTTAAACATACCTTCCAAACTTGGGGACAGGGACGATTAGAAACAATTCCTGGTGCAAGCGGTGGCGCGGTATTAACGCCATTTTATTCTAAGGAAAATGCTCAGGCGGCCATTGATAACTTGGTTGACCGGGTTAATGATGACTCGCGGTTGCTACCGGGAGGTTATGTTTACTTATCAGATTTAATCGGCCAACCAGAAATCTTACGGCAGATCGGTAAGTTAATCGCTACTCAATACGTTGATACTGATGTTGATGTTATTATGACAGTTGAGACTAAAGGAATTCCGATTGCTCAAAGCGTTGCGATGTATATGAATAAACCATTTGTTATTGTTCGTAATAGTTCACACATTACTGAAGGGCCTACTGTAAGCGTTAATTATGTTTCTGGGTCCGTCCAACGGATAAAGAAGATGGAATTGTCCCGTCGTACATTATCAGCTGGGGCGAATGTCTTGGTTGTTGACGACTTTATGAAGGGCGGCGGCACGATTAACGGAATGAAATCTTTGATTAAAGAATTTGATGCTAACTTGGTTGGAATCACTGTCTTTGCAGAAGGTCGTCCAGTAAACGGGCAACGGTTAGTCGATAACTGTACTTCATTAATCAAAGTGGAAACCAAAGATGGCACGGAGAAGAAGATTGCAGCACAAGCAGGAAGCTTCATGGAAAACGTGTTTGATAAGAAAGTGGAGAATTAGGAAATGACAAAACGTAATGCAATTATTTTAGCTGCTGGTAAAGGTACACGGATGCGCTCAAAGCTATACAAGGTTTTACACCAAGTTTGTGGTAAGACAATGGTTGAGCATGTTTTAACCCAATTGGAAAAGGCCAAGATTGATAATATTATTACAATTGTTGGTTTTGGGGCGGAAACGGTTGAACAGCAATTGGGACATCGTACTAAGTATGCGCTTCAAGAACAACAGCTTGGAACCGGACATGCCGTAATGCAAACAAAAGACCTTCTTGCAAATGAAGATGGTGAAACTATTATTGTCAGTGGTGATACTCCTTTATTTACAGCTGAGACTTTTGAAAAGCTCTTTGAATATCATGAACAGCGGCATGCGGCAGCCACTATTTTGACTTCTATTGCTCCTGATCCAACTGGTTATGGCCGGATTGTGCGAAATGATGTTGGAATCGTTGAACGAATCGTGGAACAAAAAGATGCTACTGTTCAAGAACAGGCAATTAAGGAAATTAATACCGGGGTTTACTGTTTTGATAACAAGAAACTCTTTGCAGCCCTTAGCAAGATCACGAATGATAATGCTCAGGGTGAGTATTATTTAACTGATGTTATTGGCATTTTGAAGCAAGAAAATGAGATCGTAACAGCCTACAAGATGGATAACTTTGACGAATCGATGGGGGTAAATGACCGAGTTGCCCTTGCACGCGCAAACAAGGTAATGCGTAACCGGATTAATACTCATTGGATGCGTGAAGGGGTTTCAATGATTGATCCTGAAACAACTTATATTGATGCCGATGTTAAGATTGGTCGTGATACAGTTATTGAAGGTGGCGTTGTAATCAAAGGTCATACAGAAATTGGTAACGATTGTTATATCGGTGCTGGTTCACGGATCATTGATTCTAAGATTCACGATGGGGTTAAAATTATTTCGTCTACCCTCCAAGAAGCAGAAATGCACAATGGCAGTGATATTGGTCCTAATAGCCACCTGCGTCCAGAAGCAGAAATTGGCGAAAATGTTCATATTGGTAACTTCTGTGAGGTTAAGAAGGCTTATATCGGTGAAGGAACAAAGGTCGGTCACCTCACTTATATCGGTAACGCTACTTTAGGTAAAGATATTAATGTTGGCTGTGGAGTAGTCTTTGTTAACTACGATGGGACAAATAAGCACCATACCAATGTTGGGGACCATGCCTTTATCGGTAGTAACAGTAACCTAGTGGCTCCGGTTAATATTGCCAATGATTCATTTGTTGCTGCTGGTTCGACCATCACAGACAGTACGGAACAATATGATATGGCGATTGCGCGGGCACGGCAGGTTAATAAAGAAAATTATGCTAAGAAGCTACCATGGTAACTTGCTTTTTGCCTCACTAATTTATATTATGTAAGTGGTAGTAGTATAACTTTTATTAATCAGCGGAGGACCTAATGACACAGCAATATTTTGATCAAAATTTAAAAATCTTTGCGTTAAATTCAAACCGTCCCTTAGCAGAAAAGATTGCTAAGCATGTCGGTGTTGATTTAGGAAAATTATCTGTTAATCGTTTTAGTGATGGTGAGATCCAAATTAATATTGAGGAAAGTGTGCGGGGAGACAATGTTTATGTCATCCAGTCGACTTCTGCCCCAGTTAATGACAACTTAATGGAGTTATTAATTATGGTGGATGCGCTTCGCCGTGCTAGTGCCAAGACGATTAATGTGGTGATGCCATACTATGGTTATGCCCGTCAAGACCGGAAAGCACGGAGCCGTGAACCAATCACTGCTAAGCTAGTTGCTAATATGTTGCAAAATTCCGGTGTTGATCGGATTATTGCACTTGATCTTCATGCCGCACAAATTCAAGGGTTCTTTGACATCCCTGTCGATCATTTGATGGGTGCTCCTCTTTTAGCGGAGTATTTTATCAACCAGGGTGTTGCTGAAAATGCAGTTGTTATTTCTCCTGATCATGGTGGAGTAACACGGGCACGAGCACTTGCTGAGTTTTTAAAATCTCCAATTGCGATTATTGATAAGCGGCGTCCACGGGCGAACGTTGCTCAAATCATGAATATTATTGGGGACGTTAAGGGTAAGAAGTGTATTATGATTGATGACATGATTGACACTGCGGGAACTATTAGTTTAGGTTCGCAAGCACTGATAGATGCTGGCGCAGAAGAAGTCTACGCATCATGTACTCATGCGGTATTATCTGGCCCAGCAATTGAACGTTTACGGAATGCACCGCTTAAAGAAGTGGTTGTGACGGACTCGATTCAACTGCCACAGGAAAAACAAATCGATAAAATCAAGCAGGTATCGGTTGCGCCACTAATTGGGGATGCAATCAAACGGATTAACGAAAATCGTCCTGTTAGTCCACTCTTTAAGCAAGTCTTCCAAAGTGCACAGTTGGAAAAGAAGTAATGCTTAAGCAAAATTAATAAATAAAGTAGGTCGGAAGGAAAAATATTTTTAGTTTCTTTCGGCCTTTCTTATTTTCCGTTTCTGTTTTTAAAAGAAGATAAAGATTTAGGAAAGACAAACAGTCATTATCAATTCATGTTATAATACGATGTGAAATAAGGAGGAGAAAAATGACAACAATTAAGTTTTTCAAAAAAGCAATGGTTGGAACAGCTGCAGTCGCTACTATCTTTGCCCTCGCTGGTTGTGGTAAACAATCTGCGTCAAGTAGTGATACAAGTTCTTCCAGCACATCGTCTGTCCGTTCTTCCGAAAGTAAAGCTTCAAAGGCTTATCGTACAGCTAATAAGCTTATCCAAAATCATGACTATGAAGGAGCATATGAACAATTAAGCCAATTAAACGATCATAATGCTCAAACGGAAGCACTTGCTGATGATTTACAGAGCTATATGAATGCTCAAAAAGCATATGAAAATGGCGATTATGATGGTGCTAAGAACAATTTGAAATCACAAAAGTCGACTAGTACGGCAATGCGCAATGCATACGCTGACTTACAAAGCAAGGTAAGTTCTGCACAAGGTTCTACGAGTTCTCAAGCTTCATCATCTGCTAATAGCAAGCAAACAAATAAGCAATCCAGTTCTACAAGCTCAGCAACGCAACAATCATCCTCTGCTGCTAACCAAGCTGCATCTGATGCAACTAGTGATAATGTAGTCCAACAATTTGCTAACAAGATGGGCTTCAGTGGCTCCCAAGGTTACCAAATTATGCCAACAGGCAAGGATGGCAATGTTTACAAGTTTGAAGTTCGGCAAAACAATAGTGATAACACTGTTGCAAGCTTAATTGGTATTTACCAATATAACAGTCAAACTGGAGCGGTAACAAAGATCGCTTAATAATTTATTGATAATAACGATATTTGAGCAAGAGCCAGCGAATAAGTAGCTGGACTCCTGCTTTTTTTGTATGAGGAGGGGAAGCATGCATCAAGAATCATTATTCAACCAAAATAGCGAACAAAACACGCCACTAGCTAACCGTGTTCGTCCAACTAGTATTGATGAATTTGTTGGTCAGCAACACTTATTGGGAAAAGATAAGATCTTACGGGAAATTATCATGAATGATCAATTATCATCACTGATTTTTTGGGGACCGCCAGGGATTGGCAAAACCACATTAGCTGAAATTATTGCCAAGCAGACAAAATCCCACTTCATTACTTTTAGTGCAGTAACAAGCAGCATTCGTGACATCCGTAAAATCATGGAAGAGGCAGAACAAAACCGTGAATATGGTGAACGAACGGTTTGCTTTATTGATGAAATTCATCGTTTTAACAAGGCTCAGCAAGATGCATTCTTACCCTTTGTGGAACGGGGAAGTATTATTTTAATCGGTGCGACAACTGAAAATCCATCCTTTGAAATTAATGCTGCCTTGTTGAGTCGGTGTCGGGTATTTGTTCTTAACTCTCTTAGTGTTAGTGATATTGAAGAAGTGTTACAACACGCTTTAAAACATCCGCATGGTTTTCCGGGGATGATAATTAATTGTGAGGAGGGAGTTATTCCATTAATTGCTCAATTTGCGAACGGGGATGCCCGGATTGCGCTTAATACGTTAGAAATGGCGGTACTAAACAGCGAAAAGAATGAGCAAAAAGTTACGTTAACGATGGATACCTTGAAACAATTGATTAACACTAAATCATTAAGATACGACAAAAAAGGTGAAGAGCATTACAATATTATTTCTGCTCTTCACAAATCAATGCGTAATAGTGATGTAGATGCAGCCGTTTATTGGTGCTCGCGGATGATTGATGGTGGGGAAGATCCATTGTATATTGCGCGGCGATTAGTTCGCTTTGCTAGTGAAGACATTGGACTAGCAGATACTAATGCCCTACAGGTAGCAATTAATACTTTTAATGCTTGTCAGTTTTTGGGAATGCCTGAGTGTGATGTCCACTTAACGGAGTGTGTCATCTATCTCTCACTAGCTCCTAAGTCCAATGCGGCCTATACTGCTCGTCAGATAGCAAAACGCGTGATCAAAAAGACGGGGAATTTACCTGTTCCCTTAACGATCCGAAACGCGCCGACAAAGTTAATGAAAGAGTTGGATTACGGTAAAAATTACCAGTATGCGCATGATACTAAAGATAAATTAACCACGATGAAGACGATGCCGCCAGAACTGGATGGTCAAACTTTTTATCATCCTAGTACTCAGGGGCGGGAACCACGCTTTCAAGCACGGATGGATCAAATTAATGAATGGCATCGTAAAAATAATTAAAAACGGTAACTGTCCTAGCCCGTGAAAAGAGCTACAGTTACCGCTTTTTTTAGTTTAATACATATTCTTCAATCGCTTTTCCAACACCATCATGATTATTATCAGCGGTTGTTACGTCAGCGATCTTTAAGGTACCAGGAATTGAGTTTCCCATCGCTACCCCCAACCCCGCAAATTCGATCATTGAATCATCGTTTTGTGCGTTGCCAAGAGCCATTACTTCATCTTTTTTAATTCCGAGTTCTTCACTAAGTAATTGAAGAGCATTTCCTTTACTTGCTTGTTTATTCATGAATTCCAAATAAAAGTCCTCACTACGGACAATGGAAAAGCGATCACGCATTTCTGCCGGAAGTTCTGCCCATGCTTTGTCAATTTGTTCTTTAGTATCAACCATCATTGCCTTGGCGATTACGTATTGATCTTGCATTTTAGAAAGTTCTTCAAAGGTGCGGTAACGGATTGGCATACTTACAAGGTCTGACTCGTAGACTGTATAGGGACTTAAATCTCGGTTAATTGTGTAGATGTAATCCCGCGTTTCAATTTGGGACTTGACACCTTCTTTAATACAATAAGTTTGCCAGTCTGCATAGTCATTGAAAGACATAGTGTAGTTTACCAAGACGTTGCCACTAGTTGATTGGGCCAACGCACCGTTAAAGCTAATAACAAATTCATTATCTGAATCATTTAAGTCTAGTTGGTCAAGGTATGCCTTTACGCCTGTCATGGGACGTCCAGTGCATAAGACGATCTTTACTCCCTGCGCGCTGGCTTTTTTTATTGCGGCAACAGTTTGTGGTGTAATTTGGCGTTGGTCATTGATTAATGTTCCATCGATATCGATTGCGACTAATTTAATTGCCATTATTTTTGCTCCTTTGGGTTGATAATATGATTATTCTTGATATAGCTTTGAAATTCTTCATAGATTGGTTCGAAAATTTCAATATTGTTTCGCGTTTCAAGCATCTCTTTTGGGAAAAAGAACCGTTGATCCCCGGCTTCTCGTCCCGACACGCTGGCGACCAAGGTACTAACTTGAGATAACTCAATGAAATCGCCATTAGGTTGGAGAAGCTCGATCTGCGTTTGGGTATTAGAATCTTGTGGATGATAAGTATCATACGGAAGTTTAAAGCTATCGTTAACTGCGGTGTAGTACTGGCTATTAAATCCAGCAGTCTGAATTAGCTTTCGTAAAGTTGGCAAAAGCTTTTGTGTATTTTGATCATAAATGACTGATTTAAATGGTCGGCGGTTAAGAAAACGACTAGCAAGATCGCTTAAAATATCATCACGAGAATGGGTCCAATGAATAAAATAAGTGGTTAAGACACCATCGTCAAGCGCCAAATAGTCATCCAGGTTGAACTTACCATTAAAAAATGGCATCAGCATATGAGGGGTGAAGTCGGGTTCAAAGTCATTTGGGTGCTGGTAAATATATTTTGCCCGCATTAAGAGGTGGTCCAAGATAACTTCCATTGAACGGGAAACAGGATGAAAGTAGACTTGCAGGTACATCTGGAGCCGGCTGATAATGTAATCTTCTACCGCATGCATCCCCGAAATTTCAAAGGCAATCCCCCTCTTAACCGGTCGCATAACATGAAGAACACGATCAAGATCAAACTTTCCGTAGTTTGTTCCTGTGTAATACGCGTCTCGTTGCAAGTAGTCCATCCGGTCCGCGTCAACCTGACTTGAAATCATTTGAACTACTTGTGGATTCTCATAAGTATGGTCGATCACGCTAGCAACTTGATGGGGGAAGTCAGGTGAAACCCGTTGTAATATCTTATTAATGTTAGTGCTGCTATCGGTGATCAACTGGCGGGTAATTTGCTCATGGTTTGTATGGAAAATATGTTCAAATGTGTGGGAATAAGGACCGTGACCTATATCATGGAGAAGGGCTGCGCATAAAGCAACCGGTCGTTCGTGATCATCCCATAGGCCGTCGCCAGGATGCTGACTAGGATAGTTTCGTTGAAAATAGTTGCACATTTGGCGGGTAATTTCATAGACGCCTAGGCAATGGCCAAAGCGGGAATGCTCGGCGCCATGAAAGGTAAATGATGAAGTTCCTAGCTGCTTGATTCGTCGTAATCGTTGGAATTCAGGCGTATTAATTAAGTCCATAATAATTTGATTATCGACAATAATTTGTCCGTGAATTGGATCGCGAAAAACCTTTTCACGGCGAAGTTTTTCGTCATAAAAGTGATTCATATTAATCTTCTTTCTCTAAACGTTCTTGTAAACGTTCCATGCTGATTAGTTCTTTACTGAGAGTTGATATAAAATTAGGCGACCACATTAAGTTATTAAGGCTGTCGGGAGCAATGATTTGAACGACTGATTGGATTTGCTGGATCGCATCCTGAACGCTTAATTGCGTGTTGAGGGCTTTAGAGAGAGTTGTCATCGCTCCCGGCCAAACATCTGGAAAATGCCACTTGTTTTGATCTTGTTGCAGACCTGAATCATAGAAGTCACGAATTAGCTTACCTCGATCCTGCTGATTACCACAGACGCTTAAGTAAAGCATTACTGTAACTCCCACTTTGTTCCGTCGTTGAGAAATTCCACCAATCTTTTGGCCGTTAACGCTAATATCGAAGCTTCCTGGACAGTACGAATGCGTGATTTCACCAGTGGCAATTTCTAGGCTAGGGAAAGCTGCCTGAATTAGGTCGACCATTCGCTGGTATGCTTCATCAATAGTTAATTCATGATCTTCGAGGTGCCATGGATAGAAAATTGATAGGTTTAAAATACCGTCGTCACTCACAACTGCTAATCCCCCTGAATTACGCATGAAATAGTGGAAACCGCGGTGCGTAAGTGAAGCAAGGGCAGTTGATAAATGCGGTAATCGTTGATCTTTTAATCCTAAAATAACCGTATCCTCTAATGTCCAAAAATGAAGGAGGGGAAATTTGAGTTCGCTAGCTGAACGTAACAAAGCGTTGGTATAGATGAAAGACGAAAGATTATCCGCTGGAGTTAAAGGTTGAATAAACTGTTGAAAACACTGATTCTTAAAATTAGGCATCGTACTTCTTCTTTTCTGTGAAATAATATATCTATATTATACAAGAACTCATGAGAACATGGACGTTTCACGGGGTATTTATTAGTAAAAAGAGTATAATAATGACGATAAGCAAAGTGAAAGGAGGAGTTTATTATCAAGAGCGTAATTCCTGTTCATGTGAATCTCTCAACGATCATTGATCAAAATGGACAGCAAGAAAAATTTACCTTTACTGAAGAAGGTACTTTTGTTGAAATGAATGGTAAGTATTATTTACGGTACATTGAACACCAAGACGGGCAAGAAACGCCGGTCCAAATTAAATTTGAGGATGAGCTGATCCGCTTAAGAAGGCGTGGAAATGTCGAAACAAACCTATTTTTGGACCCGACACAAGAAACTATCATGCGGTACCAAACAGAATACGGCATGATTAAAATTGATGTGTTGACAGAAAGCTTGGAAAAAGACGTTGATGTAAAGGCCCCGGCTGGTCACCTTTCTGTCAAGTACCAACTAAAACAAGCGGGACAATTAATAGGGAGTTACCAACTAGAATTGCAATTTGCGGCCTAATATTGTATGATGTAGTTTAGACTTTTTGAAGGGATGTGCACCAATTTGGATTTAAAGGTTTTTGACGGTCAGGACAAATCAGAACTTTCAATGATTGAAGTCGCACACGCTATTTTAGCTCACCATGGAGAAGCGATGGCGTTTGTTGATTTGACCAACGAGGTTCAGCAATATCTGGGTAAGAGCGATGAGGAAATTCGTGAACGTCTTGCACAGTTCTATACTGACTTAAATGTTGATGGCAGTTTTATTTCCCTTGGTGACAACACCTGGGGTCTGCGTGCTTGGTACCCATTCGAATCTATCGATGAAGCCACTGTTGGTGAAAACGAAGAAGATGAAGAGGATGATCGTCCAAAGAAGAAGCGGCGTAAAGTCAATGCCTTCCTCGCAGACACCGATGACGATGACGATGTAATTGACTATGACAATGATGATCCCGAAGATGAGGATCTTGATACTGACGATGACACCGATTCTGAAGATGATTATGATGACGACACTGATGACTTCAGTGACGACGATGATGATCTTGATGATGGTATTGAAGGTCAGCTATCAGAATTACATGATGAAGAAGATGAAGACGAGGATGACGAATAATTTTCAACTTTGTGCTTGACTATTATTTATTGACCCTGTATTATCTTTCTTGGGCGCCTGTAAAGACAGGCCAATAAGTTCGTAGATAAATAAGCTCCCTGTTTCAGTGTTTTATTTGAAATAGGGAGTTTTTTCTATTATCACACCCGCAAATATAAAAAAGGAGTAGACGACAATGACGAAATACATTTTTGTAACCGGTGGAGTTGTATCATCATTAGGAAAGGGAATCGTTGCTGCCTCTTTAGGACGATTATTAAAAAATCGGGGCCTAAAGATTGCAATTCAAAAGTTTGATCCCTACATCAATGTTGACCCCGGTACGATGAGTCCATACCAACACGGTGAAGTTTTTGTGACTGATGACGGAACGGAAACTGATTTGGACCTTGGTCACTATGAACGTTTTATCGATAATGATCTCAATAAATATTCAAATGTTACAACGGGTAAAATCTACTCTGAAGTTCTTCGTAAGGAACGCCGTGGGGATTACCTTGGTGGAACAGTACAAGTTATTCCGCACATCACTAATGCCATTAAGGACAAGATTAAGCGTGCTGGTGAAAGTACCGATGCTGAAGTTGTAATTACCGAAATTGGTGGTACAGTTGGGGATATTGAATCACAACCATTCATGGAAGCTATTCGCCAAATGAAAGAAGAAGTGGGCAGTGACAATGTATTGTACATCCACACTACCTTAGTACCATATCTTCGCGCTGCTGGTGAAATGAAGACTAAGCCAACTCAACACAGTGTTCGCGAATTACGTGGTTTAGGAATCCAACCTAACATTTTGGTAGTTCGGACAGAGCAACCAATTACTGATGATATGCGGAAGAAGATCGCCTTATTCTGTGATGTTGATCCTAAAGCCGTTGTTGAATCAATGGATGTTCATACTCTTTATGAAATTCCGTTAAACTTACAAAAGCAAGGCATGGATCAATTGGTTGTCGACCACTTTGGTTTAGATGTACCAGAAGCTGACATGACAGAATGGACAGAAATGGTAAATCATATCGAACACGACTTAACTAAGACCGTTAAGATTGCGATGGTTGGTAAGTATACTGACTTACAGGATGCTTATATTTCAGTTAATGAATCATTACGTCATGCTGGTTATCCTGTAAATGCTAAGGTAAAGATTGACCACTTTAATGCTGAAAACATTACCCCAGAAAATGTTGAAGAGACATTGAAAGACTACGATGGGATTCTTGTTCCTGGTGGTTTTGGAAATCGGGGAGTAGAAGGAATGATCACTGCAATTAAGTATGCTCGGGAAAATGATGTTCCTTACCTCGGTATTTGCTTAGGGATGCAAACAGCATGTATTGAATTTGCACGCGATGTATTGGGCTACACTGATGCAAACTCAACTGAATTTGATACAAACACTAAACACAATATTATTGACTTGATGGCAGATCAAGCGGACATTGAAGATATGGGAGGAACACAACGGCTTGGTGCATATCCATGTAAGCTTAAGCCAGGAACGGTTGCTGCAGCGGCTTATGGTAACCAATCAATGATCAGTGAACGGCACCGTCACCGTTATGAATTTAATAACGACTACCGTCAAGAAATGGAAAATCATGGCTTGGTTATTTCTGGAGTGAACCCCGATCGGAATTTAGTTGAAGTAGTCGAAATTCCTGATAAGAAATTCTTTGTGGCTGCTCAATACCACCCAGAATTTAAGTCACGTCCTAACCACCCAGAAGGATTATTTGCTGCATTTGTGAAAGCAGCTGCTGAGGACAAATAAAAATTTAAAGTGTATAATATATTTAATGCAAGAGATGGGGGCAAGAATGTCACTTCTCTTGTTTTTTGTTTAATAGAATTGTTAAATTTTAAGTTAAATATGCTAATTTTTGGCCTGACCTTACGATTTTTTTTAAGATTGTTTATAAAAGGTTGTAATTCTCTTGATATTTCATTATCATTACAGTTGACTGTTTTGTAACTGAAATAATCATTAACTTAGCTTAAATGAAAAACAGACTAAAATTTTTAAGTGAGGAAACGCAGAAATGAAGAAAATGATCATTCAAGGAGGAAACCGTCTTTCTGGCGAAGTCACGATCGGTGGTGCCAAAAATAGTACAGTGGCATTAATCCCAGCTGCTATTCTTGCGGATACCCCTGTAGAGTTTGACACGGTTCCAGATATCTTGGATGTTCACAATCTGATGATTATTTTGGAGTCAATGAATGTAAAGTCCGAGTTTAGTCACGGAGTTTTAGATATTGATCCAACACAAATCGTAGAAGCTGAACTTCCAAGCAAGGCAATTAAAAGTCTTCGGGCTTCCTATTACTTTATGGGTGCATTATTAGGTCGTTTCCATCGCGCGACATTAACATTTCCGGGAGGCGATAATATCGGCCCCCGCCCAATTGACCAACACTTAAAAGCATTTAAAGCACTTGGAGCAACCGTTAGCGAAGAAAAAGGTACTGTTCATTTAGATGCGCCGAATGGCTTACACGGGTCTCGGATCTTTTTAGATATGGTATCAGTTGGTGCAACGATTAATGCTATCTTAGCAGCTGTTCGCGCTGAAGGAACAACGATTATTGAAAATGCAGCTCGTGAGCCAGAAATTATCGACTTGGCAACATTTTTAAATAATATGGGCGCCAAAATTCGTGGAACTGGAACCGATACGATCCGTATCACTGGAGTAAAGACCCTTCAGTCAATGAATACTCATACAATTATTGCTGATCGGATTGAAGCAGGAACATATCTATCATTGGCCGCAGCGCTTGGTGATGGCGTTATGATCCATAATGTTATTCCTGAACACTTAGAATCATTTACAAGTAAAATGATTGAAATGGGTGTTGACCTACAAATTGATAGCGATAAGATTTATGTGCCAAAATCCAGCAATTTACATCCAGTTACGGTTAAGACGATGCCATTCCCTGGCTTTGCTACCGACTTACAACAACCGCTTACTCCGTTGATGTCGCTTGCTGATGGTGATAGTACGATTGTTGATACTATTTATCCAAAGCGTGTAAAACACATTTCCCAATTACAAAAAATGGGGATGAAGATTGAAGCGCATGATGGGATGATCGTCGTTAAACATACAGAAGAGCTTCATGGCGCAGAGGTCTCGGCAGGTGAGATTCGTGCCGGAGCAGCTTTAACAATTGCTGGTTTAATGGCAGATGGACAGACTGTAATTAATAATGCCGGAAATATTTTACGGGGTTACGATCGGATTGTCTGGAAGCTTAATCGCCTTCACGCCAACGTTTCTATTGAGGACGATTCTTCAGTAAAAATCGGTTAGAAGTTGCGTACTTCTTTAAATCGTGGTATCCTGTTAAAGTTGATTATCTATGTTTCAGGCAATGATTCATGGCAAAAGGAGCGTAATAAATTATGAAACAAGGAATTCATCCAGATTATCATCCAGTAGTTTTTGAAGATTCATCTACTGGTTACAAGTTTCTCTCTGGCTCAACAGCCACTTCAAGTGAAACTGTTAAGTGGGAAGACGGTAACGAATACCCATTAATTCGGGTTGAAGTTACTTCAGATTCACACCCATTCTACACTGGTAAGCAAAAGTTTACTCAAGCCGACGGTGCTGTCGACAAGTTCAACAAGAAGTACGGTCTCAAGTAATCGAACTTCTTATTATTCAAAAAAGCCGGGAAAAGCGAAAGTTTTTCCCGGCTTTTTTTGAATTAAGGCCAATAAATCATTATTTTGCGTCTTTAAGTATTGATCTTTCTCTGCGTATAATATTGATAATTGAGAAAGTGGGGGCTACCTATGCATGAAAAAATTATTAATCGAATAATTGCCCTGCATCGTTATTCTTTTGTTAGGATAACCCGGCAGACATTAATTATGATTTTTCCCATTGTTTTTATTGGAACGATGGCAAAGATGATTTTGAAAACTGTTTTTAAACCAGATGGATTTATTTATAATATTGCTTTTCTTGATGTAATACCACAGAACGTGTTGCGGATTATTCAATTTATGTTAACTAGCATTAGTCAATTAACCTTAGGGATTCTAGGAATTTATACTGTTTATATGGCAGCAAAATTTACGGCGAAAAGGTATCGGCGAGACGGTAAATTTGCCGGAATAACCGCTATTTTGACCCTTTTACTAATGTCTTATCGTTATGGCAAGTCATCCCCGCAATTTTCCCTTAGCTTTTATCAACGGCTCCTCAGTGGCAATAGTTTGTTAATCGTTTTAATTCTTGGTTACGGAATCGGCCAGCTTTACCGGTGGTTAACCCCGCCCAAAGATGGTGATAATACCAATGCGTTGCCGTTATTACAGGAACGATCATTTAGTTCAATGCTGCCAATGACAATTAGTCTGATTTTTGGAGTGACGGTTGCTCTTTTCTTAAATTCCAACACAATCTATCATGCTTGGTCAACAAGTTACTCCACGTTAGTTACGACTGCCCAAGAACATCGGCAATTATGGCTGACGTTATTAGCTACAATGGGGCTAACAATATTTGATTGGTTAGGATTAGGTGTTCCATACACTTCGATGGCGTTAACCTCTGGAGATTCATTTACTGCTAACTTGAACTATGCGCTTGCTCATGGGACTCCATGGAATGTGCCGTATGAGTTTTTAGGCAGTTCTCTTTATAATTCATTTGCTAACTTTGGGGGCGATGGATTGATCCTTGCCTTGATAGTTGCCATTCTGTTAACTTCTAATGGCTCCTATATGCATCGTGTTGCACGGTGGACGGCCTTGCCAACATTATTTAATTTTAATTATGCGACAATGATTGGCTTACCGGTTGTATTTAATCCGTTATTTCTGATCCCATTTGTCTTCTTACCGATTGTAAACATTCTCCTTGCCAGTTTAGCGATTACGATTCACTTAATACCTTCAACGCCTTACCCGGTTTTGCAGGGTACACCAGGACCGCTTATTAGTTTTTTGGGAACAAATGGTAATTGGGGAATTTTGATTTTTACTTTGGTATTGCTTTTAATCGATATCGCTGCTTATATCCCCTTTGTAAAAATGGCTTTAGTTGTTGAAAATCGCTTAACATTAGCAGAACAGGACGTGATCAGTCATGAAAAAAATGACTAAATCAATTCTCCACACTCGTTTAGTATTGATTGGCCTAATATTGATCTTAGTCCTAATGGCAATCCCAGCATATTTTTGGATGAAAGATACAAATAAATATTTAGCTGCCCAACATAATTCTAGAATGTCGCCGATAATTATGGTTCCAGGAAGCTCAGCAACACAAAACCGCTTTAATCCGCTTATTCGTAAACTTAACGAAGATAGCCCTAAAAAACATAGTGTGTTGCGATTAGAAGTGATGAACAGCGGTAAAATCGTTTCGCAAGGATGGATAAATCGTGGCGATAACGAGCCGATTATCGTGATTGGCTTTGAGAATAATCATGATGGTTATCAAAATATAAAGAAACAAGCACAAATGGTTAATCAGGCTTTTGAACGATTGACGGAAGAGTATAACTTTAATAACTTTAAGGCGTTTGGCCATTCCAATGGGGGTCTGGTATGGACTTATTGGTTGGAACACTACTACTCTGAATATAAAGATGCGATTACAATTAAAAGGCTAATGACATTGGGAACGCCATACAACTTTGCGGAATCTTCTGTTAGCCATCCGACACAAATGTTTTCTGATTTTGTAAAGTATCGGAGTCGGATTCCTAAAAACCTATTAGTTTATTCGGTCGCGGGGACAGAAACTTATACATCGGATGGCCTCGTCCCAGAAGGAAGCGTCGATGCTGGTAAGTATATTTACCAAAAACAAGTTGCCCATTATACGAGTATGACGGTCACGGGAAAAGATGCTCAGCACTCTAGCTTGCCGCAAAATAAGCAGATTGTACGGTTAATTGAAGAGTATTTGCTTGATCCAAATGACAACGGTAATCCTAATTCGCAAAATAAGCAGGGGGCTACTCAAAATTAATTAAGCAGGTTATACTAAGTTCATAATAAAAAGTAAGGAGTTCAATATCGTGAAAAAAGATAAAAAGCGATCATTTGAATGGTTACGGTGGACAGCGGTTGTTGTACTGTTATTGATTTCAGTTGTCTTAATTTTTAACCAACAGATTAAGTCTTACTTAGTAGGGAGTTATAAACCTGAGATTACCCGTCAGACAGTACAAAGCAACCAAAAGAAAAAAGCGACCTATGATTTTCAAAGTGTCAAAGATCTTAACTTGCAAACGGCTGCCAAGGCTCGTGCAAATAAGCAATCGATTAATACCATTGGAGCAATTACGGTTCCCGCTATTAATATGACGATTCCAATTGCTAATGGGGTTGATAATACAACCCTTGCGTTAGCAGCAGGAACCCTTCGTCCGGACATGAAGATGGGGGAAGGTAACTATGCGTTAGCTGGTCATAATATGGCCCATGGGAGTAAAATTCTCTTTTCCCCATTGTACTATCATGCTAAGGTGGGTCAGATGATCTATATTACCAATATGGATCGCGTTTATGAATATAAGATTTATCAACGTGAATTTATTGCGGCGACCCGGGTTGATGTGGTAGACAATACGCCGGAAAAGATTATTACTTTGATCACCTGTGATGCTACCGGGGCCAATCGGTTGATGATTCGCGGTAAATTTGTTAAATCAGAACCATTTACGAAAGCACCACAAAATGTGCAAAAGAATTTTAGCGAAAAATATACGACAGGTCGTTAAAGGGAAGTGGGAAATAATCTCCTCGACAAGGCGGTGGGCTAAGCTAAAGCGGTGATTAGCACGGCACGAGCTAATTATCGTTCGTACTTAGCCTCAAGCCTTGTGACGACGCGAAGCTAGTTCCACGTTATCTTACTATTGTTCGTGAAAACCATTGAGGCTGAGAGAAAAAATTTTTCTTCCAGTCTCTTTTTTTATTTTGCAAATTTTTAGCGATATTTGTAATCCATTCCAAATCAAGAAAAACACAATGACAGTAAAAAATAGCCAAATTAAAATAAATTTTAAGTAAACAGATGAGCGAACGGACAAGAATGCCACCGTTTGCTCATTTTTTTGCCGTGAATAAATTTCTTGACTCTTTTTCAGGAACCGCATAAGAAAGAGATACATTGAATTTAAGGAGATGCAGTAATGGAGAAACGCGAACAAAAGAATGTTTTATGGTTTGATGAATTGCATCGCTCTGACGTTAATCTCGTTGGTGGGAAGTCCTCTTCATTAGGTGAAATGACTTCTGCAATGAAAATTCCAGTTCCATATGGCTTTGCGACGACAACTCACGCTTATCGTCAATTTATGGCAGAAACGGGATTAAACGACCAAATTAATAAATTATTAGCTGAAATTAATGACTATGAAAATGCTGATGAACTTCATCGGGTTTGCTCACATATTCGGCAGATGATTGTCGAAGCACCGATGCCAAGTGAGATCGCTATGACAATCAAAAAAGCTTATGCAGCCTTATCAGAAAAAATGGGTGAAACTGAACCATTTGTAGCAATTAGGTCAAGTGCTACCGCTGAAGATTTACCAAATGCTTCTTTTGCGGGGCAGCAAGAATCGTATTTGAACGTGCGTGGTGCTGAAATGGTATTAGCAAAGGTTCAAGAATGTTATGCTTCCCTGTTTACCGATCGGGCAACCTATTACCGGCATAAGCAACATTTCCCTCATGAAAAAGTGGCTTTATCGGCGGCCGTTCAGATGATGGTTTTCTCAAAAGCTTCTGGGGTTATGTTTTCAGTTAACGTGGCGAACGGAAATGACGCTCAAATTGTTATTGATACGATTTGGGGATTAGGTGAATACATTGTTTTAGGAAAAGTAACACCGGATCATTTTGTGATTAATAAAAATAACCTTCAAGTAGTAGAACGTTCGGTAGTTTCGAAGGCAATTGAATTGTGTCAAACCCCTGGTGGCGGAGTACATGAAGAACCGGTGCCAGCAGACCGGGCAATCCGGCCAGCGCTAACTGAAGACCAGATTCATGAATTAGCGGGATACGCAAAGGAAATTGAAAAGCACTATGGTTGTTACATGGACATGGAATTTGCGCTAGACGCACGAACAGATCGGTTGTGGCTAGTACAAGCTCGTCCAGAAACGGTTTGGTCAAACAAAAATAATAAGCAAGCAACAAAGGAGTCCACTGTCTCAATGAACAAAACTAAAAAAATCTTGGTCAAAGGCTTACCAGCAAGTCCAGGCGTTTCAACAGGAAAGGTGCACATAATTGCGGATCCTAAAGATATTGATGAATTTGAAGAAGGAGAAATATTAGTAACGTTGATGACTTCGCCTGACTGGGTACCGGCAATGAAAAAAGCAGCAGCAATCATCACCGATAATGGTGGAATGACCTGCCATGCCGCAATTGTTTCTCGTGAAATGCAGATCCCATGTATCGTTGGCACCAAGAGCTGTGGGCAAGCAGTTACTGAAATGCTGCAAGATGGCGCACAAGTAACCGTTGATGCTAAAAATGGGGTCGTTTATCAAGGTGATCTTGCAGAACAATTTAACGGGGAAAAGAAGACAACGGAATGTCACTATGCAGAATATTACGCGCCGACTGCAACCAGGGTCATGATGAATTTAGGCGATCCAGAACTAGCAGAAAAATATGCCGAACTTCCTGTTGATGGCATTGGCTTAATGCGAGAAGAATTTCTTTGGACGACTTATATTCATGACCATCCTCTCTACTTAATTGAAACTGGTCATCCTGAAAAAGTTGTTGATATGTTAGCAGATGGGATTGCTAAAGTAGCCCGGGCGATTGCTCCGCGGCCGATGGTTTTACGTTTTTCTGATTTTAAGTCGGGAGAATACCGTAACTTAACGGGTGGTGATAAATATGAGCCGCATGAACCTGCCGACTTATTGGGATGGCGCGGCGCTTCTCGGTACTATGATCCCAAATATATCGAAGCTTTTAAGCTAGAGCTTGCGGCGGTAAAAAAGGTGCGTCAAGAATTCCGGTTAAAGAACCTCAATGTAATGATCCCGTTTGTCCGCACCGTTGCCGAAGCTGATAAAGTTACAAAATTAATGGCAGCTTCCGGGTTACACCGCGGACCTGATTTTAAGGTATACATGATGGCTGAGATCCCAAGTAATATCATCTTGGCGGATCAGTTTAATAAATATGTTGATGGTTATTCGATTGGGTCCAATGATTTAGCAATGCTTATTTTAGGTTGTGATCGGAATAATGATACAGTGGCTCACCTCTTTGATGAGCGTAATCTTGCGGTAAAACGTGCGATTAGCCACCTTATTAAGGCTGCTCACAAAGATAACAAGACGGTTTCAATATGTGGGCAAGCACCATCTGAATATCCTGAATTAGCATCTTTCTTAATTCAACAAGGGATTGATTATATTTCAGTTAATCCAGATATGGTTAAAGAAACAAAACAGAACGTGGCAAGGATTGAACAGCGCATAATCCTGGATAACGCGACTGGCAAGGGACGACAAGCTATGGAAAGTTATGCATGGTAGAAAGGATTGAATAAAATGCAAATTTTTGTTGATATTAATGCTTCTGAAAATGGTAATGGTTCACAAGAGTTTCCGTTTAAGTACATCCAGCAAGCGGCAGATATCGCTCAACCAGGGGATTATGTCCAAGTGATGCCGGGTGAATATCATGAAGAAGTTCATCCGCAATATTCCGGTACTAGTGATAAGCCGATTATTTATGCGTCTGCTGAGCAAAATCGGGCAATCATTACGGGTGCTGACCGTGTTACTGGCTGGCAGCATGTTGCTGGTCCGGTATGGCAATTAAAACTCCCTAATGCCGAATTTGGTGACTATAATCCATACAACGTTTTAGTTGATCAAACCTTTAATCATGCTGGTGAAATCTTCCTGAATAATAAAGCAATGTATGAGGTTGATCAGTTAGCAAAAGTTGAAACACCAAGCGAAAATAAACTTTCACGTGACCGGAAATTTACCTGTTATACCTGGTATACCGAACAGTTGCCAGCAGAAGATTCAACCGTAATCTATGCGAACTTTCAAGCGCAAAATCCTAATGATGAACATGTTGAACTGACTTTCCGGGAGACATGTTTCTATCCAGAAAAAGCAGGGCTCAATCACCTTATCCTATCTGGCTTTACAATGACGAAGGCTGCTTGTCGGTGGGCATCTTCGCAATATAATAAGGGGATTATTGGTACTAATCGTGGTCAGGGATGGAAGATTGCCAAGTGTGACATTTCTCACGCTAAGTGTTCCGGGATCTCCCTTGGTCGAAATATTGTTCCAACCATTGATGATGATAAGGTTTATCCACATCGGATTAAGAACAATACGATTCATGATTGCGGACAGACCGGAATTATCGGTGTTGAAGGCAACCCATCACCGATTATTGAACACAACAGTATTTACAACATTAACGTCCGGCAAAACCTTGTCAGTGATGATGTTAGTGCGATCAACCTTTCGCCAGCGATTGGGGCTAAAATTTTACGCAATTGCATTCATGATTGCACGCGCGGAATTTGGCTTGGTGGCAAGGTTGAAGATACCCAAATTTCACGGAATGTGTTCTACAACAATTCACTGCCAGATTCATTTGAAGTCACAAACGAAAATCGGGAGGACTTAGTAGCGGCCCTTGGTGAAGATATTGAAATTAAGGATTCGATGGGTGTGACCTTGATTGATAACAATTTCTTATTATCAGATTGTGCGCTTAAGCTCGAATCTAAGGGCGTTCTTCTCGTTCATAACCTAATTAATGGCAGTGTGGAATGGTTAAGCAATACGAATGTTGCTGAAAATGACCCTTACTACCACCGCCTTTACCAACAAAATGCGCCAGAAAGTGCTCCTTACGATTCTTCCTGTTTCTATAACAATGTCTTTATCCGGAAGAACCTCCGGAGTGAAATGGCAAAATTAATTGCATTTGCCCACGAACAGGCAAGTGAACAACCAGTCGATAATCATATTAGCGATGATAATGCTGCTTATGTTGGCCTAGCCAGTGGACACCGAAGCTATATTCCAGCTAATAAAGCAGGAAATATTTTTATGAATGATGAGCAAGAAGACGTTAAGGTTGGCATCGATTCAAATGAAGATGGAGTATTTCTTGATAGTAATATTTGCGACTACTTGAACGAAGATACCAGTCGGGTGATCGCAGTTGGTGCTACTCCCGAGACCGCCCGTGATTTTGATACAGATTTCTTAGGGAACCATCGTGAAGGAATTAGTGTAACCGCTGGACCTTTTGATGCAAAAGAAGAATATAGTCGACGCTTATTTAGACTACTGTTTTAAGGAGGCAAAGAAATGCGCAAACCGTTTATTATTGCGAACTGGAAAATGAATAAAAACGTTCATGAATCTGTTGCATTTGTTAAAGCAATTAAAGAAAAGCTCCCGGCAGATAAAGAAATTGGGATCGCGGCACAAGCAGTCTCGCTCTATAACATGAAAAAAGTGGCGGGCTCTTCCAACTTACAAATTATTGCTCAAAATGCATCTGCTGAGTTAGAAGGACCGTATACTGGAGAAATTAGCATGCGAAGTTTAGCAGATGCGGGCGTGACATACGTGATGCTAGGCCATTTAGAGCGCCGGCGCCTTTTTAACGAAAGTAATGATTCAATCAATCAGAAAGTTTTAGCAGCCCTCAATGCCGGCATTATTCCCATTATTTGTACGGATGAAGAGATGGTTCAAACAGAAGTTAACGGACAAATTCATTATGTATTTCGCCAACTAAAAAGCGTCCTTAAAGGGGTACCAGCTAACAAACTATCACGGATTGTTATTTCATATGAACCAAGTTGGGCCGTTGGAAGCACGCATCAAGCAAATCCAAACATTGCGGAAGAGGGATGTCAGGCAATTCGTCAAAGCCTGGTTGAAATGTATGGTAATGAAATTGGCGAGCAAGTCCGAATACTCTATGGTGGCAGCGTTAATCCCGAGAACATTGGCCAAATTATGAGTAAACCAAACGTTGATGGGGCACTAATCGGTCGTGCAAGTCTCGAGATTGAAAGCTTTTTACAAATGATCAATTATATCGAATTAGCGAGCAAGCAAAAGTTACAGGTAATTTAGGAGGAAGAATGATGGCTTACTTTGATAACGGAAACAAACTTTTTGATGACGCACGGAAGAATCAATATGCAATTGGGGCATATAATATTAATAATCTTGAATGGACCCGGGCAATCTTGCGGGCGGCAGCAGAGACTAACACCCCAGTACTGATCCAAGTTTCAATGGGAGCCGCCAAGTATATGGGTGGTTATAAATTTGTTAAAGATATGGTTGAAGACCAGATGGACGCAATGGAAATTAAAGTTCCAGTTATCCTGAATCTTGACCATGGTGACTATGATGCAGCGATTGAATGCATTAACTTAGGATATTCGTCAGTCATGTTTGACGGACATAAGTTACCAATTGAAGAAAATTACGCCAAAACCAAAGAGATTGTCCAATTAGCGCATTCACGCGGCATTGCGGTTGAAGCTGAAATCGGTAAAGTAGGAGAAAACCAGGATACTAGCAGTGGGGAACTTGCTGACGTTGAAGATGCAATGGCGTTTGCAGCGATGGGGGTTGACCGTCTTGCTTGTGGGATTGGTAATATTCACGGCATTTATCCTGCTAACTGGCCAGGGTTAGACTTTGACCGCCTTCAAGAAATTGCGAATGCGATTGATATTCCGCTCGTGCTTCATGGTGGTTCAGGGATTCCTAGAGAACAGGTTCAAAAAGCAATTTCAATGGGGATTGCAAAGGTGAATATCAATACTGAATTCCAGTTAGCGTTCCAAGATGCAACCCGGAAGTATATTGAAAATGAATTAGACCTCAATAAAGAACAAAAAGGATATGATCCACGGAAATTATTACTTCCCGGAACAGATGCAATAACTGCTAAAATGAAAGATATGATTGAATGGTTAGGCACGCCAGCAGTTGCCTAATTATAATGGAGGTTATGGAATGGCAATCACAGTTTACTTTGTCCGGCATGGTGAGACCTACTTTAATCGGTTTGCCCGCTTGCAAGGATGGTCAGATACCCCGCTTACAGAAAAGGGCAAGATGAATGCTAAAAAGATCGGTCAAGTTTTAGCGGACTTAAGGATCGATTACCTTTTCTCCAGTGATTTAAAACGAGCGGTTGATACGGCACGGCTTTTAATTGCGGATCACCCAACTGCGAAAATGAAAGAACCAATTCAAAAGGAATTCTTCCGCGAGGTATTTTATGGGTCTTTTGAAGGCCATAGTAATGAGGAAGGGGCCATCTGGGCAAGCTATCTTGAAGGCAAGCGATTTAGGCGTATCGGTGAATTAGTTGATGAATTTGGCGTTGAAAAAGCGCATGACCTGCTGAAAGCCGCCGATCCAGCCCACCTTGCAGAAGATAGTAATGAGTTAAATACTCGTATAGAGCAGGCAATTGCCTTTTTACAAAGCTTACCTGACGGAAGTAATGTGGTCGTAGTAGCTCATGGATCGATCATCCAATATATTGCGGGGATGTATGGCGAATCTGGATATAAGTATGAAAACTTACATAACGGCGCGCTGATGAAGGTCCAGCTAACAGCTAGAGACGTTGAAATTACCGGATACAATCAATTTAAACTATAAAAAGAGGCAAGGAATTTTTTCCAAACCTCTTTTGTTATTATGATAATTCTTTAGTAATCTTATCCAGCCATAATGGTAATGTCTCGTTTAGGCTATTGTAAGTATCTTCAAAGCGGTGGGTATACCAAGGATCGGGAATTTCTTGATCCTCTTTACCGGGAATTACTTCATATGCTAAATGGACTTTATCACGATCTTGTGCTGGTGCAATGCGTTGCAAGTTGTACTTGTTCATATTATCCATGCAGATGATGAAATCAGCCCAATCGAAGTCTTGTCGTGTAATTGGGCGTGAGATTAAGTCGTCTGTTGATAGCCCGTGTGCGTGCATTGTCTTTGCGGCACCTGGATGGGGACCATTTCCTTCTTCTTCGTTGCTTGTTCCAGCAGAATCAACATTGATTTTGCCATTTAATCCTGCATCATCAACCATTTGCTTAAACATTGCCTCGGCCATTGGTGACCGACAAATGTTTCCTAAGCAGACAAATAAAACGTTCATGTAATCACCTCATTTATACTTCTATCATACCGAAAAAGATAATATTTTGCTAAAATATTCGGTAATCCTAACACTATCCTTAAGTTTTTGGTAAAATTAAGGACAAATATTTTTTTAGAGGAGGAACAAAAATGACCCTTATTATTGTAATTGTTGTCATTGTCTTGCTGATTGCCATTTATGCAGGACTTTACAACAGTTTGATTCAATTGCGGACACACGCACAAGAATCATGGAGTCAAATTGATGTTCAATTACAACGACGTAACGACTTGATCCCTAACTTAATTTCAACAGTTAAGGGCTATAGCAAGTATGAAGCCGGGACCTTGGAAAAGGTAACAAAGCTGCGGACAGAATTAAACAGTATTCCAGACAGCGATCATGCTAAAAAAATGGAAGTTTCCAATGAATTAACGGGAACTTTACGGACATTATTTGCCGTCGCTGAAAATTATCCAGACTTAAAAGCAAGTGCTGAATACCAAAAATTAATGGAAGAATTAACCAATACTGAAAATAAGATTGCCTACTCACGGCAGCTTTACAACAGTACTGTGGCTGCTTTAGATGCTAAGATTCAATCTTTCCCAAGCAATATTGTGGCTAAAATTCATCACTTCCAACAAATGGATTACTTACAAGTGCCAGAAGAAGCCAAGGCTGTGCCAAAAGTTTCATTTGATGATTTAGGTGATTAAGCATGTTATATCAGCAAATTGCCCGTAATAAACGAAAAACAATTTTGGTGATGTTTGGGTTCTTTGTATTGCTTGCTTTAATTGGGGCTGCGATTGGATATTTATTTGCGCGGACAGCGATTGGCGGCATGATCATTGCGGCGATTATTGCGGTGATCTATATGTCCGTGATCATTGGTCAATCGACTGATGTAGTGATGCGGATGAATAACGCGACAGAGGTACGATCAGCGAGTGATGCGCCAGAACTTTGGCATATTGTTGAAGATATGGCCTTAGTTGCACGGGTACCGATGCCGAAAGTCTATATCATCCATGACCCAAGTCCCAATGCTTTTGCGACTGGTAATGATCCTGAGCATGCTGCTGTGGCCGCTACTACTGGTTTGATGGAAAAAATGAATCGTGAAGAACTAGAAGGGGTAATGGCCCATGAAATGACTCACGTTCGTAACTATGACATCCGTCTGCAAACAATTGCGTTAGCCTTAGCATCCGCAATCGCAATGCTTGTCAATTTTGCTGGAAATTTCTGGTGGATTGGTGGGCGGAGCAGTAGCGATGACCGAGATAATCCATCAAGTGTTTTCGCGATCCTTGGTTCGATTCTCTTGATTATCTTAGCGCCATTGGCAGCAACCATTGCGCAGATGGCCCTTTCACGTAATCGGGAATACTTAGCCGATGCAGGTGCTGTTGAGTTAACCCGTAATCCGCAAGGGATGATTAGTGCATTAGAAAAGCTAAAAACTGCTGTCCCAATGAAACATGTGGACCCAAGCAGTTCAGCATTATATATTAGCGATCCAGAAAAGAACGCTAAGCACCATCCTTTTTCAAATCTATTTGACACTCACCCACCGCTAGATAAGCGAATTGAACGGTTGCGTCAAATGTAATAAGTTTATAGTGAGACAAGACTGAGAAAAAACTTTTGCTTTTTCTCAGTCTTTGCTATTTTTGCTCACGACTTATCGTTTTTAATCGCCTTATACTAGTGAGGGTGATATAATTAAAAAGCTAGACCAAAGTATCAAAAGAAGAGGTATCTTTTTCATGAAAATGAAATTAGCGGAAATTGCCAAGGCGATCAACGCACAAAATGACATTGAACAATGGAAAGACGTAGAAGTGACTAGCGTGTCATTTGACAGTCGACACTTAGATCAAGGGAGCTTATTTGTTCCGTTGCAAGGTGCCCAAGACGGCCACCAATACGTACCAAGTGCTTTTACCAATGGTGCAGTAGCTAGTTTATGGGCTAGTGACCATGAGATAACGGATCAGACGCACCCGCTATTAGTCGTTAATGATCCACTAACGGCCCTTCAACAACTAGGCAAGTACTACTTGCATAAGATCAATCCGATTGTTGTTGCAGTTACAGGTAGTAATGGTAAGACGACGACTAAAGATATGATTGCGTCAATCTTAAGTACGCAGTTTAATGTCACAAAGACATATGCTAATTTTAATAATGAGATTGGGGTTCCAGTAACGCTTCTTAACATGGAGTCTAATACCGAAGCAGTGGTAGTTGAGATGGGCATGGACCGTTTTGACCAGCTTGACTTCTTAAGTAAGCTTGTAAATCCTGACATTGCCGTTATTACAATGATCGGGGAAGCACATATCGAATTCTTCGGGACTCGTGATAAGATTGCTGATGCAAAGATGGAAATTACCCATGGCCTAAAGGAAGATGGAACACTAGTATTTAATGGGGATGAGCCATTATTAGAGGAACGGGTGAAAGATCTTGCCCAACGACAGATGCGCTTTGGTCGGCAACTAAGCAATAATTTGTATGCAACAAGTGTCCACGATGAACCACGGCAGCTATCATTTACCGTCAACGAATGGCCAGATGAAGAATTCACTATTCCAATGGTTGGTGAATACAATATTAATAATGCGTTAGCGGCTATGGAAGTGGGGAAGATTCTGCATATTACTCCCGCCCACATGAAGCAAGCGTTGGCAAACGTTGAATTAACGGAAAATCGTGCTGAATGGGTTAAAGGAAAGAATGGCGAACAGATCTTAAGTGATGTTTACAATTCAAACCCAACCGCTGCCAAGGAAGTTCTTAAGACGATTGCAGAGACACCAGTAGATGGTCGCCGGATCGCCGTATTAGGGGACATGCTGGAATTAGGGGATGCTGCGCCAAAATTGCATGCTAGCTTAGCAGAAGAGATTGACCACCAAAAGATTGCTAGTGTTTACCTTGTAGGCGAACAAATGAAAAATCTTAAAGCCAAGTTGATCCAAGAAGGTTACCCAGCTGAAGATATCCATCATTATGCTGCTAGTGACCTTCAACAATTAATTGCCGATCTTACGGCTGCTTTGACAGGTGAGGATATTGTCTTATTGAAGGCAAGCCATGGCATTCACCTAGAAGAAGTCTTGACGGCATTGAAAGCAGAATAGTTAATATATTTGCCAGTCGATTACTGATGCTTATATCATGAATCGACTGGTCATTTTTAGGAGGAAAATTTTTGAAGTTTAGTGAATTAGGCTTATCCGATAGCCTATTAAAAGCAATCAAACGGAGCGGATACGAAGAAGCAACACCAATTCAAGAACAAACGATTCCAATGGTTCTTGAGGGTAAGGATGTTATTGGCCAAGCACAAACTGGAACTGGTAAGACGGCTGCTTTTGGGTTACCAATTATTGAAAACGTTGATACTGAAAATCCCAATATTCAAGCAATTATCATTTCACCAACACGTGAATTAGCAATCCAGACTCAAGAAGAACTTTATCGTCTTGGTAAGGATAAACATGTTCGCGTGCAGGTAGTCTATGGTGGAGCAGATATTCGGCGCCAAATTAAGAGCTTGAAACAACACCCACAAATTCTTGTTGGGACTCCTGGACGGTTACGGGACCATATTAACCGTCATACAGTTAAACTTGACCACATTAAGACCCTTGTCCTTGATGAAGCAGATGAAATGCTAAACATGGGATTCTTAGAGGATATTGAATCCATCATCAAGGAAACACCGGATGATCGGCAAACATTGCTCTTCTCAGCAACCATGCCACCAGAAATCAAGCGGATTGGGGTTCAATTTATGTCTGATCCGGAAACTGTTCGGATCAAGGCCAAGGAATTGACTACTGACTTAGTTGATCAGTACTATGTTCGCGCCCGTGACTATGAAAAGTTTGACATTATGACCCGCTTAATTGATGTTCAAGATCCCGACTTAACAATTGTCTTTGGTCGGACAAAGCGACGGGTAGATGAATTGTCGAAGGGCTTAATTGCACGGGGATATAATGCAGCTGGTATTCATGGAGACCTTACTCAGGATAAGCGTTCTAAGATCATGTGGAAGTTTAAGAACAATGAACTTGATATCTTAGTCGCAACAGATGTGGCTGCCCGAGGCTTAGATATTTCCGGGGTTACGCATGTTTATAATTACGATATTCCATCTGACCCAGACAGCTATGTTCACCGGATTGGCCGAACAGGACGGGCCGGACATCACGGGGTATCTTTAACCTTTGTTACTCCAAATGAGATGGATTACCTTCATGAGATTGAAAAATTAACCCGGGTACGGATGCTGCCACTCAAGCCACCAACAGCTGAAGAAGCATTTAAGGGTCAAGTTGCATCAGCCTTTAATGATATCGATGAATTAATCGCGCAGGATTCAACTGATCGTTATGAAGAAGCCGCTGAAAAGTTACTAGAAACTCATAATGCAACTGATCTGGTAGCAGCATTGTTAAATAACATGACGAAGGAAGCAGCGAGTGAGGTTCCCGTTAAGATTACTCCTGAACGTCCCCTTCCACGACGTAACAAGCGAAATAACCGTAATGGCAACCGAAATAATTCGCATGGTGGCAACCACTACCGGCGTAAGAATTTCCGTCGTCACCAACATGGTAGTCGCCGGAATGATAACCATGGGAAGAGCCATTCTAGTCGGCATGCATTTAATATCCGTCATCGAAAAGAAGATTAAATTAGCTAAGAAGTCTTTGGTTGAGAGATTTGACCAAGGGCTTTTTTATGTTAAACAAATTTAATATAATTGATTGAAAATTAAAATTAGGTTATACTTATCATATGTTTATATATAGATGGATTTTTTAGAATTACATTATCGGGGAAATCAGTCTATAGGCCCTATAGTAAAGCATAGGTAACGAGGTTGTTTTTTTAATGTACTAGACAATTACTACAATAGTGATTAATAAGATGATTAATTATTTGTTTTTGTTCAATTGCATTAATAAAGGCAACCTCTTTTAATTAAATTTTAATGATCCAGGGGGAATAGAACATGGTATCAAAAAATAATAAAAAATTGATTGCGGAAAAGAATCGGCGCAATGAAAAGCAACGGTTTGCCATCCGTAAATTAAATGTTGGTGTCGCATCAGTCTTACTTGGAATTACTTTTAGTATTTACGGTGGTGGACAAGTAGTAGCACACGCTGATACTGCCAATGCTAGTGACCAAGTTGCCACAAGTGATACGGGCGATAATAGTTTAGCCACTAAGTCCGAAGTTGCTTTAAGTAGTGCTGCTTCAAGTGCTAATCAATCGTCCATATCAGCAACTAGTGCTAATAGTGCAGTCCAAAGTCAAGCGTCAGCTAATAGCCAAACAGCAGTAACTGCTAACACTCCTGCTAGTGATGATGCTGTTGCTTCAACTGCAACTGTAGAAGCAACTAAGGATCAATCTACGACAGAAAAGCAACCAAGTGCTAGTCAAGAAGTACAAACTCCAACACAAGCACAACCGGTAGCACAAGAAAATAGTTCTAGTGATGCGAGCCTTAATGCAACCCGGCAAGTCCTAAATACGATTGCTAACAGAAATTCGGTGCCTGTTGCAAATTATTTGACGTCATTTGCTGCTGTTCCTGCTAGTGATGGTGTAGAAACTACCACTTTAAACTTATTTACTAATCAAGAAACCAATGCAAATAATCTTGCTGAAAGTAAAGTGGCAACTACAGCACTTGCGGCTGAAACAGAAGATCCTAATGCAGTGACAGTTAGTGATGCAGACGGATTAATTAATGCTATTCAAAAAGGTACAGCTACTACCATTAATGTTGCAAATGACATTAATTTAGGTACTAAGACAAGTAGTTATTATACTGGGACCTCTATTTCAAATAAACGTGATATCACTATTCAGTCTGCTATCCCTGGCACAAAGTACACTATTGATTTTGCTGGATATGGGTTCAATATGTACAGTAATGATTACGGTGTAACATTTAAAGACCTTAATCTCTATGGCCAGAGTTATTACGGTATCGTTCGTAGTGCTGGTTCATATACTTTTGATAATGTTGACTATACTGGTTCCCAACTTGTTTATACTGATTCTGGATACAATGCTACTGTAATCTTTAAAAATACAGTGAATGCTACTTCAGTGGAAAATTATGTGGGACCACTTGATAATAAGACACGTACTGCACAATATAATGGTAGTAAAGGTAATCAACAGGTTCTTCAATTTGCGAATGGTACTAATAATATTAATTTTGAAGCAGGTAGTAGAGTTGCATTTACCACAAATAACTCAAATGTAATTGAAATTGATAGGGGTACAACTGTAATTAATGTCAAGAGCAATTCTGATGGTAGTGCCGGAGCGCAAGTTACCTTAAACCCACATACTAAAAATGGACCAGAACAGTTAAACGGTATGAGGATGGATGGTATTGCTCGTGGTATTGCATCGAATGGGAATACAACTTTAAATATTGATAAGGGTGCAAATCTTAATATTAATTTAAAAGATGATTCTGATGATAAATATCATTCTGGTGCACTATATTTAAACTCTGGAGCAACTATCAATAATAACGGTAATTTAACTATTACGTCTGAAGGTACGCCATATTATCATGCACAAGGTTGGGATGACCCCGTTTATATTAATGGGGATGCGACAATTAATGTTGGTAATGGTGCAACCTTTAGTCTTGAAGCAACTAATCTGGGAGACTTCAACGGGCATTTAATGACTGTTTCAGGTACAGGAACTGTTAAGCTTGATCCTCACTCTAGTTTCAAAATTAGTGCGGATGGTACTGGTGCTGTAACTGCAATTAACCTTTCAAGCGGTAGCACCTTTACTTCTGATCAACCCAAAGAATTCACTATTGATTTATCTGCTAATATTAGTTCCGACAAGACTTTGATTAAGAACGGTACAATCAAATTTACCCGTGTTAAAAACACTAATGTTGCTAGTCAATATCAAGTCCCATTAGGTAAGGTCGATGCCACATATAGTTCTAATGGTACGTTAAGCAACAGTGTAGTAACTTCCTTAAATAAAGACGTTCCTACAACAATTTATGACTACATTAAGACAAATCCGAGCGCTCTCTCTTTTGTCGCTGCTGGTGAAGATGTAACTCTAACGAATTTACATCTTGACAAAAATAATCAATTAACTGGTATTACAACATCTACTGGTGACAGTAAGACTCCAATTTATATTACTGTTTTGATTAATGAGACTGCTACAGGCGTTCCTGAAGCAGGAATGTATCGCCTATATACTGATACTGATGGAAACATAACTACTACAAAAGTAACTTATACCGGTACTCCTAAAAATCCCGACGGTTCACCAAAGCCTAATGGGGGAGAATTCTCTATTGATCTATCCTCGTTAGCTAGTCAATTAACTGATGACGCAAAGATTACCGTCGTCGCTTCTAAAGACTTCGTTGAATCTCCAACGCTTACTGAAACGGTTGCAGCATTGAGACAAGTAAATACTGCTACTCTTCAAGAATTAGTAGACGCTGCTTCTGCCGAAGAACAAAAGCCAAGTTACTACAATGCTACTGAAGAAGCTCAAATGGCATATAATAATGCAATTGCAGCTGGTCAAGATATTCTTGATAATCCAACAAGTTATGATCAAAGTGATGTAGATGGAGCAGTAAGTGTCATTCAACTTGCTTTAACTGCATTAACTGGTAAAGAAACGGATAAGACTGCATTGCAAACTGCTGTTGATCAAGCATCATCAGTAGAATCAAGCAATAACTACACTAATGCGGATACCAGGCTTCAAGATAACTACCAAGCTGCCATTAAAGCAGGTCAAGGCATTTTAAGTAAAGAAAATGCTACTCAAACTGAGGTAGATAATGCATTAACCACCATTAATAATGCAAAAGATGCTTTGAATGGTGATGCTAAGAAAGCAGCAAGTAAGGAAGCCCTTCAAAAAGCAGTTGATGAAGCACCTACTGTAAAATCAGATGATGCGGCATACTACAATGGTTCTGATGAAGCTAAGAAGGCTTATGATGAAGCAATTACCGCTGGTCAAAAAGTGTTAGATGATTCAGACGCAACCGCTACTCAAATTACTGCTGCGTTAGATGCCATCAATACTGCTAAGGGTAATCTTAAGGGTGAAGCAACTGATAAATCAGCGCTTCAAAAAGCAGTTGACAATTCTGCAACTGTAAAAGAAAGCAATAACTATACTAATGCAGACGAAACTCAAAAAACTGCATATGATAATGCAGTTACAGCTGCACAAACAGTTTTAGGTAAAACTAATGCAACTCAAGCAGAAGTAAACAAAGCTCTTCAAAATCTTGAAACTGCAAATAATAACTTAAATGGGGATGCTAAGACTGAAGCTGCAAACAAGGCTGCCTTAGAAGCTGCTGTTAAGGATGCGCCAAATGTAAGAAATACGCCTGCATACTATAATGGTAGTGAAGAAGCCCGAACAGCATACAATAATGCAATTACTGCAGGTCAAGCAGTTTTAAATGAAGCAAATCCATCTGCAAGTGATGTTAAGAATGCTTTAGATGCAATTAATGCAGCAAAAGATAACCTTAAAGGTGAGGCTACTAATACTGAAGCCTTGGAAACAGCTTTAACCAATGCTAATAGTGCTAAGAACACTGGTAACTACACTAACGCCGACCAAGCAAATCAAGAAGCTCTTAATAATGCGATTACTGCAGGTCAAGAGATTTTAAAGAATACTAATGCAACTCAGGCAGATGTAGACAATGCAGCAAAGGCTATTACTGATGCAATCAATGGCTTGAATGGGGATACTAACCTTACAAATGCTAAGAATGCTGCTACTGAAGATATTCAAAAGGCTTTAGATACTAAGACTACCCAAATCACTGACGCTACTAATATCGATCAAGCTACTAAGGATCAATTAATTGCCGATGCTAAGAAGGCAGCAGAGGATGCTAATACTGCGATTAATCAAGCAACCAAGGCCGATACAGTTAATAGTGCTAAGACTGAAGGAATTACGAACATTAACAATGTAACTGTTCCAAGTTTAGATGATGCTAAAACTAAGGCAACCAAAGAAATTGATCAAGCATTAACTGATAAGACTAAGGAAATCAATAACGCTGAAAATATTGACCAAACGACTAAAGATCAGTTAATTAAAGAAGCAACTGATGCAGCGAATACAGCAAAGGATGCTATTGAAAAAGCTACAACTAATAATGATGTAGCAACTGAGCAGTCAAAGGGTATTGATGCAATTAGCAATGTAAAGGTACCAAGCGTTACTGATAGTCAAAATACTGCAAAAGAAGCAATTGATGATGCCCTTAACGCTAAGACTAAGGAAATCAACGATGCTAACAATATTGATCAAACAACTAAGGATCAATTAATCAAAGAAGCAACTGATGCAGCTAATAATGCTAAAGAAGCCATTGATAAAGCAACGACAGCTGATGCAATTAAGACTGCACAAGATGAAGGAACAACTAATATTAATAATGTTACTGTTCCAAGCTTAGAGGATGCTAAGAAAGCAGCAAATAAAGCAGTAGATGATGCCCTTACAGCTCAAACTGAGGTAATTAATAAAGCTGATAATCTTAATGATGCAGAAAAGAAAGATCTAATTGATCAAGCAACTGCTGAAGCCAATAAGGCTAAAGAAAATATTGAAACTGCTACAACAAACAATGAGGCAGCTCAAGCAGGTCAAGCTGGTGTGGATGCAATTAAAAAGATTGTTCCAACAAGCTTAGATACTGTGAAATCTGATGCAAATAAAGCAATTGACGATGCTTTAACTAAGAAATTAGAAGAGATCAATTCCGCTAGTGATTTAACTACTGATGAAAAGACTGCGTTAACACAAGAAGCCAATACAGCTGCGGATAAGGCAAAAGAAGAAATTACTAATGCAACGACTAATGATGCTGTAATTGAAGCACAAAATAATGGTGTTACTGCAATTGATGGCATTAAAGTTCCAACTGAATCAGCAGTCAAAGAAGCAGCTAAGAAGGCAGTAGCCGACGCAGCAACTGCAAAGAACAATGCAATTGATTCTTCAAACTTAACTGATGAAGAAAAAGCTGCCTTGAAACAAAAAGTTACTGAAGCACAAAATGCTGCAGATCAAGCAATTGACAATGCAACAACAAATGCAGCAGTAACTGAAGCTCAAAAAAATGGAGTTACTGCAATTAATGGTATTGAAGTAACTACGTCAACAGCTAAAGAAGCAGCTAAGAAGGCAGTAGCTGACGCAGCAACAGCAAAGAATACTGCAATTGATGCTTCAAACTTAACTGATGAAGAAAAGGCTGCCTTGAAACAAAAAGTTACTGATGCACAAACAGCTGCAGATCAAGCAATTGACAATGCAACAACAAATGTAGCAGTAGCTGAAGCGGAAGACAAAGGCGTTAAGGCAATTAATGGTATTGAAGTACCAGCTAAATCAGATACTAAGGACCAAGCAACCACTGACCTTAATACAGCAGTTGAAAATGCTAAGAAGGCCATTGATCAAGACAGTAATTTAACTGATGAACAAAAGCAAGCAGCTAAGGATCAAATTGACTCTGATGCTAAGACTGCTCAAGAAGCTATCAACAATGCCAAGACTAACGATGATGTTAAGAAGGCAGCGGATAATGGTACATTAGCAATTGATAAAGACGTTGCTAATGCCGCCATTGATAATGCAGTCGCTGGTAAGAAAGCAGAAATTTCTAACTCATCATTAACAGACGAAGAAAAGACTGCTTTGAATAATGAAGTAGATCAAAAAGCCAAGACTGCTAAAGAAGCAATTAACACTGCAACTACTCCAGAAGCAGTAACTACTGCACAAGAAAATGGTATTAAGAATATCAATGATATTGACGTACCATCTGAATCAGCAGCTAAACAAGCAGCTAAGAAGGCAGTAGCAGAAGCTGCAGACGCCAAGAATAGTGCAATTGATTCTTCAAACTTAACAGACGAAGAAAAAGCTGCCTTGAAACAAAAAGTTACTGATGCTCAAAACGCCGCAGATCAAGCGATTGATAATGCAACTACTAATGCAGCAGTAACTGAAGCTAAAGACAATGGTATTAGTACAATTGACGGCATTAAAGTTCCAACAACATCAGCGAATAAGGAAAAAGCAATCACTGACCTTAATACGGCTGTTGATGAAGCGAAGAAAGCAATCGATCAAGATAGCAACTTGACTGACGAGCAAAAACAAGTTGCTAAAGATCAAATTGATTCTGATGCTAAGACTGCTCAAGATGCCATCAATAATGCCAAGACTGATAATGACGTAAACAATGCAGTTAACAGTGGTAAGGTTGCAATTGACAAAGATGTTGCTAATGCAGCTATCGACAATGCAGCTGCTGGTAAGCTTAAGGAGATCCAAGATCCATTAACTACTGAAGAAAAGCAAGCTTACACTGATTTAATTAATTCTGAAGCAAAGAACGCAAAACAAAATATTGCTAATGCAACTACTGTTGAAGAAGTAACCACTGCACAAAACAGTGGCGTAGATGCAATTAACAAGATTGAAGTGCCAACTACTTCTACAGTTAAGGACGATGCTATTAAGGCAATTGATAAAGCATTACAAAATAAGACTGATGAAATCAATAGTGCTTCTAACCTTAACACTCAAGAAAAGACTGACTTAATCAAGCAAGCAACTGAAGCAGCAAATACTGCTAAGAACAATATCAACAACGCCACTACTAATGCTGGTGTTGAGACTGCCCAAACCAATGGTGAAAAAGCAATTGCTGATGTAACAGTTCCAAACTTGTCTGATGTTAAGAAGGAAAGTATTGATCTCATTAACAAGGCTTTAGATGCCAAGACTGACGAAATCAACAATGCTTCTAACCTTTCTCAAGATGAAAAGCAAAGTTTGATCAATGATGCAACTAATGCCGCAACTGAAGCAATTAACAACATCAACCAATCTCAAACAAATGATGATGCTAAAGCTGCAGCAACTACTGGTGTTCAGAACATCGAAAATGTTACTATTCCAACTCTTGACGAAGCGAAGAAGAACGCTAACCAAGCTATTGATGATGCGTTGAATGCTAAAGTAAATGAAATTAATAATGCGTCTAACTTAAATGAGACTGAAAAGCAAAAATTAGTTGATCAGGCAAATGATGCAGCAGCTACTGCTAAGAATAATGTTGAAAATGCCACTACCAATGATGGTGTGCGCGATGCAGCCAATGCAGGAATTGACAACATTAAAGGCATTAGCTTTACTTCACTAGAAGATGCTAAGAAGGCTGCTAATACTGCAATTGACAATGCTTTGCAAGTTAAGACAGATGAAATTAATAATGCATCTAACTTAAGTACTGATGAAAAGCAAGACTTAATCAATCAAGCAAGTGAAGTAGCTAAAACTGCAAAAGACAATATCAACAATGCCACTACCAATGATGCTGTGACTGAAGCACAAAATAAGGGGATTGCAGATATTGCTAATGTGACTGTTCCAAGCTTAGATCAAGTTAAACAAGATGCAATTAATGCAATTAAGCAAGTTCAAGATGCTAAGAATAAGCAAATTGCTAATGCATCTAACCTAAGTGCTGAAGAGCAAAAAGAATTAACTGATCAAGTAGATAAAATTGCTAACGATGCAATTGCTAAGATTAATGAGGCAGCAACTACTACCAATGATGCAGTTACTGCAACCCGCGATGAAGCAATCAAGCAAATTACTGATTTATTTATTCCAACTCTAGACGGTGCGCAAACAGATGCAATTAATGCAATTGAAAGTGCTAAGAATGCTAAGCTGAATGACATTAACAATGCTGCTCACTTAACTGATCAAGAAAAGCAAGCTTTAGTTGATCAAACCAATAAAGCTGCTGATGAGGCAACGAAGGCAATCAACGCTGCTCAAACTAATGATGAAGTTAAGAGTGCAGAAACAGCAGGGTTAGATAGCATTAATAACATCACTATTCCAACTCTAGTTCAGAAGCAACAAGAGGCAATTGAAGAGTTGAATGCAGCCCGTGATGCTAAGAATAGCGCAATTGATAAAGCTGCTGATTTAACTACTGATGAAAAGAATGCTTTGAAGGATAAAGTTCAAGCAGAATACAGTAATGCAGTATCAAATATCACGAGTGCGACAACGGATGAAGCAGTAACAACTGCTAAAGAAGACGGCATTGCTGCAATTAAAGACATTCAAATTCCAACTAAGTCAGCTGCAAAGGAACAAGCAACCACTGACCTTAATGATGCCGTTGAAGAGGCTAAGAAGGCCATTGACCAAGACGGCAACTTGACTGACGAAGAGAAGCAAGCGGCGAAGGATCAAATCGATTCCGATGCTAAGAAGGCCCAAGAAGCCATCGATAATGCAAAGACTGATGATGAGGTAAACAGTGCCGTTGATAATGGTAAGCTTGCCATTGATAAAGCCATTGCTAATGCCGCCATCGATAATGCAGTTGCTGGCAAGAAGGACGAAATTGCTAAATCACCATTAACTGATGAAGAAAAGACTGCTTTAAATAATGAAGTCGATCAAAAGGCTCAAGATGCTAAGGAAGCAATCAATAATGCCCCTACCCCAGAAGCTGTAACCACTGCGCAAGACAATGGTATTAAGAATATCAATGATACTGAAGTGCCAACTGAGTCAACAGCTAAAGAAGCAGCTAAGAAAGCTATTACAGAAGCAGCCGAAGCTAAGAACGATGCAATCGATTCTTCAAACTTAACTGACGAAGAAAAAGCTGCATTGAAGCAGAAAGTTACTGATGCCCAAAATGCTGCAGATAAGGCAATTGATAGTGCAACTACCAATGCTGCAGTAACTGAAGCCAAGGACAATGGTATAAAAGCAATCAACGCCATTGAAATCCCGACTAAGTCACCAGCTAAGGACCACGCAACCACAGACCTTAATAATGCCGTTGACGATGCTAAGAAGGCAATTGACCAAGATAACAACTTGACTGACGAAGAGAAGCAAGCTGCGAAGGATCAAATCGATTCCGATGCTAAGAAGGCCCAAGAAGCTATCGATAATGCGAAGACTGACGATGAGGTTAAGACTGCCGTTGACAATGGTCAGCTTGCCATTGATAAAGATGTTGCTAATGCCGCCATCGACAATGCAGTTGCTGGTAAGAAGGCTGAAATTGCAAAGGCACCATTAACCACCGATGAAGCTAATGCCTTGAATGACTTAGTTGACCAAGAAGCAAAGGCAGCTAAGAATGCAATTGATTCAGCTACTACCATTCCAGCGGTTGAAGATGCTAAGAATAAAGGAGTTGCTGCAATCAACGATATTGCAGTTCCAACAACTTCATCAACCAAGGATCAAGCTAACCAAACAATTGATGATGCTTTAGCTAACAAGACTAAAGAAATCAATGATGCAACCAACTTATCTGATAAGCAAAAGCAAGACTTAATTGATCAAGCCAACGAAGAAGCAGCAAAGGCTAAGGAAAACATTAAGAATGCCACTAGCAATGAAGCAGTCAACAAAGCTACTACAGATGGTGTAGATGCTATTGCAAATGTCACTGTCCCAAGTCTTGATGATGCGAAGAAAGATGCTAGTCAAATAATTGATGACGTTCTTAAGCAAAAAGAAGATGAGATCAATAATGCTTCCCACTTGACTGATCAAGAGAAGCAAGACCTCATTAACCAAGCACAAAACGCCGCTAACGAAGCTAAAGACAAGATCAACCAAGCGACAACTAATGACGATGTAGCTACGGAAAGAGATGCTGGCGCAGAAAAGATTGCTAATATTGTCGTTCCGAGTCTTGATGATGCTAAGGATAAAGCCACGAAGGCAATTGATGATGCTTTAGCAGATAAGACGAAGGAAATTAATGATCAAACTCATTTATCTGATCAAGAAAAGAAGGATCTTATCAACCAAATCACTGATATTGCTGATAAGGCAAAGGATAAGATTAACAATGATTCTAATGACGCAGAAGTTGCCAAGGACGAAAAAGATGGTATCGATGCAATTGTTGATACTAAGGTTCCTGGCTTAGAAGATCGCAAACAGAATGCAATCAAGTCCTTAGACGAGGCTAAATCTACTAAGCTTGCCCAAATCGATGAAGCAACTCATTTGACTGCAGATGAAAAGGCCAACTTAACTCAACAAGTTGATGCGGAATACAATAAGGCCCTTGATAATATTAATAAGGCAACAACCAATGACGATGCTGATAAAGCAAGTGCAGACGGTGTAGAAGCCATTCTTAATATTGCTGTTCCAAGTCTTGATGAAAAGAAGCAAGATAGTATCGATGCTCTTAATGAAGTGCGTGAGGCGAAGAAGGAAGAAATCAACAACGCAAACAACTTAAGCCAAGATGAAAAGGACGAGTTGACTAAGCAAGTTGATCAAATTGCTGATAATGCCATTAATGCAATCAATGGAGCAAAGGATGATCAAACAGCTAAGGATGCGGGAAATAAGGGTATTCAAGATATTCTTGATGTTAAAGTGCCAAGCTTAGATGAAGTTAAGAATAATGCTAAGCAAGCAATTGCGGATGCCTTAGAAAGCAAGACTAATGAGATCAATGCTGCTTCAAACCTCGATTCTGCTACTAAGCAAGAATTAATTAACCGTGCTAACGCAGAAGCAGATACAGCCATTGAAAAGATTGATCAAGCTACCAGCAATGATCAAGCATTAGCTGCATCTCAAGCAGGTGTTGATAAGATTTTAGGAATTGAAGTGCCAACTCTTGCTGATGCTAAGCAAAGTGCCATTGATGCAATTAATGATGCTCTTAAACAAAAGGAAACAGAAATTAATAACGCCTCACAGCTAACTTCTGATGAGAAGCAAAATCTAATCAATCAGGTAAACAACATTGCCGATAATGCTAAGGATGCTATTAACAACGCAACTACTAACCAAAGTGTTGAAGAGGCAAAGAATGCTGGGATTGAAAATATTAATGCTATCAATGTTCCAACGACATCAGCTGCTAAAGATGAAGCAATCAAGGCAATTGATGATGCCTTAACTAATAAGGTTAACGAAATCAACAATGCTACTAATATTACTGCTGGGGAAAAGGCCAACTTAATTGATGAAGCTAATAACGCGGCTAATACAGCTAAAGATAATATTACGAAGGCAACATCTGATAGTGAGGTTGCAACAGCTACTACAGATGGTATTAACGCGATCGCTAATGTAACGGTACCAAGTCTTGAAACCGCGAAGGACCAAGCAAAGAATCTGATTGATGATGTTCTCAACGAAAAGAAGAATGAAATCAATAATGCTGATAATCTTTCAGATAGTCAAAAGCAAGACTTGATTAACCAAGCAACTGACGAAGCGGATCAGGCTAAGAAGAATATTGATAATGCTACAACCAATAATGATGTTCAAACTGCAGAAGACAATGGTGCTCAAGCAATTGAAAATGTAACTGTTCCAAGTCTTGATGAAGCTAAGAAGGCTTCAACTAAGGTAATCGATGAGGTATTGAAAGAAAAGACGGCAGAAATTAATGCTGCAACTAACCTTTCCAATACTGAAAAAGATGCTTTAATTAAGGACGCTACAACTGCGGCTAATACTGCTAAGGATAATATTGCGAAGGCAAAAACTAATGACGCAGTTAAGGATGCTGAGACTGATGGTGTTAAGGCAATCCTTGACATTAAGGTTCCTGGCCGAGAAGATCAACAAAAGGATGCTATTGCTGCCCTTGATAGAGCATTAGCTGATAAAGTCAGTGAAATTGATAATGCTAATAATCTTTCTGAAACTACTAAGCAAGATCTTAAGCAACAGGCTCAGGCAGCATACACGACCGCTGTTGACAACGTAAATAACGCCCAAACTAGTGCGGAAATCAATGCTGCTCGGGATAACGGTGTTCAAGCAATTCTTGATATTACAGTACCAACGTTAACTGATGCTCAAGATGCTTCAATTACAGCAGTTGAACAAGTTCGGGATGCTAAGAAGACCCAAATCGAAGCAGCTAAGAACTTGACTGAGGCGCAAAAAGAAGCATTGAAGAACCAAGTAGACGAGATTGCAGATAAGGCAATTGATAATATTAAGAATGCAACCACTGACGCCACTGTTAAGGATGCGGAAACAGCAGGAATCAACGAAATCTTGAATGTAACCATCCCAACTCTGGATGCAGCAAAGAGTGATGCTAAACAAGCTATTGCCGATGCATTAACAGCTAAGACGGCTGAAATTAACGCTGCTCAAAACTTAACTGATGCTGAAAAGCAAAAGCTAATTGATCAAGCACAAACCGAAGCTGCTGCTGCAAACAAGAATATTGATGCAGCAACAACTAATGATGCGGTTGAACTTGCTGCGAAGAATGGCGTGCAAGCAATCTTAGATATTCAAGTACCAACTGTTGAAGAGACTCGCGACCAAGCGAAGAAGAACGTTGATAATGCTTTGAATTCTAAGAAGGAAGAAATCAATAATTCTAACCTAAGCCCAGCAGCGAAGGAAGCGTTGATTAATGAAGCTGAACAAGCAGCAGAAAATGCGCGGACAGCGATTGACAATGCTACTACTGCTAGTGCAATTAGTGAAGCAGAGGCAGCTGGAATTGCGGCAATTGAAAATATTAAGGTTTCAAACGCTCCTACTGAATCTGATAATTCTTCTAACCACCAGACTAATACTGAAACGCCAACTGAAGGCAACAGTACTAGCCAAGATAATAACAATGCAACTCAAGCTCCGGTTCAAGGTAACAATACCCAAGCCGACTTAACGGGAAGTCATGGAACTAACCTTACTACTGGTCAACAGACAGAAAAAGCTGCTGATACAAATAGTAAGGAAGCATTACCACAAACAGGTAATGAAACAGAACGTGGCTTAAGCATTGCTGGCTTAGCAATTGCAAGTCTATTAGGCTTATTCGGACTTTCAGGATTAGGTAAGAAGAAACGCGATTAAATTAATTAGTCGTTTGATAAGCTTAAACTGGTTTAGGATAAATTAAAAATGCCCCGCTCTTATTTAGGAATGTATAAATAAGAGTGGGGTATTTTGTTATCTTTTTATAAAAATATTTATGCTAATTATTTGATTTATTTATAATGTATTTGTTACGATTATTACGATGATTAGTATCTGAGAAGATGAGCTCATGTAGATATTCGGCTATTATTTCATCATGCAAATTAAGTGTAAAGGGGGGCTAATTTTTCTTGTTTGGTACTTGAGGAGCTGCAGGGTTATTTATGCCTTGTGTGAGAGAGGTTTTGACGATGCAAAAATTAGAGCAATTGATTGATAAAAACTTTGCTGAAACAGCTCATGGTAAGGTTGCAAACTACATTCCGATATTAGGAATTGTTGATCCGCAGCAATTGGGCATTGCCATTTATGACGTTGACGAGGACGAAATTGGGACCGCTGGAATGGCAGGAACGAGATTTGCAATCGAGAGTATTGCGAAGGTCATAACTTTAATATTAGCGATCAAGAGATTAGGTCATAAGCGCGTCTTAGCAGAACTAGAAAATGGTTCGGCAGATTATAGCCTAAGTTCGGTACTATTGGATGACGAGTTAACCGAGCAGGTCCACCGGGTAAATTACCTTAATAATTCCTCCGCCTTGTTAACGACAGCCTTAATTGACCAGTTGATGGGGCAGAATAGTTTTAATGCCCTTCTCGGTTTCTGTCGTGAGATCTGCAATGACCCATGCATTAGCCTGAATGAGCGTTTATTTCGGTCAGCAATTATGAATGATAAAGATATTCATGCACTGGCTTACTATATGAAAGATAAGGATATTTTAGAGACTGTTGATCAAACATTGATAACTTATTTTATGCAAAGCTCAATGATGGTGACAGCACAGAGTCTTGCTAACTTAGGAGCAGTCTTGGCAAATGATGGAATTAAACCTTGGGATAATGAGCGTCTTATTAGCCATGAAGATAACGAGTTGGTAAAGAAATTGCTAACAACAGTTGGTTCGTTTGAAGAATCAAAAGAATACACAATTAAAATTGAACTCCCTATTAAAAGTGGTACTGGCGGCGGCTTATTGGCTTGTGCCCCGCAAAAATGTGGTATTGGTATTTTTAGTCCAGCTCTTGATCAACATGGCAATAGTTTGGCAGGAATGAGTTTATTACAAGATGTTGTTGATCAATTAGAATTAGTAGTTTAATAAAAGCGAGGCCCGAAGAAAATTCTTCAAGTCTCGCTTTTTGTTAATGTAATTTTTCTTGGAATTTCTGTAAATTACCAGGAGTTGGGGTTAAGTTAGTCCATTCTGGTGAAAGGAACTTACTATTGATTTGGTAATGTGGTTGCGGTTGCTTGTTAGAAATAAAACTATTAGTAGCTTTATCAACTTTTACCCAACCAGCCCAACCGATATGAATAGTATCTTCCATAAATCCAGGCTTATCACCATCATGAGAAAGATCCAAAATGTGATTGAACCCTTGTTGGCGAAGCTGAAATTTAATTTTTTCAACAGATTGGTAATACATATTCATGTCCATCCCCGTGTACTTTTCCCACTTTGAATTAACCGGTGGGATGATAAAGAGGACGTTTGAATTGGTATTCTTAAACTGATTCAAAACTACTTCCAAATCGCCATATTCTGGTGACTTAGTATAATTGAAATTCCGTTGTGATCCCTTTGTTTTCGCTAAGTTTTTCTTCACACGCTGCGTATAGAAGCTGTTTTTAATACCAAAACGGTTGTTATTAGTATCACGTGCGGCTTCGTTCATTGCATCATCATAAAGTTCGTTGTAATTGTAACGCGGAGGAAGTTTCTTAACGTTTGGGAGAATATGCTTGCCATAGTTATTATTCAATTGAAAACCTGAGAAGATGGCATCTTCATGAACCAACATATTAAGCCGGAAGCGGATAACTCCCATATCGAAACTGCTAAGGGATTTTCCTTCTGCAATCTTTTTAGCATACGAAGAAACAGTCCCGTCTTTACCAAGCATTGCAATTAATCGCGTTGCAATGTAGCGATCGTATGGTGATTTAGGATTAGCGTGTTGAAGCCAGTTAAGGTTAGCGAGTTCACCATTGTAGTACTTGAAAGCTGGTGGTTGAACCCCCTGCTTAGTAAACCATTGTGGTGAAATGATATAGACGGCCTTATTATCTCTCATCTGCGTTTCCATTGAATTAATGTTAAAGAATTGCGGAAGAGATTGGGTACCCCGTGAACCGAAGAGGAAGGGGGTATAGTTATGATAACGAGCAGCCATTACAGAAGGATGGAAACGATCCATTCGCCGTAATTCACTAGAACCAAAGAATGGAACATAGTGGGTGTGCTTATCACTGAGCGCTTGTTGTTTAATTGATTGATTCTTAAAAACAACCGGGCTTAGCGATACTGCAGCTTTATGTTCAATCGCCGCTGAGTGCTTTTTACTAATCGGCAGTGAAAACAAAAGAACTACTAATAGACAAGCGACAATCAGCGGGCCAAAGATTGACCACAGCTTTTTGCCATTATGCATTTTGGAGCTCCTTTACCCGTTCTTCAATCTTTTCAATAGTGTCCCATTGGCTACGGTCAAATTCTGAAACTGGTACTTGAACGCCAAAAGCATCTTGTAAACCAAGAAGAAGGCTAACAGTTGCCATTGAGTCTAAAAGACCACTTTCGAAAAGGTTTTGACTTGCATCACTAAAGTCTGCAGTGTCCCGACCAGTTGCATCAGCTAAAATATTAATAATTTGTTCTTGCATAATTAAAATCCTCCTAAAATTATTTGAATAGATAAGTATCTAAGAACCCACTGAAGATCAAGAAAGTAAACATTACAAAGTTAAATGTGACAAAAATAGCAACTCCAGTAGTGAACTTATTATGTGGTAGCTGTTTTAAGTTTTTGCGCTTGAAACGCAGCCACCAGTCATTAACTACTAGGCCTAGACCTTGGAGAAAACCATAGAGAATATAGTACCAGGTAATTCCATGCCAAAAGCCCATTAGTAACATATTAAGCATATATGCGGTTGATGACAAGGCATTTCGATTCTTAAACCACCGTTTTTTGGTAGCAAGAAAGACGAACCGCATAAAGATATAATCACGGAACCAGAAAGAAAGGCTAATGTGCCAACGATTCCAGAACTCTTTAAGGTTTTTCGATTTGAAAGGCTGCTTAAAGTTCATTGGGGTCCGCACACCCATAAAGTAACTAATAGCAACTGCAAACAATGAATAACCAGCAAAGTCAAAGAATAAGTAAAGTCCGTAAGTGTACATGACACCGACTAAGTTCCAAGAAGGAAATGATGGATCAGCTAAGGCCGCTTTTTCAAAGAAGGGGTAAAAACGCTGACCGAAGAAATAACCGATGACAAACTTGTACAAGAACCCAAGGAATAAGTAGAAAATTCCTGTATTAACAAGATTCAAATATTCCTCGCGGGTCGGGACCTTTTTATAATCCTTTTCAAAACGTCGGTAACGATCAATTGGTCCAGAAGTAATGGTTGGCATGAACAGAATGAAACGAATGAACTCCCATGGGGAAATCGCTTTGATCATTCCATCACGCGTTTCAATTACTGTTCCGACTGCCCGGAAAGTTAAATAACTAATTCCTAAGAAACCAAGGAGGGAGTTATGACCAACCATTGCCGGTGAAAGCTTAACAATTACAATCGGCAAAATTGATAAGGCGGCAGTGAAGTAAAAAACACCACTCGAATTATTATTTTGCCGGTAGCGATGATAAGCCATCACAATAATTGTCTGGTAAATAACATAAGCAATTAATGAAATTCCTTGTTGCCAGCTTGAACCATCGAACATTAAGAAGATAAAAATGAAACTAATTAATGTTTCATACCAGCTAAACCTCTTCCCAAAGTAAAGGCCGATTCCCAACGGCAAAATAGCAAGAAGTAAGTAGAAGAAGTATACCGGGGTTCCATAAGCACTGAAATTAGGAAGGTTTGAAATCCAATCAATCATTACTTGTTAGCCTCAGCAATCATTTGTTTAACTGCAATCTTGCCATTTGCAGACATTGGGAATGATTCACGGTAAACGAATTGGGTAGGCATCATATATGGCATGATTAAGCCGTCCAAGCTTTCACGAATCTGTTTTGTTAATCCAGCCGTATCTTCAGTCGCTTCGTTTGGAATAACATAAGCAATCAGGTGCGTAACTTTGCCATCTTTATTATATTTCGGAACCGCAACTGCTTGTTTGATTAAAGGACTCTTTTCAAGACTGGCACGAACTTCATCAAGTTCAATCCGGTAACCATGTAATTTAATTTGGAAATCCATGCGGCCTTTGTGGTGAAGTAAGCCATCGCTGTCAAGAGTTCCTGCATCCCCAGTTCGGTAAGCAGGAACACCATCAATCTTAAAGAATGACTTGGCTGTTTTTTCCGGATTATTCATGTAGCCATGTGCCACACTATTACCACTAATTACAATCTCACCTTGTTCACCAGGAGTAATGATTTCTTGATCGCCATTCCAAATGGATAATTTGACTCCTGGCTTTGCATAGCCAACTGGTAAGCGGTCATTGTTTTCAATGATTTCAGGTGTGATCTCGATCCCTGATACGGCAACCGTTGTTTCAGTTGGACCATAAGTGTTGAAGATTTTAGCATCTGGGAATCGTTGGTGTAATCCTTTTGCAGTCTTTACTGTTAATTCTTCACCACAGAAGAGAAAGGTCTTTAAGCTTGGCATTTTTTGTTGGTTAAATGCTGGGCTAAGCATTAACATATCAGCAAATGATGGCGTCCCTACAAAAACTTCAAGATCAAGGTTTTGTAGAGCAGTAAACATCTGACCAAAATTCTCAACAACTTCGTGAGGAAGCGCCTTGATTGTCCCACCATTAAGTAGTGCTGGTAACCAGTACATGTTTGAAAGATCAAATGAATATGGTGGTTGCCCTAAGAAATTAGCATGTTCTTTGATTTGAAACTCGTCACTTAACATCCAGTCAACAAAGGTCATAAAGTTATCGTGACTAACTTCAACCCCCTTTGGCGAACCAGTAGTTCCAGACGTAAAGAGGACATAAGCTAGTTCGTCACCATTAATCATTGCTGAAGTATCAAAAGTTTGTGGTGTTGCCAAAATTTTTTCAAGCTGTTGATGATCGACAATTGGGGCATCAAACTGGAGATCATTGCTTGGAAAATCATTAACAGCAATAATCATCGCCGGTTTAGCAGTATCCAGAATTGATTGCATCCGTGGAATTGCTGAATCGTTGGACACTGGAATATAAGTATGTCCAGCTTTTAAAGCTGCTAAAAAGCTAATAATCATTTCAACTTGATGATCACCATATACGAGAATCGGACTACGATCAGGCAAAGATTGAGTACTAAGCCATGCCGCTAAAGTATCAACTGCTGAGCTTAAGTCCGCATAAGTGGTCGTTTTGCCCATTTCATCATATGCGATCCGCGTTGAGTTGTCCTTGGCAATTTGCTCAAAGACAGTAATAATATTCTTACTCATATATTATCTATTTCCTCCGCATTAGAATTCGTTGTAGATAAATGGCTCTTGGCCTGCTCCGTAATAACCATAAAGGTAGATTAATAAAAGAAGCACTACAAAGTAAAATAATGTTTTTAAGATGAATCGTAATGCAGGATGGCGTTGAATAATCTGAGCCATAGTTCTCCTTCTCTCATCTTTATAAATTTGTAATTGGCATTCATATCAAGAATACCATTAATTATGTATCTCGGCTAATAGGGTGAGTTACTTTCACCTTACTATAAAATCCTTAAGAAAAAATTAATGAAATATTCAAAAACAAGAATGCTTATTGCCTTAAAATTATAACTTTTTCTGAGCTAATTGTAACTAGAAAAACCTAAACTTTATTTATAATTTTATATGACATGACAATGATGGACTAATGTAACAACAATTGCAAGAAGCGCTTATTTTCGATAAGATTAAGCGGTAGATACTAGTGAGAATTAAGGAGACGAACACTCGATGATTAAGGGGATTGGAATCGATATAACCGAGATTGAACGAGTTAAGAAAGCCGCAACAGCGCATTCTCAATTCATCCAGCATGTATTGACACCGACTGAATTAGAACAATATAGTCAATTTAGCGGTCAGCGATCAGTAGAATATCTTGCTGGTCGGTGGTCACTAAAAGAATCTTTTGCTAAAGCATACGGAACGGGAATTGGTGCTAAACTAGGCTTTCATGATATTGAAATCATTGATAACCAATATGGGGCGCCAATTGTGACTAAATCGCCGTATAATGGTAATGCTCATGCTTCAGTGAGTCATACTGCCACATTAGTAATGACAGAAGTAATTTTAGAAAGTGAGAATAAATAATGGTTAATGGTCGTTTGCGAGATACATCATTAATAGTGGACTTAGATGCATTACGTCATAATATTCAAGAACAGAAAAAAGTATTGCCCGAAAATAGTAAAATCCTGGCCGTTGTAAAAGCAAATGCTTATGGCAATGGATTGATTCCAGTTGCCCAAACGGCAATGACCAGTGGTGCAAGCGGTTTATGCGTGGCGATCTTAGATGAGGCATTAGAATTACGGGATAACGGGATTGAAGCGATGACGCTTGTCCTTGGAATTACGTCCGTTGAAGATGCGTTGATTGCTGCTCAAGCCGGAGTTTCTTTAACGGTTGGCTCCTTAGATTGGCTTGAACAATATCATCAGTTAGCACAAGTTGCCAAGCCTAAGAAACCATTAAAGGTTCATCTGGGGATTGATTCAGGAATGGGCCGGATTGGTTTTACAGAGGTAGCTGCATTTAAGCAAGCTGTTAAGCTGCTTGATAGTCCTGAATTTGAATTTGAAGGAATGTTCACCCATTTTGCAACTGCTGATAGTCCTGATGAAAATTACTTTAATCAGCAGGTCCAACGTTGGCATCAATTTGTTGCCAGCCTTGATGAACTGCCACCGTATGTTCATATGGCAAATTCAGCGACCGGTTTATGGCATCGGGAGACAATCACTGCTAATACAATTCGAATGGGGATTTCAATGTACGGACAAAACCCATCTGGACGTGACTTGAAATTAACGCTTGATTTACAGCCCGTTAGTTCATTAGTTTCATCAATTTCTTTTGTTAAGCAGTTAAAGGCAGGAAGATCTGTCAGCTATGGCGCCACTTATACGGCGGAACAAGATGAATGGCTAGCCACCTTGCCAATTGGTTATGCTGACGGTTATCCACGGTGTATGACTGGTTATAAAGTATTAGTTGACGGTCAATTTTGTGATATTGCCGGACGAGTATGTATGGATCAAATGATGATTCGACTTCCTAAGTATTACCCAGTCGGCACTCCAGTAGTATTGATGGGCAAGTCCGGTGATCAAGAAATTACAGCAACTGATTTAGCTGAGCGGGCCGGTACTATTAACTATGAAATCCTAACTAATATTAGTAATCGGGTTCATCGCATTTATCGCCAAAGTAAATAATTAAGGGAAGCGAAGGTAGTGACAAAACGAAAAGTAAAACGGGGCGACATCTATTACGCTGACTTATCCCCGGTAATTGGATCGGAACAGGGTGGCGTTCGTCCAGTCCTGATCCTTCAAAATGACGTGGGAAATCATTATAGTCCAACAGTAATCATTGCTGCGATTACTGCCCAAATGCAAAAAAAGAAGATGCCTACTCATGTCCAACTAAAAGGTAAGTCGTTACCGTTAACTCATGATTCGGTCATTTTGTTGGAGCAATTACGTACGATTGATAAGCAACGATTGAAAGACCGAATTGCTCATTTATCGCCAGAGACAATGGCAAAAGTAGATAAAGCATTAACAATTAGTGTGGGGTTAAATGCTGCCTATGATGAAAATAAATGAGTTTGACAATTTGCGTCAGAACTCGTATACTCACTATTAAATTAATCACGGTTCTTTTAATGTAGCCCAGAGAGACTACAAAAGACAAAATAATATAAGCATAGTGGGCACAAAACTATGCTTCCTCTTTTGTAAAGCTCTAGGACCATTAAAGGGACTAGAGCTTTTTTAGGTCTAAGGAGGATATCTTGTGAAAGAACAAAAGGGGACAACAATTTTTAGTATTCCAATGAAGAACAGAAAGACTAATACTTGGGATATGTTTGCCACGTGGGTCGGGGCAAATGCTAATAATGGGACATGGTTTGTCGGCGGAGTACTCGCCGCTTGTGGATTTTCGGTTGCCATGAAGGTCTTAGTATTGTCATCTGCCTTATCATATGTATTTTTAAGTTTGGTAGGTTACATTGGTTATAAGACTGGGGTATCGACGATGACTTTAAGCCGTGCCTCATTTGGTGAACGGGGTAGTTATCTCCCATCATTAGTTAATATTACCCAATTTATTGGTTGGACAGCGGTTAATACTTTTATTGCGGCCCAATCGGTAAGCATTCTTTTCCATGACTTACTAGGATGGCCTGTGTGGGGACAGCATGGCGGCTATTTAGGGCTAGTAGTCGGGATTATTATCATGAGCATTCTCCATATCATTAGTGTTTCTAGCGGATCACGTTCGGTCCAAATGATTGAACGCTTAGGAATAATTCTTGTTCTTGTATTTGTCATTTGGGAGTCAGTGGCTGTTTTTCGAACTGTTTCCTTTAGTCAAATTGTAAATTGGCATGTTCCTGCGCAATCAAAAATGGCAGTCGGCGCGGCGGTCGATTATGTAGCAGCTTTTAATTTAGCCTGGGTAACTGCCGGTGCTGATTTCACCCGCTTTACTGCTAAGGAAAAGAATGCGACTTTGACGCCGTTTTTTGGTGCTTTACTAGGGGTTGTATGGTTTGCTTTTATCGGCTTGATTTCAACAATTAGTATTGCAATTTCAAGTGGGGTATATAACGCAAATAACTCCGATCCCTCAACGATTGCTAGTAAGTTAGGACTGGGGATAGTTGCCCTCCTTGTTATTATTTTGACCTCGATGACGGCCAATGCTGTTAACTTATTAGCGGCCGGATCAGCTCTTTCAAATATCTTTACAAAGCTCAAATTAAAGTATTCATTATGGATCGTAGTATTGCTTGCGACAGTTGTGACCTTTATTCCGATGTTTGTCGGTAGTTTCTTGAGTGCTTTTGAATCCTTTCTTGACTATGTGGGGATGGTGTTAGGCCCGACGATTGCTATTATTTGTACTGATTTTTATTTCCGTGCTCACCGGCAATATGATGTTGATGAATTAGGTAAAGTTGGTGGAAAATATTGGTATCGCGGAGGCGTCAACTGGGTAGCAATTATTGTTTTTGCTATCGGGGTTGCCTTCTTCTTAGGGGTTCATCAGTTGCCAATCTTCGTAAATACGATTGGAGCAACATTTATTGATATGTGTTTGAGTGGTATCCTATATTATGGAATTATGTTGCTGGTTGACCGAAAGGAAGATGAATTATGCTATTAAAAAATGTACATGTTGATAATCATGAAGAAGTAGTCGATGTTCGAATTCTCAATGGAAAATTTAGTGAGATTAAGGCTAACTTAACGCCCCATGACGGTGAAGAAGTTATTGACGGTAAAGAAAATTTACTTTTACCACCATTTGTTGATTCTCATGTTCACTTAGATGCTACGCTTACTGCTGGTCAGCCAGAATGGAATGAAACCGGGACTTTATTTGATGGTATCCGGATTTGGAGTGAACGGAAACAAGATTTAACTAAGGAAGATGTTAAATCGCGTGCGAAAAAGACATTACTAAATATGGTTGGTCATGGAATTCAACACGTACGGAGCCATGTTGATGTGACTGATCCTCATTTGATTGCTGCCCGTGCTCTCCTCGAATTGCGTGAAGAATTAAAAGACCAAATCGACTTGCAGTTGGTTGCTTTTCCACAAGAAGGCATTCTTAGCTATCCTCATGGACGTGAATTAATGGAGCAGGCGGTTAAAGAAGGATTAGATGTCGTTGGTGGTATTCCCCATTTTGAGTTTACAACTGAATATGGGTGGCAATCTGTCCATTTCTTAATGGCTCTCGCGGATAAGTATGATCGTTTAGTTGACGTCCACTGTGATGAAATCGATGACCCAGCTTCGCGTAACCTTGAAGTTTTAGCGACCGAAGCTTATGAACGAGGGATGAAGGACCGGGTCACAGCAAGTCATACGACAGCGATGGGCTCATATAATGATGCTTATACTTATAAATTATTCCGTCTATTAAAGATGAGTGATATTAATTTTGTATCTAATCCATTAGTTAATGTTCACCTTGGCGGCCGTTTCGATACTTACCCAAAGCGTCGCGGCGTTACCCGGATTAAGGAATTAACAGGAGCGGGGATTAATGTTTCCTTTGGTGAGGATGATATCCAAGATCCGTGGAATCCTCTCGGCGATGGTAACATGTTAGATGCGGTTACGATGGGTGTTTATATTGCTCACTTGATGGGGTATCACCAACTGCAAGATGCCTTTAATTACGTAACCTATAACGGTGCTAAGACATTGCATATTAGTGATAATTATGGAATTGAAGTAGGAAAACCGGCAAACTGTATCTTATTGAATGCCCACGATTTCTATAATGCTCTTAATAAGCATGTTGAAGTTCTTTATAATATTCGTCATGGGAAAGTCCTTGCCGAGACGAAACCAGCTGAAACCAAAGTTAATATCAAACAAAATTAAAAAAACTCATAATAGTTATTGACAAGTTAGGGAATGACCGGTATATTATATCCAACAATTAAATTTAGATTAGAAAAACGCTGAAGGAAATAACGATTTGAAATTGGTGACAGAGAATTAGCGGGTGGTGTGAGCTGATCGAGATTTCTAATTGTTAATCATTCCTGAGTTACCGGCTGAAACCAAGTAAGCTGAGGTTGGCTGCCATCCATTATTTTGGCCACAAATGATTGTTTGTGAATGAGAGGATTGACTACGAGTTGATCAAAGTAGGATGGTACCGCGCAGAAGCGTTCTTACAATTGCGATAAAGCAATGTAAGGACGCTTTTTTCTTTCTAAATTTTAAGAAAATATTTTGTCTTGGAGGTAATTATTATGACTGAATTAAACGCACGACAGGAAGAATTTGCTAAGGCTCTTTTTGAAGCTTATGACACTAATACGCCGTTAAACGAGGAAGAATGGAAAGATGTTGTTACTGATGATGAAACAGCATATGCAGTTCAAGATGCGGTAGTAAAGTTAAAAGGAAAGCCAACTGCAGGCTATAAAGTTTCGTTAACTAGTAAAGAAACTCAAGACATGTTTGATGCTGATTCACCATTGTACGGACAACAAGTTGCTGAACGATTCCTACAGTCACCAGCGGATGTTGACTTGCAGATGTTAAACGAACCGTTATTAGAGGTTGAATTAACCTTCCGCGCAAAAGAAGACTTGCAGCCTAGTGATACATTAGAAGATTTATTTCATAAGGTAACTGTTGCGGGTGCCTTAGAATTGCCTGATGCACGTTTTGTCGACTGGTTTCCAGATTTAGGAAAATATAATGTAATGGCTGATTGTGCTGTTGGTGGTCTTGTTGTATATGGTGAAGAACATGATGCAGATAGTGTATTTGAAAACGTTGACGATGCTGCTAATGTTCATGCTGTTTTATTCAAAGATGGTGAGAAATTAAAAGAAGGGGTATCATCAGAAGTTTTGGGCAATCCCTTTAAGTCTCTTCAATGGTTAGTGCAAAAATTAGCTGAACAAGGAAAAGCATTTACCAAGGGTCAAATGGTATCATCCGGAACATTTGTCTTACCACCTAAGCTCACTGCTGGTAAGTGGGAAGTTGAGTTTGATAGCGGTTTAGGAAACGTTGTGGTTAATGCAAAATAAGTGTTGAAAGCAGGTGGGAAAATTGGGTGAGGAATCGCCAACGGAAATTAATATTTTGAGAATTAAAAAGCGATCTGTGGTTGAGTTAATCACAGGTCGCTTTAATATTTAATAGCTTTGGTGCAAGTCTTCAATTTCTGAAACTTCCAACCCTTTTTTCTCAAGTCGTTTAACAATTCGTTCCATCTTTTCTTTGGTAACATCAGCAGGTAAGGTGTATAAGACTCGTTTCATTGTCTCGTCTTTGGGATCGAGTGAAATGACATTTACGATCTGACAAAAACGAGTGATTTCTTTGGCAGCCGTCACCAGCGCTCCCCGTTCATCAGGAGTAATGACGGTTAGAACATAGCTTCCGTTATTGACGTTCCACCCAGCAGCTAGCATTCGTAAAAGACTATTGTGGGTTAGTATTCCGTAAAACTGGTTATTGTTGTCCAGTACCGCAATATATGGAAGATCACGAATAGCAAAGAAGATAGAGAAGAAAGCGGCGTTAATTGAGATAAATTTAGTGGCATTTTTTAATAATGCAGTTACCGGTAAATGCATATCTCCATTTCGTGCCTTGTGCCGGTAAAGGTGCATTTTGTAAATATTTCCCCGAAAAATCTTTCCCGACTTATCCAAAACTGGTACACAGCGATAGCCAGTATCCTCTAAGACAGTCAGAGCCTCATCTAATGTCGCTGTTTCTGGAAGAGTTGTTAAGGTTGCTTTGGGTTTGATTAATGAATTGAAAATCATAATTAACATCCTTTTTATCGATTAAGTGCACCAATTATAATAACATATTTCTATCAAAAGGATTAGAAAAAAATTAGAAAGCTTATACTGGTAATTCAAATTAGTATGCTGAAAAAATTAACATAGGGTATAATACTAGTTAAAATTTATGCTGGACGGGGAGAGTGACCGTGCGGCTTTTTTTCGTGAAAGGAATGAAAGAATAATGAAAATGATTGTTGGCTTAGGAAATATTGGGACGCGGTATGATGAAACCCGTCATAATACTGGCTTTATGGTGGTTGATCAACTAGCACGAGATTATCACCTGGGAGCATTCACCCACCTAAAGCAGGAAGCAGTAGCAGTTAGTGGGGTGATTAATGGTGAAAAAGTAATGTTAGTCAAGCCGACGACGTTCATGAATGATTCAGGACGAGCAGTCGGACCGCTAGTAGACTATTATGATATTGATTTGGATGATCTCGTAATCGTTAATGACGACTTGGATATGCCAGTTGGCAAAGTACGTTTAAAAACACATGGAGCTTCTGGTGGTCATAACGGGCTTAAAAGCATTATCAGCGCGTTAGGAACCAAGAACTTCAACCGGGTAAAAGTAGGGATTGACCATCCTCAACATGGAACAGTCGTTAGTCATGTCTTAGGTAAATTTTCTAAAGAAGAACGACCAAAATTTGACCAAGCTGTTGAACAAGCTGAGCATGCATTAGAAGACTGGATTAATGGGGAAGATTTTGCCAAGTTAATGAATGCTTATAATTAAAATAGAAAGGTGGCGTTGATGGTGCAAATAGAAAATTTAATCGAGAAGACGCCATCATTTAAACAAATTACGGCTGACCTCCAACCAAAGAACCATCAATTAATAACTGGGATTTCTGGATCAGCGCGAATTGAATTGCTAAGTGCTCTTTCTAAAGAAGGGCAGCGACCAATTCTAGTAGTGACCGACACGATTTCCCATATGCAGGAATTAGCTAGTGACTTAGAGAACCTCCTTCCTGCCAGTCGTGTTTATCAGTTTCCGGTTGAAGAGGTTTTAGCAGCGGAAGTAGCAACTAGTTCTCCTAACTATCGTCTTCAGCGGGTACTGGCCTTGAATGCGTTGATTAATAACGAACCGGCAGTTGTGGTTGCGTCTGCTGCGGGATTACGGCGCAATATTATTTCACCGGAATACTTTGCTCAGTCCTCGTTAAAAATTAAGACTGGCGGGGAAGTGGATCCAGCTAAAATTCGGCAGCAGTTAAGCGCAATGGGGTACCAATATCAAAAAATGGTCTTGCGTCCTGGTGATTTTGCAATTCGTGGGTCGATTATTGATATCTATGCCTTAAATACTGATAATCCAGTTAGAATTGATCTCTTTGATACAGAAGTTGATTCACTCCGGTATTTTGATGCTAGTACCCAGCGGAGTATTGACAACGTTGAAGAAGTTCAGATACTGCCGGCAACAGATTTTATTATCCCGGCGACTGAATTTTCGCGGGTGTATGAAGCCCTTGATACTGAATATAAAAAGGTAGTGAAGGAGTTAAGTGCTGACGATGCTGATATTAAACAGCAGGTGGCTAACCGCTTTGAACCATTATTGAACGCGCTTAAGAACCAGCATTTGCCTAATGAACTTTTAGAATTTAGCAACCTAGTTTATCCGGCTAAGCATTCCTTATTTGATTATCTTCCTGATGATGGGACGATTTACTTTGATGACCTGACGCGGATAAAGCAATTTGCCAAACAGATGACCCAGGAAGATGCAGGCTGGTTTAAAGATAAGGTTGCCCACCACCAATTAACGGCTATTCCAGATCTTAGCAATGACGTATCGGCCATAATAAAAAAAGACCTGCATCCGCAAATTTATGGCGCCCTATTTAAAAAAGGTCTCGGTAATATTAAACTTAGCCAAATTACCGACTTAAAAAGCAGAACCATGCAACGTTTCTTTGGGCAAATGCCACTGCTGAAAGCCGAACTTCAACGGTGGATTGATCAAGGGCAAACAGTAGTACTGATGGCTAATAGTCCAGAACGACGAAAGCAAATTGCCCAAACACTTGCTGACTTTGATATCACTGCGACAGAAACTGAATTGACAAATATCAAGCCGAATGTTGTGCAAATTGTTGCTGCTAACTTAAACAATGGATTTGAAATGCCGCTTGCTGGGCTGGTTGTTATTACAGAAAGCGAGATGTTTAAGCAGGTAAAAAAGGTTCATCATCGTCCACAAAAACTTGCCAATGCCGAACGATTAAAAAATTATACTGACCTTAAACCGGGTGACTATGTAGTTCATGTCAATCATGGAATTGGGATTTTTAGTGGAATTAAGACGATGGAAGTTGATCATGTTCACCAAGACTACATGATCATAAATTACCGGGATAACGCTCAGATATATGTGCCAGTAACCCAGCTAAATCTTGTCCAAAAGTATGTATCATCAGAATCTAAGACCCCGCATATCAACAAGCTTGGCGGTAACGAATGGGCAAAGACTAAACGGCGCGTTTCTTCAAAAATTGAAGATATCGCTGATGAATTAGTTGACTTATATGCTAAGCGAGAAGCGGAGAAGGGGTATGCTTTTCCGAAAGACGATTATCTCCAAAAACAATTTGATGCTAATTTCCCATATAATGAGACTCGTGATCAGTTGCGGAGTATTGATGAAATTAAAGAAGATATGGAAAAGCCAAAGCCGATGGATCGCCTATTGGTGGGGGATGTCGGCTATGGTAAAACCGAAGTTGCAATGCGGGCAATTTTTAAGGCAGTCACTGGAGGAAAGCAGGTTGCCTTCCTTGTACCAACAACTGTTCTTGCCCAGCAACACTACAACACCCTTATGCGCCGGTTTGAAGGTTTCCCAATCAACATTGCCTTGATGTCACGTTTCAAGACGCCAAAAGAGCTAAAAGAGACAGAAGCAGGGTTAAAGGATGGAAGCGTTGATGTTGTTGTTGGGACCCACCGAATCCTATCAAAGGATGTTGAATTTAAGGACCTTGGCTTGTTAATTGTTGATGAGGAACAGCGTTTTGGGGTAAAACATAAGGAAAAACTAAAACAATTAAAAAACAATGTTGATGTTTTAACTTTGACGGCAACCCCGATTCCCCGGACATTACATATGTCAATGCTGGGCGTACGAGACTTATCAGTTCTTGAAACACCGCCTGCTGGTCGTTACCCAATCCAAACCTATGTAATGGAGGAAAATAGTAGTGCGATTCGCGATGGGATTATTCGTGAAATGCAACGTGGCGGACAGGTTTATTACCTTCATAATCGCGTTCATGACATTGAAGAGACAGTGGCATGGTTACAAGAACTTGTTCCTGAAGCCCGAATTGGCTATATTAATGGTCAAATGAGTGAAAATGAACTGGAGACAGTCCTCTATGAGTTTATTCAAGGAAATTACGATGTATTAGTGACTACCTCTATTATTGAAACGGGGGTTGATATCCCGAATGCGAATACCCTCTTTGTTGAAAATGCTGATCGGATGGGGTTAGCACAGCTATATCAGATTCGTGGACGGATTGGCCGTAGTAATCGGGTGGCTTATGCTTACTTTATGTATCAGCCTAATAAGGTCCTAACCGAATTAGGAGAAAAGCGGCTAGCTGCAATTCGTGATTTTACCGAGTTGGGGTCTGGATTTAAGATTGCGATGCGGGACCTTGCTATTCGGGGAGCTGGAAACCTCTTGGGAAAACAGCAGCATGGATTTATCGATTCTGTTGGTTATGACCTATATTCGGCGATGCTTAGTGATGCGGTAGCTAAAAAGCAGGGTAAGAAACAAACTATTCACTCCGATGCGGAAGTTGAGTTAGGGGTTGAAGCTTACCTACCAACAGATTATATTGCAGATCAACGGCAAAAGATCGAATTATATAAGACAATTCGCCAAGCTAAGACGGATGAAGAAGTTATTGATATTCAAGGTGACTTGATTGATCGGTTTGGCGATTACCCAGCACCGGTTGGGACGCTGTTGCTTGTAAGTCAATTGAAGAATCATGCTGATCTGGCAATGATTGCTGAGATTAAGCGGCAACGGGATAATATTAATATTAAGTTTACCAAACGTGCTAGTCGCTTGATTAAAGCCCCCGCAATAATTAAGGAGCTAGCTAATACGCGGTTCAAAGCAACAATTGGTGAGGACGATCAGCAACTAACGATTCGGCTGGTTATTCAACCTAAAATGACTACTGATGATTGGCTTCACCAGCTACTACAATTTGTAACGGCTTTAGGAAACGTTATTCAAGCCGATGAAAAAGGAGCGGAAAAATGAGATTAGATAAATTTTTGAAAGTATCACGGATTATTAAACGTCGATCAATTGCTAAGGAAATCGCGGATCAAGGACGGATCTTAATTAATGGTCAACCAGCAAAATCATCCAGTCGGGTAGCGGTTGGTGATACTTTAACAATTAAGTTTGGTAATAAGACCGAAACAGTTAAGATTAATCGGATTGTTGAAACAACAAAAAAGAGTGAAGCAGAAGATATGTATGAAATTGTCGATGAAACTTATGCGGAATCCTTTGACTAACTATAATGTCTTCTGAGATATAAAAAAGTTGATAATCATATGGACATTCTCCGCGGTATCTTGCTATACTTAAAGCGTGATAAGTTAAAATGGAGGGGAATGTCAGATGAAAGGACAATCTGATAGCAAAGTTTCACAATTAAATACCCCATATGCCCGCCAGGTTTCGAATCAAAAAACATATAATCGGCATGTGCATAAGCGCCGTTGTCAGCGGATTATTGCCGTTTTTTTGGTTATATTCTTAATCTTTGGAATTCAGATATTTCAGAGTAAACGGACATTAGCGGATATTAATGGCAATATTCGACAAGCACAATCACAATTAACAAAACAAAAGCAAAAGAATCAACAACTGCAACGTCAAATTAAGTTGTTGCATAATCCCGAATATATTCAGCAGGTTATCCGTGCCAAGTATAACTACTCTAAGAAGGGCGAGATAATCTATAATTTGAACTAATGATCACAAAATAGGATGTTTTTTGTAGGGTTAGAATATTTTAAATGTTAAAATTAAGAATGTAATTGGGTGATTTTTCAGCTTAGTTTTTTATGAGAAGTTTAGTTATTTTCATACGTTTTCAAGATGAAGTTATGATATACTCAAATACAAAAATATGAGATGGTTCAGGAGGATCTATAGGTTTCATGGCAATTGAAGTTGGAGCAAAGGTTTCAGGTAAAGTTTCAGGAATCACTAATTTTGGTGCATTCGTTGATTTAGATGACAATCAGACAGGGCTAGTACACATCAGTCAAATCTCTGATAAATATATCAAGGATGTTCATGATGTATTGGCTGTCGGGGATGAAGTTACAGCAAAAGTAACACGGATTGGTGATGACGGTAAGATTGCCCTTTCAATCAAGGCCGCAGCTCCTCGTGAACATCAAGATCATCATGAAAATAACCATCATCGTGAAAATAATCACCGGGATTTTCATCACGAACGGAATAACAATTTCCGTGGCCACAATGATAACTTCCGTGGTGGCTTTAGTGGTCGCCACCATAACAGTCACCAACACGAAGACTTTAATGACATGTTAGCTGGCTACTTAAAGGAAAGTGAATCACGTTTATCTACTTTGAAGCGTCAAACTGATGGTAAGCGTGGAGGCCGTGGTGGTCGACGGAGCTAATATGACGGATTTACAACAAGCATTTGAGCGACACCTAGAAAGGAGTCGCTTTTTTGCTACCCAGGATAAGGTAGTAGTTGCCGTTTCAACCGGGGTCGATTCGATGGTTCTGTTAGATCTCTTGCAGCACTTGTCGTCAAAGAATCGTCCCCAGATTATCGTTGCCCATATGAACCATGAGTTACGAAAACAAAGCCAGCTTGAAGAACGATTCATTCGGCAATATTGTAAACAAAATGATTTAAAACTAGCGGTTACACACTGGCCACAAGATCTTCATCCACAGACCGGGATCGAAAACGCTGCTCGGCAAGCCCGCTACCAATTTTTCCGGAAAGTAATGAAAGATAATCGGGCAAGCATTCTGCTAACTGCACACCACCAAAATGATCTAGCAGAAACAATGCTGATGAAGATGACTCGTGGTGGTCAGTTGAGTCAATTAGTGGGAATACGGGATCGGCGCCCATTTGCTTCTGGCACCTTAATTCGGCCACTTTTACCCTTTAGTAAACAGCAGCTAAAGAAATATGCTTTACAGCATCATCTTAAGTGGTATGAGGATAAGACAAATAAGGACTTGAACATTCAACGGAATCGATTTCGGCATACGATAATTCCAATGCTTGAAGAAGAAAATCCCCAGTTGCTTTCTCACCTCGAAAGCTATCATCAACAGTTAACGGATCTCCTTGCCTGGCGTGACCAAGAAGTTGCAGATCAATTAGCAGCATGTGTTGATCAACAAGGAAGAATGATCCTGGCAAGGTTAGCGAAAAACAAGGAAATTATTCGAAAAGAAATTTTACGACAATGGTTTAATCAACAAGGAATATATGATATTAAGGACCAGCAACTTGATGAATTGTTGGAGGCCTTAGAAAACGAGCAAAAGCCACAGCAAATCATTGAATTGCCGCACCGATATATTCTTGAGAAATCCTACGCTACTTGTGCGTTAAAAAAATTGGATAATCCGCTTGAGAACCTACAAAAGCCCCAAGATCATGTGATAAAATTGGAACAATGGTATCAAGTAGATCCAATAAACTTAATGGCAGTGTCAGCTGAAAAGTCGTTTTTCAAGGATGAAGAGCAGGTAGTTTCGCAATGGCTTGCTCCCGATCAATTTCCGCTGCGGCTACGACAATGGCGACAAAAAGATCGTATTCGCTTAAAAAATGGCCATCACCAGTTAGTCAAACGGGTTCTAATCAACCAAAAAGTTTCCCGAAAACAGCGTGACCAGCAAATGGTCCTGGTTGATGCGCATGACGAGGTCGTCTGGATAGTTAATCAAAAGTGGAGTTGGTTTGAACGGCCAACCGGCTATCAGCTGACATGGCAGCCATGTTTTGTTGGAATAAAAAATAAGGAGAAGAAAGTAAATGAATAACGATATTGAGCGTGTCTTATATAGTGAAGAAATGCTTGGCAAACGAATGGACGAATTAGCAACGGACTTAACAAAAGATTATAAGGATAAACGGCCAATTATCATTTCCGTTCTAAGCGGAGCAGTTTTATTTACTGTTGATATGATCGAACGGCTAGACATCATGGCCCAAATCGACTTTATTGATGTTTCTAGTTATTTTGGTGGCTTAGGTTCGACTGGAAAAGTTAAACTTATTCATGATTTGAAAACAGATGTTAAAGACCGGCATGTTCTAATTATGGAAGATATTGTTGATACTGGTCGTACTTTGAAATACTTGATGGACCTTTTAGCTGACCGGGGAGCAAAGAGCATCAAGGTTTGTTCATTATTAAATAAGCCAGAAGGTCGGAAAGTAGATGTCGAACCTGACTATGTTGGCTTTACGGTTCCTAAAGAATTCTTGGTTGGGTATGGTCTTGATTACAAAGGATTCTACCGAAATTTGCCATATGTTGGAATTTTGAAGCCATCTGTATACCAAAATGATTAAAAATGTTAGATAATTAGGATGACGGAAAATCAATATTAAATGGACGGTATTTTAAAGATATTCTTAATTAACGTCCATTTTTATGGATCCGTAAATATGTAGTATGTATTATTAATAACATTGGCGATAAAACTATTAATTCTTCTGTGAAATTAATGGTCAATATTTGTCAAATATGCTATGATAGTGACTACAATTAAAAATATCGTTGCTGGTAGATAGGAGGTTGTTATGAACAACAATCGTAAAAAAAATAATTTTACTCATAACGTTCTCTTCTATGCCGTGATGTTCTTGTGTATTATGGGAATCGCCTACTTCTTCTTTGGGGGCAATACCTCAACAGGACAAAGTAAGACAGTTTCCCAAAGCGAGTTTATCTCCGAACTGAAGAGTAATAAGGTTAAGAGCGTTCAGCTTCAGCCAAATGGTGGTGTATATAAGGTTACTGGTACTTACCGTAAACCCCAGTCAAATAATGACAACTCCGCCAACAATACTGGCTTTGCTCTTACACCACAACGAAACAATAAGGTAACTCAATTCCAAAGTTCTGTTTTGGAAAGTGACGTAACTGTTAGTCAACTTCAAAACTATGCTAACCGTCATAATGTAAAGATTAGTACTCGTGCTGAAGAATCTAATAGTGTCTGGATGAACCTGTTGTTGACTGTCTTGCCATTAGTCATCATGATTTTCTTCTTCTACATGATGATGGGCCAAGCTGGTCAAGGTGGCGGCGGCCGTGGAGTGATGAGCTTTGGTAAGACCAAGGCTAAGCCATCTGATGCTAAGAAAAACAAAGTGCGTTTCTCGGATGTTGCCGGTGAAGAAGAAGAGAAACAAGAATTGGTTGAAATCGTTGAATTCTTGAAGAATCCAAAGAAATTCACTAAGCTTGGTGCTCGTATTCCATCTGGTGTTTTACTAGAGGGGCCTCCAGGTACTGGTAAGACCTTGCTAGCTAAGGCGGTTGCCGGTGAATCAGGGGTACCATTCTTCTCAATCTCTGGTTCTGACTTTGTTGAAATGTTCGTCGGTGTTGGTGCCAGTCGTGTTCGTGACTTGTTTGATCAAGCCAAGAAAGCTGCTCCGGCAATCATCTTTATTGATGAAATTGATGCTGTTGGTCGGCGCCGTGGAAACGGCATGGGTGGCGGTCACGATGAACGTGAACAAACATTGAACCAATTGTTAGTTGAAATGGATGGTTTCCAAGGCGATGAAGGAATCATTGTCATGGCAGCTACTAACCGTTCAGATGTCTTAGATCCCGCCCTTTTACGTCCAGGACGTTTTGATCGAAAGATTTTAGTCGGTCGTCCAGATGTTAAGGGCCGTGAAGCCATTTTACGAGTTCATGCTAAGAACAAGCCAATGGCAAGCGACGTTGACTTAAAGGAAATTGCTAAACAGACTCCTGGGTTTGTTGGGGCTGATTTAGCTAACCTATTAAACGAAGCGGCTTTATTAGCTGCGCGGCGGAACAAAACTGAGATTGATGCTGCTGACTTAGATGAAGCAGAAGACCGGGTAATTGCTGGACCAGCTAAGCATAACCGTGTCCAATCTGAACAAGAACGAAAGACTGTTGCATACCACGAAGCAGGTCACACGATTGTGGGTCTTGTATTAAATGACGCACGAGTTGTGCACAAGGTTACCATTGTCCCACGTGGTCGCGCAGGTGGATATGCTATCATGCTTCCACGTGAAGATCAGATGTTAATGTCGAAAAAGAATGCGATGGAACAAATCGCTGGTCTGATGGGTGGACGGGCTGCTGAAGAGCTTGTCTTTAAGTCACAATCTTCAGGAGCTTCGAATGACTTTGAACAAGCGACCCAAATTGCTCGTTCAATGGTTACCCAGTACGGAATGAGTGATAAGATTGGTCCAGTAGAACTGCAAAGTTCTGGTCAGGTCTTTACAGGTCAAGGCTATGACCAATCGCCTTACTCCGAAAAGACTGCTGCTTTAGTTGATGAAGAAGTACGTCGAATCTTAACTGAAGGGCACGAAACTGCCTTACACATTATTGAGACGCACCGTGAGCAACATAAGCAAATCGCTGAAGCATTACTCAAGTACGAAACGCTTGATGAAAAACAAATTCTTAGTCTTTATAAGACTGGAAAAGTTCCTGATAAGGATGTTGCTGCTGAAGACGAAGAGGCACGCGCACAAACCTTTGAAGAATCCAAGCGTGAACTTGAACGATTGGAAAATGAGCGTCACGATGAAGCGAAGGATAATCAAAATGATTCATCCGATGCTAAGAGTGATAACTCAAATGATTCACAATCAAGTGATGATTCAGACAATTCTGAAGACAAGTAAACTATTGAAAAGACGGAAGATACAAAACCTGATTGGTAGGTGGTGGTCTTCCGTCTTTTCTTTGGGTTAAATTTTAAGGAGGAATTTAAAATGAAAACAACAGATTATTTAGTAAAGTCAATGACCAAGGATGGAAAGTTTCGGGCTTATGCTGTAAATGCTACCCAAGTCGTTCAAAAGGCACACGAAATTCATGATACATGGAGTGCTTCTTCAGCTGCTCTTGGTCGAACGTTAATTGGAACGATTCTTTTGGCTACTTCTAGCTTACAAGGGGAAGCAGGAATGACGGTTAAGATTCAAGGGAATGGTCCGGTTGGCTTTATTATTGCGGATGGAACTGCTGAAGGAACCGTAAAAGGCTACATGGGTAATCCACACGTTTCTTTACCAGCCAATGATAAGGGAAAGATTGATGTCGCAAAGGCAATTGGTAATCAAGGTACCCTTTCTGTAACCAAGATGGCTCCTGGCGACAAGACACCATATACCGGTGAAGTAAATTTGGTTTCTGGTGAACTTGGTGATGACTTTACTTACTACCTTGCTCAATCTGAACAAATTCCTTCTGCGGTTGGTCTTTCAGTATTCGTTAATCCTGATGAAAATATTGACGTTGCTGGCGGCTTCATGATTCAAGTAATGCCTGGTGCTAGCGATGAAGAAATCAGCAAACTTGAAAAGACATTGAAGGGCTTGCCATTGGTATCACAGATGTTACGTGATGGTGATACGCCAGAAGATATTTTGAAGAAGATTTTTGGCGATGACTTAAAGATCCTTGAAACGATGCCAGTTCGTTATGCATGTGATTGCTCGAAAGAACGTTTTGCCCACGCCCTTGCAAGTATTTCTAAAGATGATATGAAGAAGTTGATTGACGAAGACCACCATGCGGAAGCTGTTTGCCAATTCTGTGGGAAGAAGTACGAATTTAACGAAGACGAATTAAAGAAGATCTACGCGGAAATGACTGCGAATGATGATAAAAAATCAACAGATGAAAAGTAATTTTTGGTGCTAAGCGCGTTGATATGCTATGATAGTTGAGTTATCGGACAATTAAAAATGAAACTGGATGGCCAGCACAGTTTCTTAAGCAGTAATGAGGTGAAAAAATGAAGTGGAAGATCGGTAACGTTGAAATTCCTAATCAAGTTGTTGTTGCACCAATGGCTGGAGTAACCAATTCCGCCTTTCGGGTTATCTGTAAAAGATTTGGTGCTGGCTACGTTGTCTGTGAAATGATCTCAGACCGTGGCATTATGTACCATAATCAACGAACTTTAAATATGATGGATGTCGATCCTGAAGAACATCCAATGGGAATTCAAATTTTCGGTGGAACCAAAGAGACATTAGTTGAGGCTGCTAAGTATGTGGATCAACATACAGCAGCTGACGTGATTGATATAAATATGGGGTGTCCTGTTAATAAGGTTGTAAAAACTGACGCGGGTGCACGATGGTTACTGGATCCTAATAAAGTCTATGAAATGGTGTCATATGTTACTGATGCTGTTAAGAAGCCGGTTACCGTTAAGATGCGAACCGGTTGGGACGACAAGCATATTTTAGCTGTTGAAAATGCATTAGCAGCTGAACGGGCAGGAGCTAGCGCGATTGCGATGCATGGTCGAACTCGAAAACAAATGTATACGGGACAAGCAGATTGGAATATACTAAAAGAAGTAGCGAGTCAATTGAAAATTCCGTTCATGGCTAATGGTGATGTGAAGACACCAGAAGATGCTAAGAAGATCCTTGATATGACTGGCGCAACCGCCGCAATGATCGGGCGGGCAGCGATGGGTAACCCATGGATGCTAAAGCGGACTGAACATTACTTAGAGACTGGTGAGCTGCTCCCAGAAGCAACTCCAGAACAAAAGATTGAAATGGCCAAAGATCACCTTAATCGTTTGGTTGATTTAAAGGGTGAATATGTTGGTGTTCGTGAGTTCCGTGGGTTATCGACGTACTATATCAAGGGTATTCCGCGTGCTGCCCGGACTAAAGTAGCGTTAGTCGAGGCAGAAACACTTGATGAAATGAACGATATTTTTGACCGCTTTGCTGAACAAACTGCAGAACGGGCTGCAAAAAGACAGCAAGCCTAATTACGAGGAGGAGAACTTAAGTGTCACAAGAACTAGATCAAATGCGCGTTCGGCGTGAAAAAATGGAAGAGTTAAAAGAAGCGGGGATTGAACCATTTGGCCGCCGCTTCAAACGAGACCATCTTGCCCAAGACTTGCATGATAAGTTTGATCAATACGATAAAGAAGAATTAAACGAGATGGGTGCCAAAGTAATTATTGCGGGTCGAATGACAAGAAAGCGGAGTAGTGGTAAGGCTGGTTTCGCTGACTTTGTTGATCGAACTGGTAAGATTCAAGTTTACGCTCGTAAGGATATGGTTGGGGATGAACCTTACCATGTTTTCAAACGGTCAGATATTGGTGACTTCCTTGGAATTGAAGGGGATGTTATCAAAACGGATACAGGTGAATTAACCGTTCGTGCACATAAAATTACCTTCTTGTCAAAAGCATTGCGTCCGCTTCCTAATAAGTGGGATGGGGTTACTGATCCTGAAACTATCTATCGTCAGCGCTACCTTGATTTAATTTCTAACCCAGAAAGCTTCAAGCGTTTCCACCAACGGACAGCGATTATCAAGGCCGTCCGGAAATACATGGATGATAATGGCTTTACAGAAGTTGAAACCCCAATTTTGAACACCCAAGCCGGTGGTGCTAATGCACGGCCATTTATCACTCACCACAATGCGCTTGATATTGATATGTACTTGCGGATTGCTACTGAGTTGTACCTTAAGCGGTTAATCGTTGGTGGCTTTGAACGAGTATACGAATTGGGCCGGATTTTCCGGAATGAAGGGATGGATCCTCACCATAACCCTGAATTTACTACAATGGAAACTTATGCTGCTTACTTTGACTTCCAAGATGTTATGGATGAAACGGAAGGAATCGTTAAGGCAGCAGCTAAAGTTGTTTCAGATGATGGAAAGATTACTTACCAAGGACATGAAATCGACCTTGGAGGGAACTTTAAACGGATCACGATGGTGGATGCCGTTAAGGAAAAGACTGGCATTGACTTCAGCGATGAATCAATGACGGACGAAGATGCTAAGAAGTTAGCCGATGAACACAAGGTTGAATATAAGCCTTACTGGACAAAGGGACATATCTTGAATGCATTCTTTGAAGAGTTCGTTGAAGACACACTTATTCAACCAACTTTTGTCTATGAATTCCCAGTCGAAGTTTCACCATTAGCAAAGCGGAATGCTGATAATCCTGCGATGACTGATCGTTTCGAATTGTATGTTGATGGTAGCGAATTGGCAAATGCCTTTAGTGAATTAAACGATCCAATTGACCAGAAGGAACGTTTTGAAATGCAAGCAAAGGAAAAAGCTAACGGTAATGATGAGGCTGAACCAGTCGACTTAGATTACGTTCAAGCCCTCGAATACGGAATGCCACCTACTGGGGGACTTGGTATCGGAATCGATCGTCTTGTAATGCTCCTTACTGATGCTAAATCTATTCGGGATGTTATTCTCTTCCCAACAATGCGTCCAGAAAAGGAAGCTAAGAACGATTCAAAGAAAAAGAAAAAGTAAGCTGAATAGTTGATATAAAGGCATTTAGAATATGCTAAAACTACTTGCAGGTTCTGATATGATTTTTTTATAAGATTAGAAATTAGGGTGTATATACACCAAAAATACACCAAATTTAATAAAAAATAGCATAAAATAGAGAGCTCGTATTTCATTTTTTGTGGGGTGCGAGTTTTTCTGTTTTAGATATGATAGAATAATTATCAATTTAGAGGAGAAATGAGGGGAATTGATGGGAGAATTAGAAAAGTTAAAGCAAGACTGTATAGTAAAACAAAAGCGTGGGTTGCATATAATAATAGCTTCGATCGTAGTATGGGGTAGTATTCTTGCGGTAGAACTACTTAATGTTCCCGTTCTTACTAAAAACTTATTCATATTTGTCTGTACGGCCTTACTTTTACCAGTATCTTATTTCATATCTCGATTGATTAATGTGGATTTTCAAAATAAAACAAATCCGTTAACTAAATTGGGGATTTTGTTTTCGATGAATCAGCTTTTGTATCTTCTAATTGCAATGTGGATTTATCCGACTATTCCCAATAAAATGCTAATGGTGTTAGCGATAATATTTGGTGCTCATTTACTGCCATATAGTTGGTTGTATAATTCTAGGGCTTATTTTGTTTCATCGATAGTAATTTTGGTATTAGCTTTATTGGTGGGGATTAATTTCAAACCGTTTATTTTAGCATCAGTTATGCTTGCCATGGTAGCAGCATTTTGCATTACCTTAATATTAGAAAATCATCAACTTGACTGAAGGGGAGCGAGACAGAAGTCACTCGTGACTTCGTTTTCGAGCCCCCGCAAGCAACAATAGGCCTCCAACATTCGGTTTTTTTACCGGGCGTTGGAGGCCATTGTTGTACTGCGCCATTTGTCTTTTATGAAAGGAACCTGATTTATGTCACAGCCCCTTTTTTGCTATATTATTTTAATTCTTACCAATAGTAAGAAAATGATTGCCAAGAAAACATAAAAGTTGAGTTGTTTCGGCTATTCAACTACTGATTTAGTGACTGAATAATAGATTAGTTGTTGACTTGAATAAAATAAGAATTTAAATCTAGGATAATAGTTTCCAGCGTTAAGATAAAAATAAGCACATCGAGTTACCAATTGAGTTTAATATTGATGCTGCGTAAACTAATTCTCCATATTAATTAAGGGTAATTTTCGGGATGGTAAAGAAATGCTAATTGGCAAAAATGGTAGGGGGTGCGGGCAAGCTTGTGAAAGGAAGAGTGAGTTTAACAAGCTAATAGATAGCGATGAAAATAAAATTCAAAAAAGTTGAAAAAAGGTGTTGACGAAAGAATGAAATCCATGTATAGTAGTTATCGTTGTCAAAACAGTTAAGTGCTGTTGAGATGGTTTAACAAAAAAGTTAAAAATAATTGTTGACATCTGCTTGACGACATGATATATTAATAAAGTTGCTGATTGAGTTATCGATCAAAAGAAATTCAAAATTAATTAAATTTCTTCTTGACAAGCTAATCCGATATACGTTATAATAAATATGTTGATTGGCTGCTTAATTAGCCAACAGGTAGACCTTTGAAAACTGAACAAAGTTTCGACGAATCAAATGTGTAGGGTCTTCAATCACGATGTGATTTGAA
>NZ_JAJGVH010000031.1:0-449 GCF_020785355.1 Limosilactobacillus reuteri | reverse complement strand
TAAGGCGGGACAGATGACTGGGGTGAAGTCGTAACAAGGTAGCCGTAGGAGAACCTGCGGCTGGATCACCTCCTTTCTAAGGAATAAAACGGAACCTACACATCGAAGAAACTTTGTTTAGTTTTGAGAGGTTTACCTCTTAAAACTTTAACCTATAAGACGCTTATTTGGGCCTATAGCTCAGCTGGTTTAGAGCGCACGCCTGATAAGCGTGAGGTCGATGGTTCAAGTCCATTTAGGCCCATATGGGGAATTAGCTCAGCTGGGAGAGCACCTGCTTTGCAAGCAGGAGGTCATCGGTTCGATTCCGTTATTCTCCATTATCAACCGGAAGGTTGATAGAGTTTGTACTTTGAAAACTAAATACTATCTAATTTCTTTATTAACAAAACAATAAACCGAGAACACCGCGTTATTTGAGTTTTAATTAACGAATTATAATCGCTAAC
>NZ_JAJGVH010000030.1:0-209 GCF_020785355.1 Limosilactobacillus reuteri | reverse complement strand
AGAAACTGGGTAATGCTTCGCATTACTCGTTCTCCGGCTCGTTGACTTTTAACATAAATGTTACAATCATCCGCATAGCGCACAAAGTGGTGACCACGTCTAGTTAACTCTTTGTCCAACTCATTTAGATAGATGTTCGCCAGTAGTGGTGACAATGGCCCTCCTTGTGGAGTTCCTTTTTCACTCTTAGCGAAAAGCCCATGGTCTAA
>NZ_JAJGVH010000003.1:0-265 GCF_020785355.1 Limosilactobacillus reuteri | reverse complement strand
GAATTACTTAAGCTCTCACTCATTGAGACTGAGTTACTGAGGCTTTCACTCATGGAAACGGAGTTACTTAAACTTTCGCTCATCGATACAGAATTACTTAAGCTTTCGCTCATTGATACTGAGTTACTTAAGCTTTCACTCATCGAGATGGAGTTGCTTATGCTCTCGCTCATTGATACCGAGTTGCTTAAGCTTTCGCTCATCGATACCGAGTTGCTGAGACTTTCGCTCATTGATACCGAGTTACTCATGCTTTCGCTCATCG
>NZ_JAJGVH010000029.1:0-209 GCF_020785355.1 Limosilactobacillus reuteri | reverse complement strand
GTACGACTTGCATGTATTAGGCACACCGCCGGCGTTCATCCTGAGCCAGGATCAAACTCTCATATAAAATATATAAGAACTTGAATAGCTCTCAATTATCTTTGCTATTAAGCGAATTGACTTCGCAAATGTTTTGCTTCAAATCACATCGTGATTGAAGACCCTACACATTTGATTCGTCGAAACTTTGTTCAGTTTTCAAAGGTCTA
>NZ_JAJGVH010000028.1:0-102903 GCF_020785355.1 Limosilactobacillus reuteri | reverse complement strand
CAATTCAATGTGATTAAGTTGTCGAACCGCCGTATACGGAACCGTACGTACGGTGGTGTGAGAGGTCGATAATTGAACTAATCAATTATCTCCTACTCGATTTAAAAGATCATTAAGCTTTTTTACGAATTAATAATTTAATCATGTGATATGATATGATTGAATTTAGTTTAAAAGAGGGTGATCGATTGCAAATTACAGGATTACGAGCGCTATTAGAAATAATAGTGCAATTGGCATTTGTCTGGTTAGCGTTTTTTGCTATTCAAGGAATACATTTTGAGCATTTTTTTAACCGACCACCACGCACACTACCTTTACTCATTGTTTTAATGGCTACTGGACTGGGATATTTATGTGCGACATTTTTCTTAAATATCCTAAGTGCAATTGGGAATTTAACATATTTAATTCGATAGTATTTACTGGAGGAACTTATGGAAAAAATTGTTGTTAAAGGCGGTCAGAGGTTAACTGGTCGAGTTAAAGTTGAAGGAGCAAAAAATGCAGTCTTACCAATTCAAGCAGCATCTATTTTAGCTTCTAGCGGAAACATTAAATTATCAAATGTTCCAATTTTATCGGATGTAACGACAATGAATCAGTTATTACGGTTCTTAAATATAAAAGTAGATTTTGATAAGGATAAGCACGTTTTGACAATTGATGCGGCTGATCCTGTGTCATCTGAAGCACCATTAGAATATGTTAGCCGGATGAGGGCATCGATGGTAGTCTTAGGACCCTTGCTAGCTCGGACAGGGCATGCGCAAATTGCGCTTCCTGGTGGATGTGCGATTGGATCCCGGCCAATTGACTTACATCTTAAAGGATTACGTCAATTAGGAGCGATTATTGAGCAACACGATGGATACTTAGAGGCACGGGCTGAGCACTTAATTGGTGATCACATTTATTTAGATTTCCCTAGTGTCGGTGCAACGCAAAATCTGATGATGGCAGCAACACTTGCGCAAGGAATTACAACAATTGAAAATGCTGCTAGTGAGCCTGAAATTGTTGATTTAGCAAATATGTTGAATAAAATGGGTGCACGTGTCCATGGCGCTGGAACAGACATTATCCGGATTCAAGGGGTTAATTTCCTTCATGGCTGTGAACATACAGTAATGCCAGATAGGATTGAAGCGGGGACGTTCATGATTGCGACAGCCATTACTAATGGTGATGTCGTGGTTGAAGGGGCAATTGCTGAGCATAACACCTCATTGATTGCTAAGTTGGAGGAAATGGGTGTGACAGTCATCGTTCAAGAAGATGGGATCCGTGTTCTGGGGACTTCGGTTTTAATCCCTACGAATATTAAGACCCTCCCATATCCGGGATTCCCTACTGATCTTCAGCCGCAAATGTCCGTTCTCCAGCTTTTGGCAAATGGGACCAGTACCCTAGATGAGACGATTTTTGAGAAGCGTTTTATGCATTTAGAAGAATTACGACGAATGAACGCTGATTTTCAAATTAATGGTCCCGTTGCGGTTTTAAATGGTCCCACGCGTTTTAGTGGTGCTGAAGTAGCTGCCTCTGATTTACGAGCGGGGGCTGCTTTAGTATTGGCCGGGTTAGTTGCTGATGGAATTACCCAGGTTCGTAACCTAAAATATATTGATCGGGGATATTATCATCTTCACCAAAAGTTACAACAATTAGGGGCTAAGATTGATCGAATTGATGTCGAGGATAAAATTAAATTGGCGGTAAAGCCTTCTAAGAATAAAACAAATCAAGATTAAAGATTCGTAAGCGACGTCTATCTGTATCCCTATTTTGTGGTATAATTACGAACGATATTAACGAGTTTAGCGTTAAAACTTAACTAGCTAAAAGGAGAAGAAATTAATGGCAAAGGATATTGGAATTGATTTGGGAACTGCCAATGTTTTGATTTATGTTCAAGGCAAGGGTATTGTTCTAAATGAACCGTCAGTTGTGGCGGTTGATACAAAAACCAATAAAGTATTGGCTGTTGGTTCAGAAGCATACCGAATGGTTGGACGTACTCCTAGTAACATTCGGGCTATTCGTCCATTAAAGGATGGAGTTATTTCTGATTTTGATGTTACTCAAGAAATGCTTTCCTACTTTATTGGTAAACTAAGCGTTAAAGGGTTCATGTCAAAGCCAAACATCATGATCTGTGCACCAACGAATATTACTGAGATTGAACGGAAGGCAATTATTCAAGCCGCTGAACAATCTGGTGGTGGTAAAGTTTACCTTGAATACGAGCCAAAAGTAGCAGCAATTGGTGCTGGACTAGACATTTTTAAACCTCGTGGAAACATGGTCATTGATATGGGTGGTGGTACCAGTGATATCGCCATTCTTTCATTAGGCGATATTGTCTCAAGCCAGTCAATTCGGATGGCCGGTGATAAGATGAATAGTGATATTGCTTCTTATATTAAGAATAAGCACGGCCTAGTAATTGGTGAACATACTGCTGAAAAGATCAAAATGGAACTCGGGACTGCATTACGGGTTGATGATCCTGAAACGATGGATGTTCGTGGTCGTGATGTAGCTACTGGAATGCCAAAGCAAATCACTGTTAATGAAAATGAAATTGAAGAAGCATTGCATGATACGCTTGAACAAATTGTTTCAGCAGCTGTAAATGTATTAGAAACAATTCCACCAGAGTTAGCTAGTGATATTATTGACCGGGGAATAATGTTAACCGGTGGTACTTCTTTATTAAAGGGTGTCGATCAATTATTCAGTGCTCGTCTAAAGGTACCGGTTGTTGTTTCACAAGACCCATTAGACAATGTTGCTAAGGGTGCTGGTGAAATGTTAGAACGGATGCAAAAGACTGAACGAAAGAAGTAGTTTGAAATGGTAAGGATTTTATGTGACCTTATACGCTGGTATCAACAAGGCATTTCCGCCCAACGACCATTTCGCGTATGTCGCTTTACCCCCTCATGTTCACAGTACATGTTAGAAGCTTTACAACGCTTTGGTTTAAAGGGGATATTGCTCGGAAGTTGGCGGCTCCTTCGTTGTCAGCCGTTTTCTCGTGGTGGCTATGATCCGGTACCTAATCATTTTACTTTTCGTCGTCAGGGGTAATAATAGTTATTAAGGGTGAAAAAGTGTCAAAGAAAGATAAAAAAGTAGAAGTCAGCGTTAAAGATATTGAACGTCGTAATCAACCGGTTCAACAAATTTTTATTGGAGACCGATTGATTGGTGAAGTTGTAACCGATAATGAACGTTTCAAAGCAATGCTGATAAGTGACCAGAGCGAATTTTATGTTCGTTCTCAAGAAGAGGGATTAGAAATAGTCCTTCAACAATATCATCTTCACCAGCATTAGTTTGGTGAACCATCCTCTTTGATTAATAATTTGTAAAGGAGTTTGGTAATGCAACGTTCGCAAAATGATGTAGAAAGTCGGATTGACTGGGGAATTATATTCTGTGTTCTTTTGTTAGCCTTGATTGGTCTTGCTTCAATCTATGTAGCGGCAGTTCATGATCGGCAGCAAACTAGTGTAGCACGACAGGTTATTACCCAGTTGGTTTGGTATGCGGTTGGAACAATCCTTATTATTGTCATTATGCAATTTGATGCTGAACAATTATGGAAATTAGCACCAATTGTATACTGGCTAAGTGTATTTTTAATGTTCGCAATCCTAGTCTTTTATAGTCGAGCCTATTATGCTAGTACAGGGGCTAAGAGTTGGTTTGCAATTGGACCATTTACGTTTCAGCCTTCGGAAATAATGAAGCCTGCCTATATTTTAATGATGGGGCGTGTTATTACGACTCATAATAATCGATATAGTGTGCATACTGTTGATTCAGATTGGCGATTAATTGGGACGATGTTCTTATGGCTATTACCAATTTTGATTTCGCTGAAGTTTCAAAATGACTTTGGGACTGGGTTAGTATTCTTCGCTATTTTCTGTGGAATGGTCTTAGTTTCTGGAGTTACTTGGCGAATTTTGGCGCCAGCAGCTACGATATTAGTTGTTGTTGGGGGTTCAGCCTTAGCGATGGTAACTAGTTCGGTTGGGCGACAAATACTTGAACATGTTGGGTTTCAAGCATACCAGTTTGATCGGGTTGATACCTGGCTTCATCCAGAACAGGATACAACTAACCAAGGGTATCAGTTATGGCAGAGTATTAAAGCGGTTGGTTCGGGTGGTATTACTGGAACTGGTTTTAATAACTCAAAGGTTTATGTTCCGGTTCGTGAATCAGATATGATTTTTTCCGTTATCGGTGAGAATTTTGGATTCATTGGTGGGGTTTTATTAATCCTTATCTATTTGTTACTGATCTACTTAATGATTCGAGTAACATTCGATACCAAGAACGAATTCTATGCTTATATCTCAACCGGAGTTATCATGATGATTTTATTCCACGTTTTTGAAAATATTGGAATGAACATCGGTCTATTACCATTAACAGGTATTCCGCTTCCGTTTATTAGTGCTGGGGGATCCTCATTAATTGGTAACCTGATTGGGATTGGAATGGTGATGTCGATGCGTTACCACCATCATTCGTATATGTTTAGCAGTAATCGTGAATTTAGATAGTGGGGTCATAAAATGGCAAAAGATTATTTTTGGGTAAAAGAACAAGCAGATGGTACTAAACGTGTCGGCTTAAATGATGAAGGCCGTGATGAGTTAGGAGAAGTAAGTTTCATCGATGTACCGGCAGTAGGGACAACCTTGAAACAAGCTGATAAGTTTATTGCGGTTGAAGCAGAAAAAGCAGTTACCGATGTGGATAGTCCCATTGATGGTAAGATTACCAAAATAAATGAAGCTATTATTGATGATCCGGCTGGATTAAATTCAAGCGATATGGAAAAAAACTGGATTGTTGAAGTTAAATAAAAAATTAGGAGGGAGCGAGACAGAAGTCACTTGTGACTTCGTTTTCGAGCCCCCGCAAGCAACAATAGGCCTCTAACGTTCGATTTTGCCGGACGTTAGAGGCCATTGTTGTACTGCGTATTTGCTTTTTATGAAAGTAACTTAACTTATGTCACAGTCCCTCCTATTTTAGTATTGGCGGATCTTTCCAGTTCATGTTATACTTAAGGTTCTAGGAAAACGGCTAAGATAAAAATATTTAAGGTGGTATTTATTATGACCCAAAAATTACACATCGCTTTATTATTTGGTGGTAACTCCTCTGAACATGATGTGTCAAAGCGATCAGCACATAATATCTATGATGCTCTTGATAAGGAAAAGTATGATGTAAGTCTTTTTATGTTTACAAAGGATGGAATTCTATTAGGCAATGAGGATTCCCAAAAGATCTTTGATGGCGAACCTGAAGACCAAGTGGTAGCAGAAGCATATCAAAAGATGGATATGAGTAGTCCATTAGCACCAATTATGGCCTTAAACGAACAAAAGGAAATTGATTTCTTCTTCCCTGTTATCCATGGTAATTTAGGTGAAGATGGTACAATTCAAGGTCTCTTTAAGCTTCTTAATAAGCCATACGTTGGTTCAAATATTGCAGCTAGTGCAATGTCTTTTGACAAGGATCTTACTAAGAAGATTATTAGTCAAGCTGGTATTCGCAACACCCCTTATGTAGTAGTTACGCCAGAAAACCGGGCTGACTATTCATGGGGACGGATTGAAGAAAAATTAGGCAATCTCACTTTTGTAAAGCCAGCTAAACAAGGTTCCTCCGTTGGAATTCACCGAGTTACTAACGCCGAAGAATACGAAAAAGCGTTAGACGATGCCTTTAAGTATGACTACAAGATCTTAGTGGAACAAGGAATCGCTAATCCGCAAGAAATTGAGATTTCAATCTTAGGAAATGAACACCCAATTGCCTCTAAGCTAGGAGCTGTACGTGTACCTAAGGATGATCCATTCTATGATTACGAAAATAAGTTTGTGGATGCCAGTGGCGTTGTTTTTGAACTTCCGGTTAAATTACCACAATACTTAGTTGATGAAATTACAGACATGGCTTTGAAGGCATACAAGGCATTAGGAATGAAGGGGATGGCTCGGATTGACTTTTTAGTTGATAGCAATAATGTCCCTTATCTTGGTGAACCAAATACTTTACCAGGATTTACTAACATTAGTTTGTACCCTCAAATGTGGGAAGTTTCTGGTATTTCATATTCCGACTTGATTGATCGGTTAATTCAATTAGGATTACAAGAATTTGAACGAAACAGCAAGATTAAGTACGATTTCCGTAAGCTTGGTACCGAACGTGTTGGTCAAAAGAAATATAACGAAGACTAAAGAATAATTATTTAATGGTTAGGATGTTGTGAGTACAATGTGCTAACTATTTTTGTTATTAAACGCATAATAGAAAGTAAATGTTATCATAATGGTATAAAATCTGTGGTTTAGTATTGCAGTAAGAACAATTTATAATATAATGAAGATACGCAGTTTTTGTAAGCGTTAGACTAGCCTACAGTCACGCTACTTTCAGTACTTTATAACCATCGCGGGGGTGACTGTGAAGATGGTTATAAGCATTTATTTTTTATAAAATTTATTGCATTTTAAGCATAAAAATAGTATTGATTTATTTTTGGTCTATAATAAAAGACCTAAGTAAAACCAACGTAATTTTTGTTGCTAATGGTGGTATAATACGATTGGCAATGGTACAGTTCATAGAGTACATAATTTATATTCAACAATTATGATTAAGGAAGGTAAACAATGAGACTCCGAGGAGACGTATTAAAACAAATTCGTCGCAAGCGTGGATTGTCCCAAACGGCTTTAGCTGAAGGGATTTGTACTCAAGCGACAATCAGCCTAATGGAAAAACAAAATCGCTTACCCAAAATGGATATTTTAACGGCAATATGTGAACGCTTAAATATTTCTTCTGATCGAATTGTCGAAAATGAAGTTAGTGGAATTAATGAAACATTCAACCAAATTGTTGATAATTTGATTTCCCGCAATTTTGAAGATGCTTCAGCGCTTTTGAAGAAGGTTCATGTAAAAAATCTAGAAAGTGATTTTGATAAACAACGTTACTACTATCTAGTAGGAATGGTTCAAGTTGAAAATAATCAAATTGATGAAGCTATTTTTAATTTTGAACTTGTTTTAACCCAATTTGCTACTACTAGTGCTAATATTTATTTAGCCATGACAACTGCAGGAATGGCACTTGCTTACTTAAAACGTGGTGATAAAGAACGGGCAGCACGGTTAACTAACCGATCTGTAAAACTGATTGACAATAAAAAATTGATTGGGAGCCTTCATCAATGGGCATCAATTGATTGTCAAATTGCAGAATTATATCTTCAACTTGAAGATCCTGATAATGCTATTGAAGTTGCTAATAAGGGAATTGAACTTTGTCGGGAACATGATTCATTATTCTTATTAGATGAACTATATCTTTGTATAGGTCGTAGCCACATCTTAAAGAACGACAAGGAAGAAGCTAAAAAAGCATTAAAGATTGCTGAAAGCCTTAGCATTGCTCGTAATGGATCAGTAGCAGAAGATACAATTTTATTAGAGTTAAAGAATTTAGAAATTTAATTAAAATAGGTGTAACTAAAAAACGAAGCTGAGAGATGATTGATATGTCTCAGCTTCGTTTTTTAGCATAAATTTCAATATTTATCCGTACAAATAATTAATAAAAATTTAATTGATTATTAAAGACTAATTCCAGTTTTTGTGCATTAAACGGGAATTAGTCTTTTTTAATAGTAAAAAAATAAAAATATTTTTCACATGCATAACTGCTTCTAACTACAAGATAGACATGAAGTTGTTAAATGTATAAAATGCTTTTTCACAATTGGTTATGATTAATTTTAAATAATTCACTTGATTTATCCGTACAAATATTTCATAGTAATAATTGTTCAATGAAAGCGCGTTCATGTTCATGGAAAAACTATTACTTTTTAATTTTTAAGGAGGATGAATGTAATGGCTAAAGCCGAGAAGAAAATATCAAGTGCATTTATCTACTTCTTCGGATCATTTGGGGGCATCCTATTTGGTTACGATATCGGTGTTATGACTGGTGCCTTACCTTTCTTACAAGCTGATTGGCACCTTGAAAATGCGGCTTCTCTCGTTGGTTGGATTACTTCAGCAGTTATGTTTGGGGCAATCTTCGGGGGCGCATTAGCCGGACAGCTTTCTGATAAGTTTGGTCGGCGGAAAATGATTTTAATGTCTGCAATTGTATTCATGGTATTCTCCGTTTTATCTGGTGTTTCACCAGACATGGGCGAAGCAAGTGCCTACTATCTGATTATTGTTCGGATGCTTTTAGGTTTAGCGGTTGGGGCTGCCTCAGCCTTGGTACCAGCTTATATGTCCGAAATGGCACCAGCTAAAGCGCGTGGACGTTTATCTGGACTTAACCAAACAATGATTGTTTCCGGAATGTTATTGTCATATGTTGTTGACTTCCTATTGAAAGACCTTCCTGGTGAATGGGCATGGCGTCTTATGTTAGGATTGGCAGCTGTTCCTGCTTTAATCTTATTCCTTGGTGTTCTTCGTTTGCCAGAATCTCCACGGTTCTTATTGCGTAAAGGTGATGAAGCCCAAGCGCGGAAAGTTCTTTCTTACATTCGTAAAAATCCAGCTGAGATTGACCAAGAATTAGCAAGTATTAAAGAAACTGCTAAAGAAGAGCGACAAGCAAATCAAAAGACAAGTTGGTCAACCTTATTCAGTGGCAAGTATCGTTACCTAGTTATTGCGGGGGTTGGGGTTGCAGCCTTCCAACAATTCCAAGGTGCAAACGCGATCTTCTACTACATTCCATTAATTGTTCAAAAGGCAACTGGCCAAGCTGCATCTTCAAACTTAATGTGGCCAATTGTTCAAGGGGTTATCTTAGTTGTTGGTTCCCTGGTTTATATGTGGATTGCTGATAAATTTAACCGGCGGACATTGTTAATGGTTGGTGGTGCTGTCATGGGACTTTCCTTCATTCTTCCAGCCGTTATTAATTGGATGATGCCAAATATGAATCCGATGACAATTGTTGTGTTCTTATGTATCTATGTTGCTTTCTACTCCTTCACATGGGCTCCGTTAACATGGGTGCTTGTTGGTGAAATCTTCCCACTAGCTATCCGGGGTCGTGCATCTGGTTTAGCTTCATCATTTAACTGGATTGGATCATGGTTAGTTGGTCTTATCTTCCCAATTATGACGGCAAGTATGCCACAAGAAGCTGTTTTCGCGATCTTCGGAATTATCTGTATCTTAGGAGTTATCTTTGTTAAGACTTGTGTTCCAGAAACTCGTGGTCACACTCTTGAAGAAATTGAAGAGCAAGGAACAAACCATGGTCGAGTAAAGGCCAGCAATCCTGAAAACTAGGAGGAATACTCTATGAATTTACGTGAAACAGCGACACAAATAAAAAATGGTCAGGCTTCACTAGGAATTGAGTTAGGCTCTACCCGAATTAAAGCAGTTTTGATTAATTCAGATTTTGAAACCATTTCTTCAGGGAGCTATACCTGGGAAAATCAATTGAAAGACGGAATCTGGACATACCCGCTGGATCAAGTTTGGGAAGGAATTCAAGCTGCTTATGCCAAGATTAAGGCAGATGTCCAAAGCAAGTACCATGTGAGCCTGAATGAAATTAGTTCAATCGGTGTCAGTGCCATGATGCATGGTTACCTACCATTTGATAAAAATAACCAATTACTTGTTCCATTTAGAACCTGGCGGAATAACATCACTGAAGAATCCGCAGATAAGTTAACTGATTTATTTGATTTTAATATTCCACAGCGATGGAGTATTGCTCACCTCTACCAAGCAATTTTGAACAAGGAACCGCATGTTAAAGATATTGATTTCATTACAACTTTAGCTGGTTATGTTCACTGGAAGCTTTCGGGTGAAAAAGTTTTAGGAATTGGGGATGCCTCAGGAGTATTTCCAATCGATGATCAAACATTAACTTATCGTCAAGACTTTATCGAAAAATTCAACTCATTACCAGAAGTTGAACAATACCCATGGCAACTTAAGAATATTTTGCCCGCAGTCCTGGTAGCTGGACGCGATGCAGGTCACTTAACCGCTGATGGAGCAAAATTACTTGATCCAAGTGGAACTTTGCAAGCCGGTAGTTTGATGGCACCTCCAGAAGGGGATGCAGGAACAGGAATGGTTGGAACTAACAGTGTTCGAAAACGGACAGGAAACATTTCAGTTGGAACTTCAGCCTTCTCAATGAATGTGTTGGATGCTCCATTAAAGAAACTCCACCGTGATATTGACATTGTTACTACGCCAACCGGTGATCCAGTAGCCATGGTTCATATCAATAATTGTTCCTCAGATATTAACGCCTGGGTCGGATTATTTAGAGATTTTGCTAATGCGATTGGAGCCAAGATCGATACCAATACGCTTTACGAGACCCTATTTGATTCAACGGTTCACTCCGACCCAGATGCTGGTGGATTGATTAATTATAGTTATCTTTCTGGTGAAAATATCACCAAGATTCAAGAAGGACGTCCCTTATTTGTCCGTACTCCAAGTAGTAAGATGAATCTCGCCAACTTCTTCCTTACTCAACTCTATGCAGCATTTGCGCCATTGAAGATTGGGATGGATATCTTACTAAATGAAGAACACGTTCAAACCGATGTCATGGTTGCGCAAGGAGGACTCTTTGGGACACCAGTTATTGGGCAACAAGTTTTGGCGAATGCCTTAAATATCCCAATTACAATCATGAATACTGCCAGTGAAGGTGGACCATGGGGAATGGCGGTTCTTGCTAAGTATGCTGAGACTTACGGAAAAGAATCCCTAGCAGATTACCTTGACGAAAAAGTCTTTAAGAATCCAGAAAGCATGACCCTTACACCAGAACCTGCTGGTGTAAAGGGATATGAAAGCTTTATTACTCGTTACCAAGCAGGCTTACCTGTTGAAGCATTAGCCGGTGATGACATTAAAGAACGTGAAGAGAAAGGGAGTAAATAGTACATGTTAGAAGATTTGAAGAAAGAAGTTTATGAAGCAAATATGCGGCTTCCTAAACTAGGCCTTGTTTCCTTTACATGGGGCAATGTTTCAGGAATTGACCGTGAAAAAGGATTGTTTGTTATTAAACCTTCTGGAGTTCCATATGAAGAGATGAAGCCGGAAGATATGGTTGTTGTCAACTTGGATGGTGAGGTAGTCGAGGGGGACTTGAATCCATCCAGTGATACACCTACTCATACTTACCTTTATAATCACTTCCCAAAGATTGGTGGGGTCGTTCATACTCATTCACCATGGGCAGTAGCATTTGCAGCTGCACGGATGGATGTTTCAGCGATGAATACCACTCACGCTGATACTTTCTATACCGATGTTCCAGCCGCAGATGCTTTGACGAAGGAAGAAATTGAAGAAGACTATGAGGGTAATACAGGAAAGGTAATTGTTCGTTCATTCAAGGAACGGGGCTTGGACTATGAGGCAACCCCAGCGGCATTAGTAATGCAACATGGTCCATTTACCTGGGGCCCAACACCTGACAAAGCAGTTTATAATGCTAAGGTGTTAGAAGTTGTGGCAGAAGAAGATTATCATGCAATGCAATTAACGCACCAAGACCTTCACTTACCACAATACTTATTGGACAAACACTATTACCGCAAGCATGGTGCGAATGCATATTACGGACAAAATAATGCGCATTCAAAAGATCATGCAGTTCACGCTTAATTAATTTGGTAGCTACATTTAAAAACTTTTTTAGGATAAAAGGAGTGTAATCTCATGGATATTAAGAATTACGAATTTTGGTTTGTTACTGGTAGTCAATTCCTTTACGGTGAAGAACAATTAAAGTCAGTTGCTACTGATGCTGAAGATATTGTTAATAAGTTAAACGAAAGTGGTAAATTGCCTTACAAGGTTGTCTTCAAGGGTGTTATGACAACTGCTGAAGGAATCACTAAGTTTATGAAGGAAGCTAACTACAATGACAACGTTGCCGGTGTTATGACATGGATGCATACCTTCTCACCAGCAAAGAACTGGATTCGGGGAACTAAGCTTTTACAAAAGCCACTACTTCACTTAGCAACTCAATACTTAAACAAGATTCCATATGACACCATTGACTTTGATTACATGAACTTAAACCAATCAGCTCATGGTGACCGTGAATATGCTTACATTAACGCTCGTTTACAAAAGCATAACAAGATTGTTTACGGCTTCTGGGGTGATGAAGAAGTTCAAGAAGAAATCGCTGACTGGCAAAATGTTGCGGTTGCTTACAACGAAAGCTTTAACATTAAGATTGTTCGTTTTGGTGATACAATGCGGAATGTTGCCGTTACTGAAGGTGACAAGGTTGAAGCTCAAATGTTCCTTGGCTGGACTGTTGACTACTGGCCAGTAAGTGACTTAGTAGAATATGTAAATGGTATCAGTGAAGATGAAATTGATGCTGCTTACAAGGACCTAGCAAGTCGCTACGAAATGGTCCAAGGTGACAATACTAAGGAACACTATGAACACTCAGTTCGTTACCAACTTCGTGAATACCTTGGTTTGAAGAAGTTTATGGATGAAAAAGGCTATACTGGCTTTACCACTAACTTTGAAGACTTGCATGGTCTTGAAGAATTGCCTGGCTTAGCTGCTCAATTATTGATGCGTGATGGCTACGGCTTTGGTGCTGAAGGTGATTGGAAGTCTGCCGGAATGGACCGCTTATTGAAGATTGCTGCTGATAATGTTGCTACTGCCTTTATGGAAGACTACACATTAGATCTTCGTCCAGGTCACCAAGCAATTCTTGGTTCACACATGCTTGAAGTTGACCCAACAATTGCTTCAGATAAGCCACGGGTTGAAGTTCACCCATTAGACATTGGTGGTAAAGATGACCCAGCACGGTTAGTATTTACTGGTCGTGAAGGTAAGGCTGTCGATGTTACCCTTTCATACTTCAACGATGGTTACAAGGTTATTGGCTACTCAGTTGATTGTCACAAGCCAGAAGCTGAAACGCCTCATCTTCCAGTTGCTAAGCAGTTATGGACACCAACTGTTGGCTTAAAGGAAGGTGCTGAACGCTGGATGCACGCTGGTGGTGGCCACCACACAATCTTGAGCTTCAGTTTGAAACCACAACAAATTAAAGATCTTTTCGGAATGTTAGATGTTAAAGTTGATTTTATTGAATAGTCAATTTTAATTAAAAATCCTCAAAATGGTTCTACTCGGCAAACCTCGAGACGAGTAGAACCATTTTTTATCAGGAGATGGAAAAATGAAAACTGAAAAAGAGAAAATGCTAGCAGGGGAAGTTTTTAACGTTTACGATTCCGAATTAGTTAAAGAGCGCCAATATACCCGTCAATTAGTTGAGCGCTTCAATGCTCTTGGCGAGATGAATCCGACTGCAAGCAATACTGTGATTCGTCAATTATTCGGACACGTTGGCGAAAAATGTGAGGTTCATCCGCAATTCAAGTGTGATTATGGTTATAACATTTATGTAGATGATGATTTTTTCGCTAACTATGATTGTGTCATGCTTGATGTAAGTCCAATTCGGATTGGGAAGCATTGTTTATTGGGACCGCGAGTGCAGATTTATACTGTCAATCATCCCCTTGACCCACGATTACGACGCAATGGAGCTTACGGCCAAAGTAAGGATGTCACCATTGGGGATGATGCGTGGATTGGTGGCGGGGCAATTATTTGTCCAGGTGTAACTTTGGGTAATAATGTAATTGTTGGTGCTGGAAGTGTAGTGACAAAGTCGTTTGGTGATAATGTTGTTATTGCCGGTAATCCAGCACGGATCATTAAAGAGAATCCATATGTAGAATAATTGATTATTTCCCGGGTTATTTTTAACGCAAAAAGGGAACCAAGATATGGTCATGTGACGGCCGTTATCTTGGTTCCCTTTATCATTCTTAATATTTAAGGTTATATTCGTAAACTAGTGCTGGTTCTTTACCGACGCGTGTAAAGTTATTTAAGTTATTAATAGCAGTCATTTCCTCGTCGCTTAATGTGAAGTCATAGATGTTAATATTTTGCTTGATTCGCGCTTCATGCACCGACTTCGGAATGAAGGCAACCCCGCTTTGCAAATGCCAGCGAAGGACAACTTGAGCAGCAGACTTATGATGGTTAGCAGCGATCTTATTGAGGGTTGGATTGTCGAGGATGGTTCCACGCCCAAGCGGACTCCACGCCTGGGTAATAATATCATGTTCCTTATCGTATTGGAGCAAGGGTTGTTGGTTTAGGCGAGGATGACGTTCGATTTGATTGACGACGGGCATCTCATGCGCTTGAGTAGCAAGATACTGAAGGTGAATCATTTGATAGTTACTAACACCGATTGAACGAGTCAGACCTTCCTTCTTTAATTCTTCAAGGGCTGCCCAAGTATCAAAGAAAGCTCGCTCAATTGGCCAATGAATAAGTAAAAGGTTAACATAATCGAGCTTCAACTTTTGAAGGGAGTCCTTAACAGAGTCAATCGTTTGCTTAAACCCTTGATTAGGCTCAGATACTTTTGTGGTAATAAAAAGGTCCTCACGGGGTAAATCAAGCTCCTGTAAAGCATTTCCAACCTCTGCTTCGTTTTTATATAATTGCGCGGTATCAAAAAGACGATAGCCGGCATCATAGGCATACTTTATCGCGGAGGTAATCGTACTTTGATCAGTAATTTTATATAAGCCAAATCCTTCTTGAGGCATTGATTGACCATCAGCAAGCAATAATTGTTTTACATCATTATTCATTGGAATTCTCCTTTGTAATAAGCGGAGCAGTAGATTGTCCCTTAATTATCGTTGGGGTATAAACTTTTGAAGTGACTTCTTCGCCTGCAATCATTTTTAAGATCATTTCCCCAGCATCTTCACCTAGTTGACGTTTGGGGTGATTAGCTGTAGTAAGGCTAGGGGAGATAATTTGTGCCATTTCATAGTTATCAAAACCTATTACTGAAATATCAGTTGGCACTTGTTTTCCCTGTTTCTGAAGATGACTAATAACTCTTGTGGCAAGGCGGTCATTATAGCAGGCAATCGCAGTAATATCATTATTACTATTAAGCATCATGTCGACTTTTTTGATAATATCTTCATAGTCTTCGCTTGATTGGTACATAATAACATTTGATTTAGTGGTGGGGATATTGTTATCTTGATAGGCTTTGATCATTCCACCCATGCGGTCAACGCCTTGCTGATCATCTATTTGGAATACTCCTAAAATATTAGTATGTCCGAGGCTAAAGAGGTATTTTACCAAATTCTCCTCTGCTTCCCGGTCTTTTGTCAGTAAAGAAGGAAAATCAAAGCCAGGATAAGTAGAGTGAAATAGGATTGTTGGAATTTTATATTTCTGGACTTGCCGATAAAGGTCTAAGTTAGGATTAGGCATGGCGCTTTCAGTCGGCTCAATAATTAACCCAGCGATTTGAAGATCCAACATATTTAAGATTGTTTGGCGTTCGCGTTTATGGTCATTAAGCGTATTTCCCACAATCATTGAGTAACCTTGTTCTGTTACCACGCTATCAATTCCAGAAATGATTGGAGGGAAGATATAGTCAGCCATATGAGTGCTGATTACCCCAATGATTTTATTCTTTTCACTTTTTGTCCAATCGCGTTGCCAGTCTTGAACAAACATCCCACCACCCTGAATACGGTAAATATAGTGCTCGTTTTCAAGGTAACCAACAGCGCGACGAATTGTATAACGTGATACATTAAAACGTTTCATTAAGGCACTTTCAGTTGGCAGTTTTTCATTGATTTTATATTTTCCATCAATAATTTCGTTTCGTAAAGTTTGCTTTACTGTTTCATATTTCACTTCCAATGCTTTGCGCTCCTATCTTAATAAAATTAGTTTTGAATATATAAAAAATGCTCCATATAATTAGCAACCCGCTAACGCTTATGAAGCATTTGATTGATTTTATCTTGATATTTAGAACCGACGCTTCTTTGGATTTTCGATTGGTTTGTTATCCAAATCGGTCCGTACTACTAGAACATCGCAAATGGCTGTTCGAGTAACAAATTCGGTAACAGAACCGATCAAAATTCGTTCAACAGCGTTTAGCCCAGTAGCACCAATCATGATGAGGTCAGCACCCATTTCCTTTGGCATGTCCCGAGCAATAATTGTCTTTGGAGCACCATATTCAATGGAGTAACTAGCATTTTCAACACCGTGCTCTTTAGCATAGTCGATGTACTTGTCTAAAGTCTTCTTTGCAGTTTCTGTAACTTGTTCAACCATTGAAGTATCGAAACTAGAAATGTTTTGGAATGCACGTGTGTCAACAACGTGAAGTAAACGTAATTCGGTGTCTGCACCATTACGTTTTGCTACAGCAACAGCTTTCTTAAAAGCCAATTCAGCTTCTTTAGAACCGTCAACAGGAACTAAAATGTGTTTGTATTCTTGTGCCATAATTGTAGTGCCCTCCTGAAATCTTTATATTGTATACTTATTATACACTTTTTCACTATTGAGCGTAAAGCGCCTACGAAACATTACTTGCGATGATTTACGCGAAAATCAGCAGTAATTGCAAAAGCCATTAATGTTTCGCTGACACAGCCGATGATTACCATAATAACTAGGAAGCCGGTATTGTTTGTCCATCCAGAAATGATGCTTAGAATACCGACAATAGTCATTACAATTCCCCAATTTTTTAATTGTGGAGCTAAGTATTTGCTTTTAGTAGGGTCAAAAACAAGAAATGGCTTATGGATGTGGGTTAAGAGAAAGATCCCTTCAAAAAGAGCAATCAAACCAAAAAGGGTCATTAGAAGCGGTAACAACATAAAAATCTATCCTATCTATAATGAAATTAAAATGAGGGTGAGAAAAAGCAAAAATCTTTCTCACCCTCACTAAATATGTACGAAAACTCCGTTGGTGCCGTTAATTGTCATTCAGTGTTGACCTGTGTTTAAGACAGGTGGGACACGGCTGCCTAATATTCAACTACCAAGTGTAAAGGCATGTTGTCCAAAAGGCAATGCACTAGTCCCAAAGTAATAAGACTGTAAGGCAAACCTGCGTTTAGACAACGCGTACACTACAGAATTTTCACTTTTATAATAGCATTTTTAAGTGGTTGGTGCAATTATTTGCTCGGATGATGTTTACCCCGTAAAATATGCTGCTGAGCCTTCCGTAATTGCCAATATTGTCGGCCCAAACTGGCTTCAAAACGACCATTGTTTTTGGGTTGGTAGTATTGGGCATTTTTTATTCGGTCAGGCAAGTATTGTTGAGCTACCCAATCTTGGGGATGGTCATGAGGGTAATCATAGTCTATCCCGTGACCTAACTTAGCAGCTCCCTTATAATGGGCATCTTTAAGGTGAGCGGGAACGTCACCAAAGCCACCTTGGCGAACTTGAGCAAGAGCTTCGTCAATTGCATTAATTCCCGAATTGGATTTTGGTGACAGGCATAATTCAATAACAGCATCTGCTAAGGGAATTCGTGCCTCTGGAAAGCCAACTCGTTCTGCAGTTTGAACTGCCGTAACAGCTCGTTGCACAGCAGGCATATTTGCAAGCCCAATATCTTCGTAGGCTGTGACCATTAAACGTCGTGCAATGATAGGAAGATCACCAGCTTCAATTAAACGAGCAAGATAGTGGAGGGCCGCATCAGTATCTGACCCGCGAATAGACTTTTGAAAGGCTGAGATAACATCATAATGAGCATCACCATCTTTGTCAGCAGATAATGCCTTTTTCTGGACGCTTTCCTCAATAATCGGTAGTGTAAGATGGATTTTCCCGTCTTCACTTGGATCAGTTGATTTGGCAGCAAGTTCTAACCCATTTAAGGCACTTCGAAGATCACCATTGGTCGCTGCTACTAGTTGGTCCTCGGCGTTTTCTTCAAGGACTAATGGTAAATTGCCCAGGCCGCGTTCTTTATCAACTAATGCATGCTGAATAGCGGTCTTCATTTCATCAGTTGAAAGCGGGTGAACTGGGAAAATTTGCGTCCGACTGCGGATTGCGGGATTAATACTAATATATGGATTTTCTGTTGTTGCCCCAATGAGGATGATTCGTCCGTTTTCGAGGTGGGGAAGAAGAAAATCTTGTTTTACTTTATCTAACCGATGGATTTCGTCGAGTAGTAAAATCACCGTTCCGCTCATCTTAGCTTCTTCTGCGACGATTTGTAAATCTTTTTTTGTATCGGTTGCCGCGTTTAGTTTTCGAAAAGCATATTTAGTTGAACCAGCAATCGCACTGGCAATGCTGGTCTTACCAGTTCCAGGAGGACCGTACAGAATCATTGAAGAAAGCATTTTTGCCTTAACCATGCGTGAGATGATCTTACCTGGTCCGACAAGGTGTTGTTGGCCGACCACTTCATCTAATGTTCGTGGCCGCATTCGATAAGCAAGTGGTTGTTGCATATATTAGCCACGATCCTTTCTATGGAAGAGGTGGTGGAAAAAGCTTTGGTGTTGGTCATTGTTTTTTTCAGCCGTACTATTATTTGAATTTACCAGATTAGGATATCGTTTTTTGACGTCGACTGGTGATTGGTAAACAGCTGTTTTTGCCGCCACGACAACTGCTAATGAATCTGGGTCAGTTTTATATTCCGGATCAGTTTTTAATGTAAACTGGGCATTATCTTTAGCGGCAGTTTGAATATATGGATGAATTTCGTCGTGAGGGAGATTACCGTTGATAAAAACAAGGTTGCCAATTCCACGATCTAACTCGGCAGTTAATGCCGGTGTCCAATCTTGTTCCTGTAGTTCTTGAACACTAATTGTTAGACAGACGCGTTCACGGAATGTTCCGAGGTATTTTCGCTGTTCATCAGGCTTGATTTTTGGTGTACCGTAAACAGCATTGTCGATTCGCTGTTGAGCAGCACTTTTTTCTTGTTCAGACATATTGAACGCCTCCTTATCATGCAATTGTAACACGAAATATGGAAAACTATATTTCTTGATAATATTATAATTTTTGTTATATCATGACTATGAAGAAACATAAAATAGGCTAACATATAAGGGAAGTGATTATTATGTTTAGTGCAGTATTTTGGGTTTTAGCATTTTGGTTTATTGTCAATCTAGTCTGGACAATTGCGCGCCTTAATAATCGGATGATGTCAAGAACGTTTGCCTGGATAAATGTAGTGGCAGTAGTAATTGGTTTTTGGACATTTTATGCTGCCAGCAATGGCGGGGGCGGAATTGCTCCTTGGTTTCGGTTGATGAATTGGACTAATATTGTTCTTGCCATTTTTCAATTTTATAATGGATACCGCCCACATCAATATGGTAAAAAATCATAGGTCTAATTAAAAAATCTTATAAAAAGGCGAGGTTGGAAAAATTCTTCCGGCCTCGCCTTTGGTGTTTTATTTTACAATTTCACAGAATTCGATTGTTTCACTGTTAGGACCTTCAATGTTGAAGAACTTAATTCCCTTATCCCAGAAGTCAAGGTGTTGAACTTCATCGTCCTTTAGTTTGAAACCTTCAGCCTTAGCAGCCTTGAAAGCCGCGTCAGCATCGCTAGTATTAAGGGAAATGTGGTTAATAGCACCCGTTTCGTGAACGGCACCGTCACCAGTCCAGATTTCTAAAGTGAGGTGGCCATATTGCATGAAAACAACTTCATTTCCTTGGTCATCAGTATCAAATTCACCAAGCTTTTTGAAACCAAGCTTTTCCCAAAAAGCAATTGTTTTTGCCATATCATCAGTAGGAATCCCAATGTGTTGTACATCATCAAAGTAACCTGCTAAACTCTTGTTAAATGCCATAATAAAATCACTCCTGTATAAATTTTAATTACCAATATCAAGTGCCTGGTGCTTTAATTTAGGGAAGATATAACGGTCTGCCCAACCAGTAATTGCACCTTGGAAGGCAAGGGCAAATAATGTTCCTAATCCAAAGTTGTAAATACCGCCTTGCATGAATGCAGCGATAATTGCCATAATTGTTGGTGGAATGTATGATAACCACATCGCAATTGTTGCGTTACCATGGCAATAACGGAAACGAATAATTTGGAAAAGGTCATCAGCGGGGTGTAACACGAGGTTGACACGCTGATAAATTGAAATGGCGGTTCCGATGAAAGCAACCCCTAAGAAGTTAATGAAAACATATAGGATAATCATCGGTAAAGTAGTGGCATCCGGCATAATTCGGTTAAAGATGTCAGAGAACCACTGGATAAAAATAGAAAATGGCAACATGAAAATAAAATTACCACCAATTCGTCGCCAGTCCCACTTATGCATCAAAATTGCGTTGAGGACAGAAGTTAACATCCCTAAGACCATGAAAGCCCAGAAAAGGGTCATTGAATTATTCCCTAAAACGGCAATCCCTAGGTTGTTTTCTGCGGCTGTCCAATAAGCGGAGCCAAGAAATTGTGGGTGGACGTGTGAACTTGTAACAAGTGTTAGGACGTTCCCCATTGAGTTAATAACAATTGACAGTGCAAAGTATGCCCAACTAGCAGTTAATGAAATTGTTCGCTCGGCAACTTGACCTTGTACTGGAACTTTTTCTTGTTCCATTTATATTCTCCCTTCCAACTTGACCAATCATTTGGTGAAGTTATTCACTTTCTCTCTACGATGAATTAATTTACAACCATCAAAAAAGCTTGTCAAGCGCTTCACAAGCTGAAATGACGGGATTTATCCTATACCAAAATTATTGAAACGATTTACTGAAAGCGCAATCATCAAGCGGATGTAGGAAACATAAATCTAATTAGACCAATTAGCTGAAAAAGCTTACAAAAAAATTTTGAAAGGATGAGATATGTGAAAATAATCATTTCTCCAGCACGAACAATGCAAGTTGATACCGACTCCTTACTTTACAAAGATTTGCCGGAATTTCTTCAGCAGACAAAAGGTATCTTAGGGTGGATGAGGAGTTTATCTTATGATGAGTTACACAAAGTATGGGGGAATTGCAGCTCGCGTTTAGCAATGAAAAATTATCAATGGCTCCAACAAATGGATCTTCAACGAAATTTGACGCCAGCAATTATTGCCTTTACTGGTCTGCAATATCAATATATGGCGCCAAGTGTTTTTTCGGATGATGGGCTGAAATATGTTCAAGACAATTTACGGATATTATCAGGATTTTATGGTATTTTACGGCCGTTTGATGGAATAATACCTTATCGCTTAGGGATGGGTGACATGGCGCCAGTGAATGGATATAAGAATCTTTATGACTTTTGGGGAGAACAACTTTATCGTGAACTCTATAAGAATAATGATTTAGTAATTAGCTTAGCCTCGGTCGAATACGAAAAGGCAATTACTCCTTATCTACAAACGCACGATCGATTTATCAAATGTATTTTTGGCGAAGAAATAGATGGGAAGATAAAACAAAAAGCAACATTAGCTAAAATGGCTCGTGGGAACATGGTGCGATATTTAGCAGAAAACCAAATTCAAACAATTGAAGGCGTCAAGCGGTTTAATATCGGCGGTTATCATTTTCGTGAAGATCTGTCTACTGATGAAAAATTAGTTTTCGAACTGGTAAAGTAATCATATTATTTGCCAATCTTTTTGAATTGGCTTATAAAAGAATTGTATACAAAACTATCAACAGTACACTGATTCTATTAAATTTTTAATGATAGAAGGGAGTCAAATTATGGTAGGCGATTCTTTAAATAAGACAGGTGCCAATTTATTAATCAAGGCCTTGCAAAAGAATAATATTAACCGGATGTATGGAATAGTTGGAATCCCAGTAACCGATTTAGCGCGGCTCGCTGAATTACGCGGAATGAAATATTATGGTTTTCGCCGTGAAGATTCAGCAGTTAATGCCGCCGCAGCAACTGGTTACTTAACGCAAAAACCTGGCGTTGCATTAACTGTTTCAGCACCCGGTTTTTTGAATGGATTAACAGCTTTGGCTCAAGCTACTAAGAATTGTTTTCCATTGATTATGATTTCAGGTTCGTCTGAACGCCATATTATTGACTTATCACAGGGCGATTATGAAGGTCTTGACCAATATAATGCGGCAAAACCCTTCTGCAAAAAAGCTTATCGGGTTGATCGAGCGGAAGATATGGGATTAGCTGTTGCAAGAGCCATTAGGACAGCAGTTTCAGGCCGCCCTGGTGGTGTTTATCTTGATATTCCAGCTGACACAATTGTTCAAGAAGATGCTGCTGCTGCTAATCAATCTAATTTGGGTGTTTATAAGTTAATTGATCCTGCCCCTAAACAGGTACCTAATGATGAAGCAATATCACGGGCGGTTGATTTAATCAAGAACGCAAAAAAGCCCCTTATTATTTTAGGAAAAGGGGCTGCCTATGATCGGACCGAAAACCAAGTGCAACAATTAGTAGCCGAAACGAATATTCCATTTTTGCCAATGTCGATGGCAAAAGGGCTAATTCCAGATGATAGTCCTCATTCTGCTGCAGCGGCTCGTTCTCTTTCACTACGAATTGCTGACGTAGTAATTGTAATTGGTGCCCGTTTAAACTGGATGCTTTCATATGGGGATGCACCACAATTTAACCCGCAAGCAAAATTTGTTCAGCTAGACATCGATGCCACACAGTTTGATTCCTCACAGCCAATTAGTGCCCCGCTCCAAGGAGACCTTAAGTCGATTTTAGATAAATTGGTTCCAGCGCTATTGGCAACTGGATATCAAGCGCCCGAAGAATGGTTAGAGCAAATTGCGCAAGATACTGAGAAAAATGACAAAAAATTCGCGCAACGAATTGCTAATGGTAAAGTAGCACAAAAATTTGGCTATTATGGAGAAATTGCGCCTATTGCTGAATACTTCCAACAACATCCAGATACCTATCTAGTCAGTGAGGGGGCTAATACGCTTGACATTGGACGAGATATGATTGGAATGCAACTCCCCCGTCATCGACTCGACACGGGAACTTGGGGCGTCATGGGTGTTGGCCTTGGTTATGCAATTGCGGCGGCAGTTGAAACAGGGAAACATGTTGTTGCGCTTGATGGTGATAGTGCATTTGGTTTTGATGGGATGGAGATTGAAACGATTTGTCGATATAAGTTGCCAATTACGGTTGTTATTATCAATAATGGCGGAATTTATAACGGAATCGGCCAAGTTGTTCCCAATCAACTTGGGCCAACTACTCTTGATCCAACTGCCAGGTATGATTTAATGGCTAAGGCCTTTGGTGGTGATAATTATTTTGTAAGTAATTACGATGAGATGAAAAATGTTTTTGCAAGAGCTGTTGACTCGGGACGACCAAATATTATTAATGTTCAAATTGCACCATCGATGGGAAAAGAATCTGGCCATATTGGGAATCTAAATCCAAAGCTTAATTTACAACCACTTGAAGAAAATGAGAGGAGCCATCATAATGACTGAACAAAGTGAAAATGCACCATTAAAAGGGATTAAAGTTGTTGACTGGACGCAGGTTCAATCGGGGCCTTCTTGTACTCAGCTTTTAGCATGGCTAGGAGCGGAAGTGATTAAAATTGAACGAACTAATACCGGAGACCCAACTCGTAATGAACTGCTTGATATTAAAGATTCATGGAGCCTTTATTATTTACAATTAAACGCAAACAAAAAATCATTAACTCTTGATATTAAAACTCCAGAAGGTCAAAAAATAATGTATGACTTACTCAAGAAGGCTGATGTTTTTGTGGAGAATATCAGGCCTGGTGCGGCGACTAGGGCAGGTTTTGGCTGGGAAAAAGTACACGAATTAAATCCGCGCTTAATCATGGCCTCGTTAAAAGGGTTTAATAAGGGATCACGTTTTGCCAATGTAAAAGCCTTTGAACCGGTTGCGCAATCTGCTGGCGGTGCGGCTTCGGCAACGGGATGGAATGAAGGAGATGCAAATATTCCAACACAGTCTGCGGCCGCATTAGGAGATTCTAATTCTGGAATGCATTTAACGATTGCAATTTTAGCTGCTTTGCTACAACGAGAGCACACTGGTAAAGGGAGCTATGTTTATCAATCAATGCAGGATGCAGTTATTAACCTTTGTCGCATTAAATTGCGGGATCAATTGATGTTAGACAATCTTGGAGCATTGCCATTCTATGCAGTCTATCCTAACTATAAATGGGGGAAAGCAATTCCTAGATCTGAAAATAGTGAAGGTGGACAAGTGATTGGCTGGACTTATAAGGCAAAAGGTTGGGAAACGGATCCTAATGCCTATGTTTATATTGTTATCCAAAATAAAAACAAAAGCTGGGAGACAATTGCTAATACGATGGGCCATCCTGAATGGGCTACTGATGAACGCTTTAAGGATTGGGAACATCGCCAGCTCCATAAGCAAGAAATTTACCCCTTGATTGAATCGTATACCAAGAATTACGATAAGTATGAGTTAACTAAAAAACTTGGAGAGGCTGGTATACCAGTCGGCCCAGTTTTAGATTGGCACGAGCTTGAAAATGACCCAGACTTAAATAAAGACGGTACCCTGGTTAAGATTAATCAGGGAGGAAATCGCGGCGAATTTAAGACGGTGGGGATGCCGTTTACGATGTCAAACTATAAACCAACCTATAAGCGGGCCCCAGATCTTGGTGAAAATAATAAAGAGATTCTATCTTCGCTTGGTTATGATCCGGAACAAATTGAAGAATTAGTAGCTAAGGGTGTAATTTCAAAAGTAGAAAAGCCTCATAATCCACGGACAAAAGTTATTAAGGATTAACTGCGGTTTATGCTGATAAAAGAAAAGAGATCGGAAAATTGAATTTTTCGGTCTCTTTTACATCTTTAAAGCTATCTTAGTTTTCTGCATTGTTCGCTTTTTACGGATGTTTATATTAGTTTCTAGGTTGATTTTAGAATCATTTGTGATATAAAATGAATATTAGCGTTGAAAATCAGATAATTATATGCAATGATCACACTATCATATTTATTTGGGGTGTGTATTTTGGAAGAAACACGAACAATCGACTTTTTCGACCGAACTTTTCATTTGTCAGAAAACGGCACGAATATTAAACAAGAATGTTTAGCTGGATTGACGACTTTTGTTTCAATGGCCTATATTCTTTTTGTTAATCCGAGCGTACTAGGAGTAGCCGGAATGGATAAAGGAGCGGTTTTTACTGCAACTGCTTTATCAGCAATTATTGGCTGCTTTTTGATGGGGATTTTGGCTAATTATCCAATTGCGATTGCTCCGGGATTAGGTGATAATGCTTTCTTCACTTATTCGGTTGTATTGGCAATGGGAATTCCGTGGCAAAAGGCAATGGCTGGTGTTTTTGTTGCCTCTGTCTTGTTTACGATCTTGTCTTTCCTTAAAGTGCGGGAGATTGTAATTAATGCTATTCCTAAAGATTTGAAATATGCAATGGCTGCGGGGATTGGAATATTTATCTCTTTTGTTGGTTTGCAGGGTGGTGGAATCATTGTTTCAAGTAAATCATCACTAGTTGAATTAGGATCGCTAACAGTTCCTACAACCTGGATTACAATCTTTGGGATTTTTTTGATTGCAATTTTAATGGTCAAAAAGGTTCCGGGAGCAATTTTTATCGGCTTAGTTGCAACAACGCTTCTTGGTCTGTTAACGGGATTGGTTAAGATGCCGGATCATTTAATTTCAATGGCTCCTAGCTTAGAACCAACTTTTGGGGTGGGAATTAAGTTCTTGCCAACAATGACTGATCCAAAGATGTGGGCTGTTGTTTTAATCTTCTTGTTGGTAGCTTTCTTTGACACTGCTGGAACCTTAGTTGGGTTAGCGCAAGAAGCAGGATTAATGAAAGATAATAAAATGCCCCGGATTGGTCGGGCTTTAATGGCCGATTCGCTTTCGATGTTAGGAGGGGCGGTAATGGGAACAACCCCAACTTCTGCCTATGTTGAATCCTCAGCCGGTATTGCGGTAGGTGGAAAAACCGGTCTGACTGCGATTGTAACGGGAACGCTTTTTATTTTAAGTATGGCTTTTTCTCCTTTACTTGAAGTTGTTACTACTCAAGTGACCGCCGCCGCTTTAATTGTGGTCGGAGTATTGATGGTTTCCGCCTTGAAAGATATCGAATGGGATAAATTTGAAATTGCACTGCCGTCATTCTTGGTTGCTATTGGAATTCCGTTAACTTATAACATTTCTTATGGGATTGCATTTGGTTTTCTTACGTATCCGATCTTAATGGTTGCTGCAGGACGTCGCAAAGAAGTAAATGTTGTAATGTGGAGCATGTTTTTTGTTTTTATTGCATTGCTGTATATTTTGAATGTTTTACCGAAATAAAAAGAGATCTAAGCAAGTTTGTTATGCTTGTTTAGATCTCTTTATTAATTATTCTAAGGTTTAATGAGTGAAACCATACTTTTTAAGCTCAGTTGTTTTATGTCCTACTAATGTTGAATTATTTAAAGCTTCGATATCACGCTTCATATCATCAATAAATTCGTGAGCTCTACTCATTCCGAAATCAGCACGACATACTATTCGTTGTACTTCAATTGTATCTAAGTTCTTTGGAAGTGGGTAAGCAGGAACTTGCCATCCTTGCATACGCAATCTATCAGCTAAATCATACAACGACCAGTCTTGTGCAGTTAAGTCTTTTAACTTGTAACAAATAATTGGAATTTGAGAACCATCATTAACCATTTCGAACATACCCATTTTTTGAATTTCAGTTGCTAGGTAAACTGCAACGTCATGAGTACGTTTTTGAATCTTTTTATATCCTTCAAAGCCAAAACGAACGAAATTGTAGTATTGCCCAATTATTTGTGAGGCACTGCGTGAGAAATTAATTGCCATTGTTGGTAATTCTCCTCCTAAGTAGCTAACTTTGAAAATTAGCTTGTCAGGTAGGAATTTTTTATCACGCCATAATACCCAACCAATACCAGGATAAACTAAACCATACTTGTGGCCTGACGCGTTAATTGAAACAACATTCTTTAGTTGGAAGTCCCATTTAATGTCAGGTTCCATAAATGGAGCATAGAATCCACCAGAAGCAGCGTCAACGTGAATATAGACTTTGTAATCTGTTGTCTTGTTGTATTCTTCAACTAGATCATTTAATTTTGCAATATCGTCATAACGACCGGTGTAAGTAATTCCCATAATCCCTACGATACCGATAGTATATTCATCGACATAATCCATAACTGTATTCATATTAAGCGATTGGTGCTCTTCATCCATTGGAACTGTCCGTAGCTCAACATCAAAATATGTTGCAAATTTTTCCCAACAAATTTGATATCCAGAAGATATTACTAAGTTTGGCTTTCGGGCATTAATATCAAGCCCTAATTTTTTGGCTCGTTCTCGCCAAGCAAACTTCATTGCTAAACCACCAAGCATACAACCTTCAGAAGATCCCACTGTTGAAGTTCCCATGTAGTCTTCATCTTTTTGACCGTGCCATAATTTAGCAATAATATTTACACAACGGTTTTCAAGTTCAGCAGTTCGTGGATATTCTGATTTGTCAATAGCATTTTTTTGCATTGTTTCTGCCATAATTTGAGTTGCTTTTGGCTCCATATAAGTTTGACAAAAAGTAGCCAAATTTTCACGGGCATTTCCTTCATCAATTAATTGATCTTTGACAATTCGATAAGCAATTTCTGGAGGAACAGGTTCCTTATTTAATTCATATTTTGATAGTGCATGATCAGAAGTGTATGAACCGAAAATAGGGTCTAACACATCGCGTTTTTCTTGGTCATTTTTTCCATATAATCCTGCCATAGATAAAACCTCCTAGGTTAATTTGCTGAATGTTTTTTTTCGTCTGAATTTGCAATGATATGATGTTCTCCCCGAGCAATTGGTGGGGTGGTTGGGTTAATATCCTTAGCAAGCATATGCTTAGGGGTACTAATCGAATGATGCTCGTGCTTTAAATAAAATTCATAGATTAGGAACGGTAATAAGACCGTAATTACAAAACTAATTATTAATACATAAAGGTAAGCATGGTGTGAACTTGTAGGTAAACTGCTTGGCGGAACAAAAGAGATTAATAGTGCAAAAATAGAAACTATCAACCCACAAATAGCAACAATTGATTTAACAACGGTTCCTCCAGGAATTTCATAGGTACGTTTTAAGTCTTTCTTTTTGAAGACAAGGACTAAGTACCCGATGAAAAATAGTAAGTATCCTACTAGATAAATTACAACAGTTAAAGAAATCGCTGCAAAAAAAGAAACATTGTTACTTCCGCCACCGAAAGTTAAGACTGCATCCCAGATCGTAACCACGATTCCCTGTGTGAGAATTAAGACGGTTGGAACTTTGTGCTTATTTGTCTTTTGAAATACTTTGGGAAGAATTCCTTGCTGGGCAGTAGCGAACATTCCCCGCGAAGGACCGATAACCCATGAACTAATTTCTGCCATTACCCCACACGCAATCATTAAGGCGATTATTTTAACCAACCAATTAAGATGGGAGTTAAAATAAAGCAACAGATACTTAAATGCCTGAACAACACCGGCACTTAATGATAGTTCTTTTTGTGGAACGACAGCAGCAACGGCAAAGCCACCAAAAGTATCAAGGAAAATTGCCAAGATTACTAGGATGAACATTGCTAAAGGATAATTTCGTTTAGGATTTTTAAGCTCATTAATGTGCGAGGCTGAGGCTTCAACCCCCATATAAGCTAGAATAAACGAAACAAAGACAACTAAGGTATTTAGCTTAGCAAAATCGGGGATAAAAGCATGTGCTGAAAATTGAACTTGTAATTTTCCGCCAGTAACTACATATGCAATTGCTAAGCAAAAGAGGGTTACTGATGGGATTAAGATTCCGATAACAAATCCAGTTTTAGCAATATAAGCGGTATATTTAGTTCCCCAGAATTGTGAAAATGTTAAAAACCAGAAAACAATTAAAACACCCCAAAATTTAATAGCGGGTTTTTCGTCAAGGGCGGCCCAATTCAGAACGTATGAAAATGCTCCTAAAATGAAGTAAATCATGGTAACAAAGCCCACGGTAATTTGGAACCACTGAAAGAAGATAGCAGCAAATCCCCATCTTCTTCCAAGAGTATGAGAAACCCAGCTGAAGATACCACCACCATTATTGTTCCAGCCATTAACGGTAGCCATTTCAGCGGCACATAAGGCGACTGGAATGAACCAGAATAAACCTCCAAGAATAAGGAAGAATATTAAGTGGAGCTTTGAGGTGGCAAATGTTGGATATTCATAAACTGTGAGAACCATTGAGGCCGTCAGAGAAAAGAAACCGAAAAGCGTTAAATTTCTCTTAGTTTGTTGAGTATTAGCCATTTCTTACTCCTTTCAAAAGAGATATAACAAATTTTCAGTACTGATTAATTCATTATCCACAATATAAATAATAATCATTATTTATATTTAAATAATAGCACTTAATGCCCACCTTTCAATTATTATGCTATTATTTTGTTTATTTAACTGCGGCTGGTGTGTTACTTTTTACTGTAAAAATTGCAAAATGATATTAATTGCTAATTATTTTTTAGTTTTTGTTTTAATCATACATATTAAAATTCTATATTTGATCTCATAAACATAAATCCCCTCAATAATTCATTACAATTATCAAGGGGATTTGTAACTATATTATGACTCATTCATGATATCTCGAATGATAAAGACTGATTCTTAAGTAAGAAAATCATTTGTTAAGAATTTAGTGTGAGTTGAACCTTAATTATTAGTACTGAAATATATCAATCTTAAGTTCATTACTAATTTCTTCAAGGGCAGCTAATCCTGCAACACTGTTACCAGCATTATCTAATGGTGGACTAAAAATACCAATCCCGAAACGATTAGGCGCTGCGGACATTAAGCCACCGCCAACACCACTCTTAGTAGGTACACCTATAATTGATGAATATGTACCAGATTCGTTATATAACCCGGTAGTTGTCATAAGGGATTTAGTATAGGTTGCTACTTCAGTAGGAACTAATCGCTTATTATCCCAAGGCTTAATACCATTGTTTGCTAAGACTGCGCCTAGATTAGCTAGGCTAATAGCGGTGACCATCATTGAACACTGTTTAAAGTATGTTGTTAAACTTGTTGTTACGTCTGCATGTATCATCTTATTGGCCTTTAAGTAATAAGCTAATGATCGATCCGTATCCCCAGTTCGATCTTCTGACTCAAATATTTCTGAATTAAGTGAAATTTGCGGATCATGACAAATTTCACGGGCAAATTGAATCATTTGATCGAAAGGACTTTTGCCATTATATGGTTGAATTAAAGATGTTACCTCTATTGCACCCGCGTTGATAAATGGGTTGAGAGGATAATGTGCTTTTTCAATTTCCATATTCAGAATTGAATTAAAAGGGAATCCTGTTTGGCGAGCTCCAACATGTTTCGTTACATTGCTTAGCCCAAGTTGTTTAGCGGCATATAAAAAAACAATTACTTTGGAGATGCTCTCAATTGCAAAGCGAACATCAGCATTTCCAGCATTTGTTATGTTATCTTTATTTAAATCATAAACCGCAATTCCAAGTTGCTTAGGATCAACTTTACCTAATGCAGGGATATAGTTTGCTACTTTTCCCAAATTAGTTTTAGCCAAATTATTATCAACTACTTGTTTAAGATCCAAAGTAATCACCTCCTAAATGCTAGGATACTGTTATAAATATAAAACGACAAGCAATAAGTCTATTTTTGGGACGTAAAAGCTTATTTAAGCTTATTTATTTGATAAATAAATTAATTGATGGTAGAAATAGCTTGGGGAGAAGAAATGAATTTTTTATGAAAGGAAGCGCGTGAGCTGATGGTTGATAAAGGAAAACGTAATTTGACGTTATTTGGCTTTTTCTCACTAACTGCATCAATGGTTCTTGCGGTCTATGAGTATCCAACTTTTGCAACTTCTAAGCTTAATTTAGTATTTTATTTAATTCTTGCCGGGATTTTTTGGTTTTTACCGGTTGCTTTATGTGCCGCGGAAATGGCAACTGTTCAAGGATGGAATAAAAATGGTGGAGGAATTTTTAGTTGGATTTCTCATACACTTGGTGAACGGTTTGGCTTTGCTGGAATCTTTTTCCAATGGTTTGAAATTACAGTTGGTTTCATTACCATGATCTACTTTATCTTAGGTGCATTTTCATATGTTATTAATTGGCCAGCCCTAGATGCTAATCCAACAGTTAAGTTTTTTGGAGTTTTAATTATTTTTTGGCTATTAGTTTTTTCGCAATTTGGTGGTACCAAATATACAGCTCGAATTGCAAAATGGGGCTTTAGTTTAGGCATTTTACTCCCGTCTATTTGTTTAATTGCACTTGCTATTTGGTATGTGGTTAAAGGCGGCCCATTACAAGTAAAGTTTACTCCAAAAGCATTTATTCCTGATTTTGCTAGATTAAATACAATGGTAGTATTCGTTTCTTTCATTCTAGCTTATATGGGAGTTGAGGCTTCAGCTACCCACATCAATGAGCTTAAAAATCCTAAGCGAAATTATCCCTTGGCAATGTTTATATTAGTTATTCTTGCTATTTGCCTAGATACTTTTGGTGGATTTGCGGTAGCAGCAGTTGTTCCGCAAAAAGAACTATCATTAAGTGCTGGGGTTGTACAAGCTTTTAAGTATTTAATTTATTACCAAGATCCACACTTGGCTTTACTTGTTAAAATTATCGCCTTAGCTTTATCCCTTGGTGTAATGGCAGAAATTAGTTCGTGGGTTGTTGGTCCGTCGCGTGGAATGTTCGCTGCTGCTCAACGAGGAATTATTCCGAAATACTTCCGGAAAACAAATAAGCATAAAGTTCCGGTTCCCTTAATTATTACCCAAGGAATTGTAGTTTCAATTTGGGATGGTGTTTTAACTTTTGGTGGGGGCAGTAGTAATGTTTCATTTTTCGTTGCTATGTCTTTAACCGTTGTTATTTATTTAAGTGCTTATTTACTATTCTTTGCTGGTTATATTGATTTAATTTTTAAAAAGAAACAATTAAAAAGGAAGTATGAGATTCCTGGAGGAACAATCTGTAAGGCAATCGTTGCCTTTTGTGGGCTATTGGTTTCTATTTTTGCCTTCTTCATCTCGTTTGTCCCACCTTCGAATCTTCCTGAATCATCACATCACGCATACTTAGCTATTTTAATTATCAGTTATTTGTTTGTATTAGTTTTACCCTTTATTTTATATGTAATTTTCAATCACCATAAAGGTCAATATGTGGATGAATCAGATACACCGAAGCATTTCAAGGCAGAAGATATTGTTAAAAGTGTACCGCCAATTGCTCGTGGTGAATTTCATATTGTACCAAATGATGATAAAGATAACTTTAATACTAAGAAGGTTAAAAAGTGAGATGTAAATAAGTGAATTAAAATAAAAAAAGCATTTCCAGAAATTAATCTAGGAATGCTTTTTTTTAGTAGTTGAGACACTATTGCAGTACCAACTAACATTAGAATGTTGATATAACAACGATAGTAATTATAAGATTACTTGTTGTAGAATTCAACGATAAGAGCTTCATCAATATCAGCGTTCATATCTTCACGTGCTGGAATGCGGTTAAGCTTACCTTCAAGCTTGTCGGCATCAAAGTCAACGTATGAAGGACGAGAAACAACAGCTTCCACAGCGTTCTTGATGATGTCTAAGTTCTTAGACTTGTCACGAACGGCGATGATTTGACCAACCTTAACTTCGTATGATGGAATGTCAACACGCTTACCATCAACAGTGATGTGACCGTGGTTAACTAATTGACGAGCTTGACGACGAGTAGTAGCTAAACCAAGACGGTAAACCATGTTATCAAGACGACGTTCAAGCAATGCCATAAAGTTGGCACCGTGAGTACCTTCCTTAATCTTGCCGGCACGAACGAAAAGGTTTGAGAATTGACGTTCAGTCATACCGTACATAAAACGTAGCTTTTGCTTTTCACGTAATTGTGTACCATATTCTGAAAGCTTACCGCGACGATCACGACCGTGGTCACCAGGAGCGTAAGCCCGACGTGCTAATTCTTTACCAGTACCTGAAAGTGAAACGCCAAGACGACGTGAAACACGCCAACTTGGACCAGTGTAACGAGACATAAATAAATTCCTCCAATAATTTTAGTTGGAGTAAAATAATCCGATTGTGAGCTTGGCATTCGTGCAGGCTGATTTGAATTTTTCACCCTAGCAGCCGGGTTACTAAAAACACCGTTAGGCACCAGTCTGTTGACGAGCTTGCTCCTCACTGCTGCATTATTTTACACAAAACCTAGTGTACAACGGTTCGTGATAATAAGTCAATCTTTTCTTTAGAAACCTCGTAACTTTTTAGCAGAATGATGAACAGTATAAAAGTTTGTTAAACGTAGATGTTTTTTCAAATCTTCTAAAGCACGTTCATTGTGGTATGCTATAATTTTGAATAGGATTATACGGATAATTATTGTGCAAGAGCAATAAACAATAAAAAGTAGTAGGTGGAAAAAGTGGTTTTTCAAGTATTGATTGGTATTTTAATTATTGTTGTAGCAATATTAGCTTGCGTATATTTTTATCAACGACGAGCTGTTAAACAGATCAACGACTTAATGGAAAGCGAGAAAAAGCTAGCAGATCAAAAAGTTGACCAGCAGATCAAAAATGTTGAAGAATTGCAACTAATCGGGGATGCTAAAAAGCAATTCGAAACAATTAAAAACAAGTATGAAAAACAAGTGCGACCAGCAATCACGGCCTTTAATAAACGAGCTCCCCAATTGTTAGCAGATTCACGGACGAGCAAGTTACTGACAATTAACACTCAAATTCGTGACTTGCAAGCAGATTTGGCAAAGTTAACAACAACTCTTCAACAGATCCAAAAAGACTTGCAACATCTTCGTCAACAACAACATACCCATAAGCAAGCGGTCGAGCAGATTAAAAATAAATATCGTCAATTCCACCGGCAACTAAATGAGAAGAGCTTCGAATATGGAGACAGTGAAAAGCAGTTAAATAGCAGGTTAAATGAATTGGAGGATCAATTCGCGCAATTTACTGATTTAACTAATAAGGGTGATATTGAGGCAGCTCAAGAAATTTTAAGCAATTTGCAATCTGAAAACGACAAATTTGAACAAGACCTTAAGAAGATTCCTCAGCTCTATAAGCCAATTGCAACCGAGTTTCCAGAACAATTATCCGAGCTAAAAAGTGGTTATGAGACACTTGTAAAGCAAAATTTTCACTTTACGGAGAAAAATATTGATAAGCAAATTGAACAACTCCAAGCTAAACTGAACCAGACGATTGATCAGCTTAACAATTTACAATTAGATGTCGTGGAACAATCTAATAAAGATCTTAGTGACCAGATTGATTACTTATACGGGGTAATGCAAAAAGAAATTGACGCTAAGAATGAAGCTGTTCATTTGATTGAAGTGATGAAAGACTTTACAAAACATGCTCAACGGCAAAATGACGAACTTAGTGTAGAATTAGACCGGTTAAGTTTGAATTACACACTTACTAATCATGAACAAGAAACCGTTCGTGAACTTGGTGAACAAATTAAAGCGATTATTAAGCAGTATCGTGATGACGCAGAAGCAGTTGCCAATAAAACGGCTGTTTATAGTCAGGTGCTTGATCGACAAAAGTCTAATCAAAAGAACTTGACTGAAATTGAAAAAAGTCAAGAGAAGCTTAACGATGAAGTTGCTAAATTACAGACTGATGAGCAACGCGCCCGTCAAATGCTTCAAAAATATTCCACCCAGATTCGTACAATTCATCGGCAAGTAGAACAGTTGAACCTTCCTGGCTTACCAAAAGATTACTTAGATTACTTCTTTGGTGTCAGCGATGAGATTAAAAAGTTAGCTGATGAATTGAATGAATATAAGATCAATATGGATGAAATTACGAAGCAACTAATTATCGTTGAGTCAGACCTAGACACATTAAATGACAAGACTGATATTCTTCGTGATAGTGCAGAATTAACAGAACGATTCCAACAATATGCGAACCGGTTTAGTGATAACGAAAAGATTGCAGCAGCAGCTAAAAAATCTCAAGAACTTTTTAAGCAATTTAACTACACAGCAAGCTTAGAGGCAATTGCGACCGTTTTAGAAGAAATAGAACCTGGTAGCTATAAACGAATTGAAGATACCTATTATCGTGAAATTGGTAAAAATTAAAAATCAAGGTGAGTGGGAATTAACCTTCTCGACAAGGAGGTGGGCTAAGGATAGAACGGTGATTAGCACGGCACGGGCTGATTATCGTTCGGACTTAGCCTCGAGCCTTGTGGTTAATTTCCACGATATCTTAAACAATGTTCGTATAAATAAAGAGGCTGTTGAAAAAACAAAGTTTTTTCCAGCCTCCTCTTTTCTTATTAAATGATAGTGATAATTAATGCCTAATAGCTAATTTTCTGTTATAATATAAAACCGTTTTAAGAAGAGTCGAAATCTTCAGCAGTAGCCTATCCTATACTGTTGAAATCATAATCAGAGTAGGTTACCCATTTGTAACAACCCTGTGTATTATTTTTAGGAAGGAAATTAGTATGATCTATTTTGATAATAGTGCGACGACAAAGATACTACCGGATGTTTTGTCGACATACGAAACCGTGAGCCAAAAGATTTGGGGGAATCCAAGCAGCTTACATAATTTTGGTGAAAATGCTTGGAATCTTCAAGAACAGGCACGCCAGCAGATCGCAAAGCTATTCGGGGTTAAGCCTAGTGAGATTATTTTTACTAGTGGTGGTTCTGAAGGAGATAACTGGGTAATCAAAGGAACTGCAATGGCTAAGCACCGTTTTGGCAAACACATTATTACGACCAGTGTTGAACATGCGGCAGTAAAAAATGCATTGGAGCAACTAAAAGACTTCGGATTTGAAGTTACTTATCTCCCGGTTGATAAAGAAGGACGGATCAATCCTGCTGATGTTAAAGCTGCCATTCGTCCAGATACTATTTTAGTGTCTATCATGGCGGTTAATAATGAAATTGGAACGGTTCAGCCAATTAAAGAAGTGGGAGAAATCCTTAAAGATTATCCAAATATTCACTTTATGGTGGATGCTGTTCAGGCTATTGGTAAAGGATTAGATAACCAAGTATTTAGTGATCGCGTTGATTTCGCCACTTTTTCTGGTCATAAATTTCATGCCCCACGAGGAACCGGTTTTGTTTACGTCAAGAGTGGTCGTAAGTTAGAGCCCTTGATTGCTGGTGGTGGTCAAGAGCGAACACTACGAAATGGGACTGAAAATACACCGGGTAATGTTGCAATGGCAAAAGCAATTCGGTTAGTAAAGGAAAATGAAGCGGAATCAGTAAAACGTGAACAGGCAATCAAAGAACGGATTTACGACCATTTAAGTAAATTTGATCATGTGAAATTGATTTCTGGCCGCGATCAAGGTTTCGCATCCCATGTACTATGCTTTGCAATTGTAGGGGTTCGGGGCGAAACGATTGTTCATGCCTTTGAAGACAAGGATATCTATATCTCAACTACTAGTGCTTGCTCGTCTAAAAAGCATTCCGAAGCCGGAACATTAGCTGCCATGAAGGTTCCAGAAAATATTGCGACAAGTGCAGTTCGGATTAGCCTTGGGGATCAAAATACCCTTGAAGAAGCTGATCAGTTTAATAAAACATTTGATGAATTATATGCTGGCTTTAAGAAAATTATTGAATAAAATCTGAAAGGAGGACATAACGTGCAATATACAGAAATTATGGTTCGTTATGGTGAGCTTTCGACAAAGGGACATAATAAAAAGTCCTTTATTGATCGTTTAGGGGTAAACGTACGAAAGGCCCTTCATAGCTTTGACCAGGTAAAGGTACATGCACAACGTGATCGGTTGCATGTTGAATTAAATGGAGCTGACTATGATCAAGTGATGAATCGGTTGAAGTTAGTGTTTGGGATTCAAAACTTCTCTCCATCAATTAAAGTTGATAAGACTTTTGAAGCGACTGCAGAGGCAGCAGCGCAAATGATCGCTGAACAAGTTGATAAACCAATTACCTTTAAAGTAGAAACTCGTCGGTCAGATCACCAATTTGCAATTGATACCTTTGAAATGAACAACAAGCTAGGAGGATACCTCTTAGATAAGTTTCCTGATAAATTAAAAGTTGATGTTCACCATCCAGACCTAACTTTACGGGTTGAGATCCGTCTTAATGGGATTTTCCTTTCAAGTGAAACGATTAAGGGTGCTGGTGGTTTGCCAGTTGGTACTGCTGGTAAAGGAATGATGATGATGTCTGGTGGAATTGATTCACCAGTAGCTGCTTACCTTGGGATGAAGCGTGGTGTTTCAATGGAAATGGTTCACTTCTTTAGTCCGCCATATACTAGTCCCCAAGCTTTAGCAAAGGCCAAGCAATTAACTGAACGTCTTGCAAAATATAGTGGAAGTATTAAGTTTATTCAGGTGCCATTCGCTGAAATTCAAGAAACAGTCAAGGAAAAAGTTCCTGAAGGTTACTTAATGACAATTCAACGGCGAATGATGCTTCGGTTGGCAGCTGCCTTAATGATTAAGCGTCATGGGCTGGCCATTTTTAATGGTGAATCATTAGGTCAAGTTGCTTCTCAGACAATGGAAAGTATGCTGGCGATTAATGATGTAACTTCTTATCCGGTATTGCGTCCAGTATTGTCATTTGATAAGACCGAAATTATTAAAATTGCCCAAGATATTGATACCTATGACCTTTCAATTCTTCCATATGAAGACTGTTGTACTGTCTTTACCCCGCCATCGCCAAAAACCCGGCCAAACGTTGAGCGGGCTCGTGAATACGAAAAACGACTTGATATTGAAGGATTAATGCAACGAGCTCTTGATGGGATTGAAATTACGGAAATTCATCCTGGTGAAGATTATTTAAACCAAAATGAAGATGTTTTTGCTGAATTACTTTAATTAGGCCTTGACGAGGTTTGATAATTTAGCTATGATACATTTTAATAAGCATTGACCGAAAGAGTAGTAAAGCGGCACCTAAAAAGCGAGATCCTGATAGTGAGAGAGGATTAGTTAAACTTTATGAAGGTAGTTCGGGAGCTGATATACTGAAATTAATAGTAGGTATGTCCGGTTCATTTACCGTTATGAAATGATAAAGTGGAGTATTTTATACTCAAATTAGGTGGTACCGCGATGATTCGTCCTATCGATTGTGATAGGGCGTTTTTTAGTTAATGCACAAAATAAAAATGAAGATTGCTTTCTGAAAGGAGTTTCTGCCATGACAGAAAAAGATATGTCAACCAAGTACGATCCAGCGGCGGTTGAAGAAGGCCGTTATCAATGGTGGATTGACCAAGGATTCTTTAAACCAAGTGGTGACAAAAAGGCTCACCCATATTCAATTGTTATTCCACCACCGAATGTTACTGGTAAGTTGCACTTAGGTCATGCTTGGGATACAACTTTACAAGATATGATCATTCGACAAAAGCGGATGCAAGGCTATGATGTATTATGGGTTCCCGGAATGGACCACGCTGGTATTGCTACCCAGGCGAAAGTTGAAGCTCGTCTTCGTAAACAAGGAATTTCTCGTTATGACCTTGGTCGTGACAAGTTTGTTCAACAAGTTTGGGACTGGAAAGATGAATATGCTGATATTATTCACCAGCAATGGGCTAAGATGGGTATTTCTGTGGATTATGACCGCGAACGTTTTACCCTTGATGAAGGATTAAATAAGGCTGTTCGGAAGGTCTTTGTTGATCTCTACAATAAGGGCTTAATTTATCGTGGAACTTACATCATCAACTGGGACCCACAAGCACGGACGGCCTTATCAGATATTGAAGTTATTCATAAGGATGATAAGGGTGCCTTCTACCATGTCAAGTATCCATTTACTGATGGAACTACTTTTAACGGTAAGGATTACATCGAAATCGCCACTACTCGTCCGGAAACAATGTTCGGGGATGAAGCGGTCGCCGTTAACCCTAATGATGAACGTTACAAGGACTTGGTTGGTAAGAAGGTCATGGTACCACTTGTCAACCGGGAAATTGAGATTATTGCTGACGACTATGTAACACCTGAGTTTGGTACTGGGATGGTTAAGATCACCCCAGCTCATGATCCAAACGACTTTAAAGTAGGTAAGCGTCACAATCTTCCTGAACTGAATACAATGAACGAAGATGCTTCCATGAACGAAAATGCTGGTAAATACGAAGGTATGGACCGCTTTGAAGCTCGTGAAGCGATCGTTAAGGACCTTCAAGATCAAGGTTACATGTTAAAGATTGACCCAATTGTTCACTCTGTTGGTCACTCAGAACGGACAGGGGTACAAGTTGAAGCCCGTCTTTCAACACAATGGTTTGTTAAGATGAAGCCATTAGCCGAAGCAGCTCTTAAGAACCAAGATACTGATGACCGGGTTAATTTCGTTCCAGAACGATTTGAACACACCTTTACGCAATGGATGGAAAACATTCATGATTGGGTTATTTCTCGTCAATTATGGTGGGGTCACCGGATTCCAGCTTGGTATAACAAACAGACTGGCGAAGTTTATGTTGGTATGGAAGCTCCTAAAGATGCCGAAAATTGGGAACAAGATAAGGATGTCCTTGATACATGGTTCTCCAGTGCGCTTTGGCCATTCTCGACGATGGGCTGGCCTAATACTGATTCAGCAGACTTCAAGCGCTACTTCCCAACTAACACTTTAGTTACTGGTTATGATATCATCTTCTTCTGGGTTTCCCGGATGATTTTCCAATCGCTTGAATTTACGGGTCGGGCACCATTTAAGAATGTTCTTCTCCATGGTTTGATTCGTGATGAACAAGGACGAAAGATGAGTAAATCCTTGGGAAATGGTATTGACCCAATGGATGTTATCAAGAAGTACGGGGTAGATGCCCTACGGTGGTTCTTAATTACTGGCTCAACTCCTGGTCAAGATATTCGTTTTAGCTACACTAAGATGGATGCGGCTTGGAACTTTATTAATAAGATTTGGAACGCGAGTCGTTACGTTATCATGAACCTTGGTGAGATGCCTGCCCCTGTTCTTCCTGATAAGAGTAAGTGGGATTTAGCTGATCGGTGGATTTTGAGTCGGTTAAATGCAACTGTAAAGCAGGTTAACGAACAATTTGACAAGTTTGAATTTGGTGAAGCTGGTCGGGCGCTTTACAACTTCATCTGGAATGATTTCTGTGACTGGTATATTGAAATGACCAAGGAAAAACTCAATAACGGGACTGATGAAGAAAAGAATGATACTAAGAATATTCTTGGTTACGTTCTTGATCAGACCTTGAAGATGTTGCATCCAATCATGCCATTCGTTACCGAAAAATTATGGCAGTCAATGCCGCATGATGGTGAATCAATTATGGTTGCAGATTACCCAGTTGCTAATGCTGAACTTGATGATCCAGCCGCAACTGAACAAATGAATAGTTTGATTGAATTGATTAAGGCTGTTCGTAACATTCGAAATGAAGCTAATGCGCCAATGTCTAAACCAGTTGATATTTTGGTAAAGGTTGATAACGATCACTTGGCTCAGATGTTGAATGATAATCGTGACTATATTGAACGTTTCTGTCATCCAGAAAACTTAACTATTGGTAAAGATGTTGAAGCTCCTAAGCTTGCGATGAGCGGGATTTTAACAGGAGCAGAAGTTTACATCCCAATGGCTGAATTGGTTGATCTTAATGAGGAACGAGATCGGATGGAAAAAGAGATTGCTAAACTTGAAAAAGAAGTAGAACGTTCACAAAAGAAGCTTGGCAATGAAAAGTTTGTTAATAACGCGCCGGAAAAGGTTGTTGAAGCTGAACGGCAAAAGGCAACGGAATGGCAACAAAAATTAGCAGCAGCCAAGGAACGTCTTCAATCACTTCAACAAGCTTAGCGTCAATTTATAGTAGGATAATTAACATTTTTAACAATAAATGAAAATTATATCATTTTATTAAATAGGTTAGACTACTGTAAGAATGCTATTAGCTATAATATTTATAAATATAGTTTAAAATTAGATTAAAAAGGAATCGGCAATTGTCGATTCCTTTTTTCTTAGTATGAAAAAGTAATCATATATTGCTTAAAAATATTTATCTATTGATAAGGATTAAATAACTGATAATTAAGCGGTTTATTTAAAAATTATTTCACATATTTGCCATTTATTTATTGTAATTATTTATCACAAGTATTATGATTAATTGTGGAGAAACAGGAAACGGTTTCAACTATTCTTTTATCGATATACTTCGGAGGGAGGTATTTATAATGACTATTCTTAGTCTGGCACGTTTCCAATTTGCCATGACGACGGTTTATCACTTCTTCTTTGTTCCTTTCTCTATTGGAACAGCTTTTATCGTCGCCATTATGGAAAGTATGTACGTTTCAACTAAAGACGAGACGTACAAAAAAATGGCAAAATTTTGGGGGAATATTTTCTTACTTAGTTTTGCTGTCGGTGTTGTTACAGGTTTGATTCAGGAATTCCAGTTTGGGATGAACTGGTCAGATTACTCACGGTTTATGGGTGATATCTTTGGTGCTCCATTAGCCCTCGAAGCTTTGCTATCATTCTTTATTGAATCAACATTTATTGGCTTATGGGTATTTACCTGGAAAAAGGTTAAACCAGGGTTACACCTTTTCTTCATTTGGATGACGAGTTTTGGTTCATTAACATCTGCTTTATGGATTTTAACTGCCAACTCATTCATGCAACACCCAGTTGGTTATGAAATCAAGGGTGGCCGTGCAGTAATGGTTAATTTTGGTGCATTGCTTAAAAACCCTCAATTATGGTATGAATTTGGGCATGTTATCCTTAATGCTATCATGATGGGTGGTATTATTATTGCTGGTTTAACAGCATTCCAACTTCTCAAGAACCAAAAACTTTCGGAAGCTAATAAGAAGTTTTACAAGAAGTCAATGCGTTTAGGACTTTTAATTTCATTGATTTTCTCTATTGGTGGAATTGCGTTAGGGGATGCCCAGATGCAATACTTAATCAAAGAACAACCAATGAAATTTGCAGCTACTGAAGACGTCTTCACGACTACTGGTAAGCATGCGCCGTGGACAATTGTTGGTATTGCCGACATGAAAGACCATGAAGTAAAAGGCAATATCGATATTCCCTATGCCCTAAGTATTTTGTCATACCACAAAACTACTGGTGCGGTTACCGGGATGAATGAGCTCAATGCCCAATATAAGAAAAAGTACGGCAAGAATCTTGATTACTACCCACCGGTAAATACATTATTCTATAGTTTCCGGATTATGTGTGCAGTTGGTGCTTGGATTTTCTTAGTTTCATTAGTTGGATTAATTATGACTAGGGAAAAGAGCAAGAAACCACTTGCACAACGCCGCTGGGCACTTTGGTGTATTGCAATCACCACTTTCTTACCATTTATCGGTAATACTGCTGGTTGGTTTGTAACAGAATTTGGTCGTATTCCATGGACAGTTTATGGTTTGTTTACAATTGCCGAAAGTGTATCGCCAAATGTTTCAGTTGGATCATTATTGACATCAAATATTGTTTACTTTGTATTATTTACAACTCTTGCAATTACATTAATTTGGTTAATTGTTCGTGAATTACGTAAAGATCCATCGGAAGCAATTGAACCTAAATTCAAGAAGGTTCTTGACCCATTTGACAAGGAGGCGTTCTAGATGAGTTTTCTTCAATTATTATGGTTTGTATTGATTGGAGTGCTTTTTGCCGGCTTCTTCTTCCTAGATGGATTTGATTATGGGGTAGGAATGGCGGTCGAAACACTTGCTCATAATGAATCAGAGCGTGATCAACTTGTGCGGACAATTGGACCGGTTTGGGATGCAAATGAAGTGTGGTTAATCACTGCTGGTGGTGCAATGTTTGCCTCTTTCCCATACTGGTACGCTAGTCTTTTCAGTGGATATTACTTAATCTTAATGATTATCCTAGCTGGTTTAATTATTCGTGGTGTTTCTTTTGAATTCCGTAAAAATAGTCCAATGCCACAAAAGCGGATTTGGGATTGGGCGTTAGCAATTGGTAGTGCCATCGTTCCGTTTTTCCTCGGGATTATGTTTGTTAGCATGATTCATGGAATGCCAATTGATGCTAATGGTAACTTCCAAGCAGGATTCTTTGATTATTTCAACTGGCTTTCAGTTGTTGGCGGAATTGCCTTATTGCTATTAACCTACTTACATGGAATTAATTATATTGCCTTAAAGACGACTGGTCCGGTTCAGGAACGAGCCCGGAACTATGCTGAATTTTTGTACTGGATTCTTTATGCTGGCGAAGTTGTCTTTGCATTATTATTAATCTTTATGACTGACTTTATGGCTGTTCACCCAGTTGGCACAATCATCATGCTTGTATTGATTGTTGGTTTCTCAGTCTTAGCCCAAGTAGAAACCTTTGCTGGTCATGAATTAGTTGCATTTATTTCAAGTGGGTTAACCTTAGTATCATTGGTTGTATTGATCTTTATTGGTCTCTTCCCACGGGTACTAATTAGTAGCATTAGTCCGAAATACAGCATTCTTATTCAAAATGCTTCCTCAACAGAATATACGTTGACAGTGATGACAATTGCTACTTGCTGTCTTTTACCATTTGTTTTGGCATATACAATCTGGGCTTACTGGATTTTCCGTAAACGGATTGCAATGCCGGCTATTCCGGAGGTTAAATAAAAATTTATGATTGATCGACTACTCTTCAAAATCGAGGGGAGCAGACATATCATGATTAAGCTTGTGGGGCTTTATGTCCTGCAAGCTTTTCTTATCCTTGGTCAGGGATTAAGTTTGGCTGCTTTACTAACAGGCTTATGGCAGGGACATTCTCTTTTGAGTCAAATATATGGCTTAGGTGGATTCATTGCTTGTTACCTTTTGCGTCATGGGCTAACCGAAATTGGGAATGATTGGCTTGATAAGTATTCGGCTAATGCTGCCCAAAACTTTCGTCAGCAATTATTAAAAAAAGTCTTTGCGCTTGGACCAGTAATTGTTCAGCGGGAGGGAACCGGGAATATGGTGACTCTGGCCCTTGATGGCATTAAAGAAGTCGAAAATTATATTCGACTCATCTATAGCAAGGTGATCAGCATGATGATTATTCCAGTCATTATTTTGGTTGTCTGTTTTTGGCTTGATTGGATTTCTGGCATTGTTATGCTGTTAGTTTATCCTTTGATTGTTTTATTCATGATTATTTTAGGCTATGCAGCGAAGGCTAAGGCAGATCGACAGTTTGCAGCTTTTCAAATATTGTCTAATCACTTTATTGATTCTTTGCGGGGAATTGACACATTGAAGTACTTTGGCCTTAGTAAGAAGTATTCGCAAAGTATTTATCGGTCAAGTGAGCGTTTTCGCAAGTCAACGATGAGCGTGATTAAAGTAGCAATGTTATCAACGTTTGCTCTTGATTTCTTTACTACATTAGCTATTGCAATCTTAGCGGTCTTTCTTGGCTTACGGTTAATTAACGGTCACTTATTGTTATTCCCGGCACTAGCAATTTTGATCTTGGCACCTGAGTATTTTTTGCCGATTAGGAACTTTGCAAGTGACTATCATGCAACATTGAATGGTAAAAATTCATTTCATGCTGTTCGACGAATTCTTGAGATGCCATTACCAAAGAAGCCGAATGTTAAGTTACACCAGTGGACAGGAGTCGATGAGTTAAGTCTTGAAAATGTTGAGTTTATGTATCCTCAAAATGGCAGTGAATTAACAAATCTTGATTTAACAGTTAAGGGAAACCAAAAAATTGGCATTATCGGGATGAGTGGAGCTGGAAAGACAACTTTAATTAATCTTTTGAGTGGCTTTTTAGCGCCGACAAGTGGCCAAATTACCATTCAAGGGAAAAAAGTAACGACTTTGGATATTCATGACTGGCAAAAACAGATTCTCTACATTCCACAGACTCCCTATATTTTTGCAGATACGTTAAAAAATAATATTGCCTTTTATACTCCAAATGTCAGTGAAGATAAAATAAAAGAAGCAATTCATGTTGTCGGCTTAGATGATCTCGTTGCTGAATTGCCTCAAGGACTAGAGACGATGATTGGTAGTGGCCACCGAGCATTAAGTGGTGGGCAGGCACAGCGAATTGCCTTAGCACGAGCATTTCTTGATCCAGAACGGCGGGTAATGATTTTTGATGAGCCAACCGCCCACCTTGATATTGAGACCGAGCTGGAATTGAAGAAAAGAATGCTTCCATTGATGGAAAATAGGTTAGTCTTTTTTGCTACCCACCGTTTGCATTGGATGAAGCAGATGGACTACATTTTAGTATTGAAGAATGGCAAGTTAATTGAACAAGGAACATATCAACAGTTGCTTGATGAACATGGTTACTTTACAGAACTGATGGACCAAACACGCGGAAAGGAGATAACCCATGAATAAGATTCCTTTACTTAAAGCAATGAAACATGATCGGTGGGTGAAACCCTTCCTGAAGCGTTACAAGTGGACCTTGGTATTAGCAATTACCCTAGGGATTGTTACCTTTATTTGTGCTAGTGGATTGATGTTCACCGCGGGCTATTTAATCAGTAAGTCCGCGACGATGCCTTTTAATATCTTGTTAGTATATGTTCCCATCGTTCTTACTCGTGCCTTTGGGATTTTTAGGCCGGTGACCAATTATTTTGAACGATTAGTTAGTCATAATTGGGTTCTTAAAATGACTTCTGCATTTCGGAAAAAGCTTTATGATTCGTTAGAGCAGGATGCCGTTTTCTTTAATAGTAAGTATCGAATTGGAGACATTCTTGGGTTACTTTCAGAAGACGTTGCCCACATTCAAAATTTATATTTACGAACGATTTTTCCAATGTTGGTTGCATTTGGGCTTTATGCCATTATCGTTATTGGAATGGGAATAATCTCTCCACTAATGGGGCTTTTAATGTTAGTTCTATTTGGGTTAATCATCATTGCTGTTCCCGTGTGGTCAGTGCTTGTTAATGGTGCACGTCAGCAACTAGAAAAGCAATATACCAATACCTTGTATGCTGATCTCACTGATAATATCATGGGGATTACAGATTGGGTATTTGCGGGACGCAGTGCGGATTACCTGCAGCATTATGATAAAAGTGAGAAAAACGTATTAGCATCTCAAAAAGCGATGAAACGTTTTGAGCATTGGCGTGATTTTATTCTTCAGGTAATGATTTTATTGGTGGTTGTTAGCCTTATTATCTGGGGAACAGCACGTTTCGGCGGTCATTGGGGAGGCAGTGCAAATTGGATTGCGGCCTTTGTTCTTTGTGTCTTTCCCCTTGATGAAGTGTTGTCTAGCTTGCCAGCAGCTGCTCAAGAAACTAATGTATATACGGATTCATTAAAGCGATTGAATGAACTGCCGCAACCGCCAGCTCCTTCTAAGGTTAATGTTGAGATTGCTGCTCCTTATCATCTTAAAATTACGGATGTTTATTATCGCTATCCTAAGACAGAAAAGATGATCCTGCAGGGGATTAATCTTGAGGTTAATCCAGGCGAAAAACTTGCCATTCTTGGTCGCAGTGGGGCTGGAAAGAGTACGTTAGCTAGTTTAATTCGTGGAGACCGGAAACCTACGTCGGGCACTGTTACTCTTAATAATGTGCCAACAGACGAATTTGGTGATGAGATTTCGAATTATATTGGGATCGTTCACCAATCACCATATTTGTTTCATACCACAATCTTAAATAATATTCGTTTGGGTAATGAAGACGCGACTGAGGATCAGGTATGGGATGTCCTTGAACGTGTTGGGTTAGCCGCTATGATTAGACGATTGCCTAAGGGGCTTCATACGATGGTTGATGAAGCAGGGTTACGGTTTTCTGGCGGAGAGCGTCACCGGTTGTCTCTTGCCCGGATTTTGCTTAAGGATGCTCCTATTATCCTTTTAGATGAACCAACTGTAGGTTTAGATCCGGTAACAGAAGAAAAGGTAATTGAGACTTTTATGGAGCAGCTACAAGGAAAAACTTTGATTTGGATTACTCACCATTTACAAGGCATAGAAATGATGGATCAAGTTGTTTTTATCGAGGATGGTAAAATTTCAATGCAAGGCAGCCCGGCAGAATTACAAAAAACAAATGAACATTACCGGGCGTTAAAAATGGCAGATGAGGGTATCTAGCTAGTTTAGAAATGTTATAATAAATAGGACTATTGATGAAGGGATGAATAGTAATGAAAGAAGTTGTTGTACTTGGAGCTGGTTATGCTGGCTTAAAGACAGTTGTTTTACTACAAAAAAAGCTAAAAACTAATGTCCATATTACATTAGTTGATCGTAATGATTATCATTACGAAGCTACTGATTTACACGAAGCTGCTGCGGGAACGCAAAGTGCTTCAAGGATCACTTATCCAATTAGTGATGTTATTAATCCACAAATTACTACCTTTATCCAAGATGAAGTTGTAAAGATCGATCCTGATAAAAAGACGGTTAAGCTTGCTGGTCATGAAGAACTACTGCACTATGATTATTGTGTATTAGGACTCGGTTTTGTTTCAGAAACCTTTGGAATTCCTGGTGCTGAAGAAAATGCATTACCAATGACTAATGTTAAAGAAGCTTTAGCAATTTATGACCATATCATTGCCAAAATGAAAGATTATCGTACCACGCACAATCCTGATGATCTTCAAATTGTTATTTGTGGTGGTGGATTTACTGGAATTGAATTAGCAGGGGCGCTTGTTGATGCTCGAGCAAGTTATGCCAAAATCGCTGGAGTTTCACCAGATGAAATTAAAATTACGTTGATTGAAGCTTCAACAAGATTACTTCCAATGTTTAGTGAAAAACTTGCCGAATATGGGGTAAACCTTGTTAAGAGCCTTAATGTGCAACTACTTGATGGTTCGCGGATTAGCAAGATTGAACCTGGCAAGGTCATCTACAAGCATGGAGATGATGATGAAGAGTCCCTTAATGCTGGTACAATCATCTGGACAACCGGAGTAAGTGGTAATCCATTAATGGAAGAATGTGGCTTTGATGCTAAGCGTGGCCGGGTAATCGTTACTGACCACTTAACAGATCCTAAGCACGATGATATTTACATCATTGGGGATGTTGCTGCTGTAATGCCACCGGATGGTAAACGCCCATATCCAACTACTGCACAAATTGCCCTAGCAATGGCTGATTACACGGCGGAAGACATTGTTACCCGTATTAAGACTGGCAAGCACGAAGCTAAGCCATTTACTTACAAGTCATTAGGAACAGTTGCTTCCGTTGGTAATACACGGGCATTTGGTGAAGCAATGGGTCATGAATTACGTGGATATCCTGCTTCAGCAATGAAGAAAATTATTGCTGACCGTTCCTTGTTAGAAACAGGTGGTTTGAAAGAGCTATTTGCTAAAGGCCGCTTTGACTTATATCACTAGAAAATGAATGAGGCTGAGAAAAAACTTTTGTTTTTTCAACAGCCTCGTTTTTATACTTATATGCTAAAAGGTATGGCTATAATAAATAAAGGGTGAAATAAATGATTAAAACTTATGATGAAGCATTATCTTTTATTCATGGACGAACACAATTCAAGAAAATTCCAACACTCACACGGATGAAGAGATTCTTGGCAGAATTAGGAAACCCGCAAGAAGGACTTAAATACATTCACGTCACAGGAACTAATGGTAAAGGATCAACTGTTGCAATGATGCGGTCTGCTTTATTGGAAAGCGGCCTCACTGTTGGAAGTTTTACATCGCCTTTTATTACACGGTTTAATGAACGGATTGAGTACAATGGAATCCCAATTAGCGATGCTGACCTTTTAAGATTAGTTCAAAAAATTGCTCCAGTTGTCAAAAAACTTGATAATACATTGGAAACAGGCGGACCAACTGAATTTGAAATTGATACAGCATTAATGTTTTGCTATATGGCTGAAAAGAAGCCCGATGTTGTATTGCTTGAAGTGGGGATTGGGGGGCTATACGATTCTACTAATGTAATTACGCCAGTTGTTAGCGTGATTACGACAGTTGGCTGGGATCATATGAAGTATTTAGGTGATACTTTGGCTAAGATTGCGGCCCAAAAAGCGGGAATAATCAAAAAAGGCGTCCCGGCTGTTTTAGGTGACCTTCCAACTGAAGCGCGCGAAACTATTCTCGCAGATGCAAAGGAGAAAAAATCCCCGGTTTTTGAATTAGGAAAAGACTTTACTGTTCACAAACTTAATGGTCATCAGTTCCACGCGAAAATTCGGTATCAAGGAAAAAATCTGAAAAAAATAGAAACAATTCTTGGCTTGCCGGGCGACTATCAGATAGAAAACGCAGCAGTTGCTTTGATGGCTGTTGAGCTTTTTATGGAGAAGCATGGATTGGCAATTGATCGCCGTGCTTTGATTGCGGGATTAGAAAATGCTGCTTGGCCGGGTCGATTAGAAGAAATAAATACTACTCCTCTGGTCTTACTAGATGGCGCTCATAATCTTCCTGGTGTCCAGGCCCTAGTCCATACTATTAAGAATGATTTTGCCGATCGGGAAGTTTACCTCTTGGTGGCGATTCTGGCTGATAAGCAATATGAATTAATGCTTGGTGAATTAGCAAGTTTGGGGAATGTTCACTTAACTGTTACTCACTTTGCTGGCCCCGGTCCTAAAAGGCCAAGTGCAGACTTAGCAAAGGCTATTGCTGATATTCCAACTAAATACCCCATCCAGACTATTAACGACTGGCAATTAGGGATCGGGCAGGTGGCAAGTCAAATGAGTGTGGATGATGTAATGATTATTACTGGTTCTCTTTATTTTGTTTCGGATGTTCGTAAATTCTTTTTAAATTAAAAAGTGTAAAAGCACAAATTTTCCGTATTTAAATATATAGAGTGTAAAAAGGAGAATTATTTATTTATGGAAAATGAAGTGATTAACGAATATACAAAATTAGTCTGGACGGCTATTCCTGATAAACTGGGAACAAAGAAGCAGGAATTATGTCAACGTTTCTTACGTAAGTGTCCTAATCCCCTAGCAATTAAACGGCTTTCACGCGTTGAAAAAAATGAAATAAATGAATGGGCGCCGGAAATGTTCAATTTTTTTGCTGCAATTGAATTAGGAAAAATAGTAACCAAAAGTCACGAAGAAATTATTGGCCATGCTTATTCGAGCATCGAATTAGGCCGCAAGATGGTTGACCATTTTCAAAGTGAGGAGCAAGAAAGTGTTTGTATTGCTTGTACAGATATCCATAACGAGATAATTGATTGGAAGATTTTGTTTGTAGGCGGCGGATGCGAATGTATTCTTTATCCTGATAAGATTTTTCAATATGCGCTCCGGTGTTCAGCCCAAGGAATTATTATGATCCACAATCATCCGACGGGAGACATTCATCCCTCCAAGCAGGACGAATCTTTCACTCGCCGCTTAGAACGAGGATGTGAGATTATTGGGCTTCATTTAGTTGACTTTATGATTGTTGGTCGTGATACATACCATAGTTGGCGTGAAGCTAGTCTCGTTAATGAGCTTAAAAAGTAAAGAAACTTTTAATTTATTGCAATAATTACGCTTTCTTTGTTCTTATTAATGTATATTAATGTTCGTATGTACCGAGTGGCTATGGTATAATATGCACGATATTAATTTGATTTTAAGACGAAGGGAAGAAGCAGATTGCTAGGAATTGGAACAAAAAATCTTGGCATTGACCTTGGAACTGCTAATACAATTGTCTACCTTGAAGGTAAGGGTATTGTATTAAGAGAACCATCAGTTGTTGCTCGTAATTCTAAGACTAACGAAGTAATCGCTGTTGGCAGTGATGCCCGTGATATGATTGGACGGACGCCAGAAAGCATTGTGGCTATCCGACCAATGAAAGACGGTGTTATTGCTGATTACGACACAACAGTTGCAATGATGAAGTATTACATTGATAAAGCGTTAGGAAATAATGGTAAGCCATATGTTATGGTATGTGTTCCTAGTGGGATCACGGAAGTTGAAAAGCGGGCAGTGATTGATGCTACTCGAGTTGCAGGTGCTCGTGATGCTTATGTTATTGAAGAACCATTTGCAGCAGCCATTGGAGCAGGTTTACCAGTTATGGATCCAACTGGTAGTATGGTTGTTGATATTGGTGGAGGTACTACTGATGTTGCTACCATTTCATTAGGTGGTATCGTCTCAAGTCGTTCAATTCGAATGGCTGGTGATAAGATGAATGATGCGATTGTTCAATATGTTCGCCAACATATGAATTTATTAATTGGTGAACGAACAGCTGAAAAGCTTAAGTGGGATATTGGATCTGCATCTGTTGAAGCTGCTGAAGAAATGGGAACAACACAAGTTCGCGGTCGTGATCTTGTAACTGGATTGCCAAAAACAATGCAAGTATCTGCAAAAGATGTTTCAACGGCCCTCCAAGATGTTGTTGATAGCATTATTACGGCAATTAAAGGTACACTTGAAGAAACTTCCCCAGAAATTGCTGCTGATGTTATTGATCACGGGATTGTATTAACTGGTGGAGGCGCATTATTAAAGCATTTACCAGATGTTATTGCAGATGCAACCAAAGTACCAGTATTCATTGCTAATGATCCCCTTGACTGTGTTGCTATTGGTACCGGCGAGTCATTAAAGAGTATTGATGTAATGAAGAAAAAGTAAAATGATTCTCTGACAATGACGTCAGCGATGAATCATCATTAGTACTAACTAATGATTGACGGGGCTGATTGCCAAGCAGGATTGTTTGGCAGGCCCCGTCTTAATTACCTTGTGTAAGCATTGGAGGGTCATAATGCAGAAATTTTTTTCCAATCGCCGATTAGTTATTGCTGTGATAATTCTAGTTGTCTGTTTTGGACTAATGGCAGGTTCTGTTTCTTTACGGAATAGGCGAAATACACCACCGATCATCCAACAATTTGGAAATGATATTGTTGGCTTTGTTGATAGTGCAGTTGCTCTCCCTGTAAATTGGGCACAGACAAGTGTGAGTTCAATAAATGGGTTGATGAATACTTATTCTGAAAACCGTGAACTTAAACAGCAAGTAACTGAATTAGCACAAACTAAAGTCCGTGATCAGACCTTAGCTCATGAAAACAAACAATTAAAACAACAGTTAAAACTTAATAATTCAATGACCGACTATAATACAGTTACAGCGGCTGTGTTAATGCGCACACCTTCTTCGTGGCAAAGACAACTCGTGATTAATAAAGGGCAATCTAGTGGTATTAAGAAGAATATGCCCGTTATGAGTGGTAGTGGGTTAATTGGTCGGATTACAGAAGTAAATAAAACTAATAGCAAAGTTGAATTATTGAGTGATACCAGTGAATCATCAAACCGTTTTGCAATTACTCTTAATGGTCAAAATGGGAAAGTGATTAATGGGATTATCACCGGATATAATGCAAGAAATAACGAGCTTGAAATGGGACAAGTAACTTCTAAAGCTAAAATAAAAAAAGGTACCCGAGTAGTAACCAGTGGAATGGGTGGTGTGACACCTAAGGGACTTTATGTTGGCCGCGTGTCACGTGTCGGTAAAGATGATTATGGTCTCGCCCAGAAAATCTATATTACTCCAGCAACGGACTTTAATGATATTAATATTGTTACAGTTGCTGAAGCGGCCTCACAGGAGTGATAAATTATGTATCGTTTATCACGCTTAAAATATATATTCCCAATTGGTTTATTTGTATGTCTGTTTTTGGACGGCGCCTTAAGCCATGTGTGGGCACCATTATTTTTCAGTTATCCCTATTCAATGGTGAGTGAACTTGTCTTACTATGGTTAGTCTTATCGTATTTCTTTCAAGATGATATTGAGATTCCATTAATTCCATTTGCAATTGCTGCCGGTGCAGTTTACGATTTATACTTTTCGGGAATTTTAGGATTGTATATTTTCTTGTATCCATTAGTAGTCGAAATAACTAAAATTTTATCTCGTTATTTTAGTTCATCATTTCTTTCGATGATTATGATTTTCTTTGTTGATATTGTCATTTTTGAGACCTTTAATTATTGGGCATATTATTTAGTAAATATTACTAATGTTGGTTTTGGCGACTATCTTATTTATACGCTTGCTCCAACGTTAGCATTGAATTTAATTTATTTTGTTGTCCTCTTCTGGCCAATTCGCGTAATATATCGCTGGGCATTAGACGATGATCAAATTTAAAATTAGTGCTTGACACAATAGATATTCCAGTATAGGATATTTACAACATCATAAATGACAGTGAACAGACTAGTAGAGCTTTAGGCATTGCAAAGAGAGTCCTTAATGATGGGAAGGGATCAATGTTTCGGCTTGAATCACATCTGTGAGTTGGCCTTCTGAAAGCCATAGTAGGAAGACCCGGGGAAGCCCGTTACAGCGCGGAGTTTATTTTAATGAACTCACTAAGGCTATTATTCGTGAGAAAATAGCAAGATGAGGTGGAACCGCGGAAACGCCCTCGTAGCCAGTTTAGGCTCGAGGGTGTTTTTTGTTTCATTAAAATAGACTTATTAAGGCAAATATTGCGAAATATTTGTAAACATGAGGTGGAACCACGATGTACTCGTCCTCTAGGAGGTATCTCCTAGAGGATTTTTTCTTTTCCTGTTATTTCTATTAGTCAATAATTTAAGGAGGCAATAGTAAATGTCAATGCAATATATAAGTGAAATTCTACCTTCATTATTCCAGGGGGCTGCTCTTACATTACAAATTTTCTTCTGGACATTAGTTGGATCTCTGCCATTAGGGATTTTGGTTAGCTTAGGACTTACTTCTAAAATTAAACCTTTGAAGTGGATATTAGAAATTTATGTTTGGTTAATGCGGGGAACGCCTTTGCTGCTTCAACTGATCTTTGTATTCTATGGGTTACCAATTATTGGCATTGTTTTTGAACGTTACGATGCCGCCCTAGTTGCTTTTATTTTGAACTATGCAGCTTATTTTGCTGAAATTTTCCGTGGTGGTTTCCAATCTGTTGATCAAGGTCAGTTTGAAGCAGCTCGTGTTTTACGCCTAAGCTACTGGCAAACTCTTCGCAAGATTATCATTCCCCAGGTAATAAAAATCGTTATTCCATCAATTGGGAATGAAGTTATTAACTTAGTAAAAGATTCATCGTTAGTTTACGTAATTGGTCTCGGTGACCTACTTCGAGCAGGAAACGTTGCAACTTCGCGGGATGTCACGCTTGTCCCATTGATGTTAGTCGGATTAATCTACTTGATCCTTGTAGGAATTTGTACATTAATTCTACGGCAAGTTGAAAAATGTTATGCATACTTCAAGTAAAGGAGGGAATCTAAATGTTAGAAGTTCGAGATTTAAAAAAGAGTTTTGGCGATCGGCAAATTTTAGATGGGGTTAATTTAACAGTTAAAGATGGTGAAATTCTTTGTATTGTTGGTCCATCAGGTGCTGGGAAAACGACCTTACTTCGTTGTATTACTGGACTGGAAACTCCCGATAGTGGTGAGTTTTTCATTAACGGTCGTCGATTTGACCCTCAAGGAACAGATGCAGCTGACCGAGTAATTGGTGTAGTTTTTCAAGATTTTAAGCTTTTCCCAAATCTTTCGGTAATGGAAAATATCACGTTAGCGCCGATGATGGTATTGAAAAAGGATAAGCAAGAAGCAGTTGCTGATGCGCAAAAACTGCTTGAAGAATTAGGACTTAATACAAAAGGGAAATTATACCCCTACCAACTTTCGGGTGGACAAAAGCAACGGGTTGCGATTGCTCGTGCATTAGCAATGAAGCCTAAAATTTTGTGCTATGATGAACCAACATCAGCGCTTGATCCAAACCTCCGAAAAGATGTGGCTAATATTATTTTGGGATTAAAGAAGGACGGAATGACTCAATTAATTGTTACTCACGATTTAGAATTTGCGGAAGATATTGCTGATGATATTTTACGAGTACAGCCACTTGATCAACGTCAGAATAAATAAGGAGAGGAGGAATACTGATGAAAAAAGCGAAAGCAATTTGGCTACTTATTTTGTTAGTAGTACCTGTTCTCCTTCTTAGTGGCTGTGAAAGTGTAACAAAGCGTGCTGATACGCAAGATACATGGAACCGGATCGAGCGACGGAAACGAGTGATTGTTGGCCTTGATGATAGCTTTGTTCCAATGGGTTTTCGCCAAAAAAATGGCAAGCTGGTTGGTTATGATGTCGATCTTACCCGGGCTGTTTTTAAGCAGTATGGGATAAAGGTTGATTTTCAGCCAATTGATTGGTCAATGAAAGAGACGGAGCTAAAAAACGGTACGATTGACTTATTGTGGAATGGTTATTCTGTTAATCCTAGCCGTGCCAAAAAAGTTGCTTTTAGTCGTTACTATTTAGAGAACCGGCAGATATTAGTAACTAAAAAGAAGAGTAACATTAAAAATTTGAACGGAATGACTGGTAAAACACTCGGAGTGCAGAATGGTTCAACAGGAGTAACCGTTTTGGATGAGAAGCCAAAGTTGTTAAAAGATAAAATAAAGAACCATACACCAGTTCTTTATGATACATTTCCTAATGCATTCATTGACTTAAATGCAAATCGAATTCAAGGAATTTTAATGGATGAGGTTTATGCTAATTACTATATTAAGCACCAACCAAATAGTAATTCATACCGCACTTACATCAGCAAAGAGTTGCCAATGGAACATTTTGCAGTGGGAATGCGGAAAGGTGACAAGACCTTAAAGAAGAAAATTAATCAAGGTTTAGGTAATTTGCAAAAAAACGGTGAATTACGGAAGCTTAATGAAAAATGGTTCGGTCAAGATAGTAATTACTTGGGACCAGATAACACTAAATAAAAAGAGCAGGGACTTGAAAATGGTTTCTGCCCTTTATTATTTCCTACAAACAAATTAATAAAAATATGATGAATTTACGTAATCGGTTTGTAATTTACTCATATTTAACGTATCATTATTCAGTATGATAATTCGAATGTAACTAGGTTGCAGCTAGTGGAACCCCTCTTGCTGCATTTTATATTGAAGGGAGAAAGAGAACGTGGATTTTAATCTTGCTCGTGGCGTGGACTTGCACATTATACCCACAAAACAATTTAAGATGAATCACGTCTTAATAGATTTTGCGACTCCGCAAACACCAACGAATGCTACTGCACGAAATTTATTGGCAAACCTATTAGAGACCAGCACGCATCGCTATCCAACACAGACGGCTTTGGCTCGTCAATTGGCATCTTTATATGGTGCCTATGTTAATTTATATGTTAACCGGCTGGGGACATTGCATACTGTCCGATTACGAGCGAGTTTTGTCAATAATCGCTTTGTTGATGAAGATTTATTTGAAAAGATTAGTGGCTTAATAAATGAGATCATTTTCCATCCCCTAATCGATGACGGGGAATTTGATGGCCCTACTTTTAGAATTCAATCTAATAATTTAAAAAGTGCGATAAAGTCGCTTTATGACGATAAACAATTTTTGGCTAATCAACGTCTTATGGACTTGTACTACCAAAATGATTCTGTAATGAAGGTTCCTAGTTTCGGTCAAATTGCCGATCTTGAGAACCTAAATGCTAAAAGTTTAGTTTCAACGTATCATTCAATGATTAATGAAGATAAAATTGATATTTTTGTGTTAGGTGACATTGATCCGATGCGTGCTCAGCAAGTTGTTGCTAAGCTTCCTTTTAAAGATCGCGATATTGTTAACAAGTCACCTTTATATCATCAAGCATTGTATGATCAAGTTCAGAGAAAAACAGAATATCAACAAGTAAATCAGGCAAAGTTAAATTTGGCATATTCTTTACCTGTCTATTATCATGACGCCGATTACTATGCTGGCTTGGTCTTTAATGGACTTTTTGGTGGCACGCCATATTCAAAGCTTTTTACGAATGTCCGTGAAAAAGCTAGTTTAGCTTATTATGCTTCTAGCCGGCTTCTTCCATTCAATGGGATTGTAAGTGTTCAAACGGGAATTCAAGCGAGTGATCAAGAAAAAGTTCAAAATATGATTCAGGAACAATTAACCGCTTTACAAAATGGTGATTTTACTACTGAGACGCTAAGTGAAGTTCAAGATAGTTTGATTAACCAATACCGGGCAGGACACGATTTGGCAAGTAATGTTTTGGAACAACAATTAGTTACCAAATTAGTTAATGAATCGGATAAGAACTTTATTACCGAAATAAAAAAGGTAACCGTAGCTGACGTCATGCGTGTTGCTAAACAGATGAAGCTTCAGGCAGTTTATTTATTAAGTGGTGAGAAATAATTATATGGATAGAGAAGTTTATCAAAAATTTAACCAGTCCATTTACCGTGAACAATTATCAAATGGCTTGAAAGTCCAGCTCTTACCAATGGAAGGCTACCATAAGACATATGCTATTTTAACAGCAGATTTTGGTTCCATTGATAATCATTTTATACCGTACCATCAAAAGGAGGCGATTACTGTTCCAGACGGGGTTGCCCACTTCCTTGAACATAAAATGTTTGAGAAAAAAGATCATGATGCCTTTGACTTGTTTGGTAAACTAGGAGCTGATTCAAATGCCTTTACTAGTTTTACCCAAACAAGTTATCTTTTTTCGACGACCAGTAATCTCCATGAGAATTTAGATGTTCTATTGGATTTTGTTCAAGATCCATACTTTACTGCAGAAACAGTGAAGAAAGAGCAGGGAATTATTGGCCAAGAAATTCAAATGTATGAGGATGACCCGAGTTGGCGGCTTTACTTAGGTATTTTAGGTAATTTGTACCCCAAAGATCCAATGCGGATTGATATTGCGGGAACGGTTGAATCAATCAGTCATATTACACCAGAAATTCTGATGGATAGTTATCGGACTTTCTATCAACCAACCAATATGAACCTTTTCCTTGTAGGACGCTTAGATCCAGAAGAAACAATGGCATGGATCAAGCAAAATCAAGAACAAAAGATTTTCGCTCCCGCAGAGACACCCCAACGGTTATTTAGCCTGAACGATCCAACTGCTCATGATGTAATTCCATTCCGTTCATTAACGATGGATATTGTTCGTCCTAAAGTGATGGTAGGCTTACGAGGGACCAAGCAATTTGATGATGGTAAAGAACGGCTCCACTACAAATTAGCAATTGATCTTTTGTTAGATGTTTTGTTTGACGATACTTCAGATAACTATTTGCGTTTGTACAACAATGAAACATTGGATGACACGTTTAGCTACAACTTTGAAATGCAACGGGGCTTTCATTTTGCGTACTTTAGCTCTGATACTGATCAGATGGAACGCTTTGCAGATGAGGTTATTGATATTCTTGAAAGTGCTGATCAACAAATTGAAGCGGCGCGGACAAGGTTTGAGGGAATCAAAAAAGCAGAACTAGGGCGGTTAATTGGCTTATTAGATTCGCCAGAAGCAATTGCTAATCGTTATGCTGGAGATCTGTTTGCTGGCGCTAGCTTGATGGATGAGATAGCGACCTTGGAAACTATTACGATTGATGATCTTTATCAAGTTGCAAAAGAGTTTATTACTCCGCAAGGTATTTCGGTATACCAAGTTGTTCCGCAACATCAATAAACTAAACTTTTCCTATAGATTTATTCCGATAAGCTAATATATAATTGAGCATGATATAATATCCAAGAGTAAAGATAAATGAAAATGGAGATAGAATAATGAGTGAGAACGAGAACGATCAAAAACGACTTGAAATCGGTAAAATTTTACGAAAAGCACGGGAAGAAAAGGGCTATACCCTTGATGACCTTCAACAAATGACTAAGATTCAAAAGCGGTATTTAATCGCGATTGAAGATGAAAATTTTGATGAACTTCCTGGTGACTTTTATGTTCGTGCGTTCATTAAGCAATATGCCAATACGGTAGGCTTAGATGGTAATGAATTATTGCAAAAATATGATGATCAATTACCACAGACTAAAACGGAAGAGTATTCCGATCATTTAGCTCAAGCGGTTGAAACTCGTGCGAACCAACGGAAGACGGTTAGCGGGAGCGTAGACAAGGTTCGTAACTACATACCAACGATTATTATTGCTTGTGTGATTGTTTTAGTGTTGGCAGCGATTTGGATTACGGCCATTGCTCGCAATCATCGCGATTCCTCTACACGGATTGATAATAGTTCGGTATCTGTTTCTGGAGAGAGTCGTAAGAAGGCCGCTACCTCTGCTAAAAAGGCAAGTACAAAGCAGAGCAAATCGACAGCAATCAAGCTCCAAGAAGCACCTAATCGGAATGACACAAGCGTTACTTATACAGCAAGTCAACTTACTAAAGACACAACGCTACAAATTGAACCAAGTGATCGTTCATGGATGCAGGTAAGGGCAAATAATAATGACTTATTAAACAAAACTTTGAATAACAATGAAAAAACTAGTGTAAAAATAAGTCGTGATACAACTTCATTAGTAATTACGGTCGGCAATGCTCGAGCAACAAAGTTAAAGCTCGGTAATCAAGAAATCGACTTTACTAATAATGGCCGTTACCAAAACACGCGGAATGTAACGATTAACTTTGGTAATGCCCAAACAAGCAGCAGTTCAGCAAGTCAGTCAGCAAATAGTTCAAGTCAATCTTCTTCATCCTCGGCTCGTCCTAATAATGCTACGCAACCATCTGCTACTAATAATAACAGTCGCCCTCAGACAAGTGCTAGTCAGCAAAATAATCAACCAACTCGTTAATATAAGAGGACTAAAGGAGTTAGAACATTGAATTTACCAAATAAACTAACTGTTATACGTTTAATTATTATTCCCTTTTTCTTATTATTAATGGTTCTGCCATTACAAAGCTGGGGAGCTGTAAGTTTTTGGGGAGCAACTATCCCGATGGCTCAGCTTATTGCTGCTATTTTATTTATTGCAGCAACAATCACTGATAATCTTGATGGACAAATTGCGCGACGGCACCATCTTGTAACTAATTTTGGAAAATTTACGGATCCACTTGCTGATAAGTTGCTTGTTATGACTGCATTTATCGTTTTAACTGGAAATGGTGTTGTTCCATCATGGGTAACTTCAATCATTATTTGGCGAGAATTATCTGTTACGGGCTTACGCTTATTGTTAGTGGAACAAGACGGGGTAGTATTAGCTGCTAAAATGCCGGGGAAGATTAAGACAACTACTCAGTTTATTGCAATTATCTTCTTACTCTTAAATAATGTTATTTTTGCTATTTGGAATATTCCATTTGGTCAAATTATGTTATATATTTGCTTGTTCTTTACTATTTATTCTGGAGTGGATTACTTCATTCAGGGACGCGATGTCTTTTCGGATGGATTTAAATAGGATATGGAGGGTGAGAAAAAACAAAAGTTTTTTCTCACCCTCATGTTTTTTATATTCATAGTTTTAAGATTTTAGTGAAAATGACTATACTTTACGTATATATATTAATAGGGGATGGAGTTTTATGGATGCAGAAATTATCTCAGTAGGAACTGAAATAGTCCTTGGACAAATAATTAATACCAATGCCGCGTACTTAGCTAACAGACTAACCCAACTTGACTTACCGGCTACCTATCAAACAACTGTTGACGATCAATCACAGAGGTTAGAGCGTGTTATTAATCACGCTTTGACTCGTGCTCAATTAGTTTTTGTTTGCGGGGGTCTTGGACCAACTGCAGATGATATTACGATGCCTACAGTTGCTAAAACCCTAGGGAAAGAGTTGCAGACTGACGAAGAACACTGGAAATGGATTCAAAAAACATTTGAACAACGACAAATAAAAATGGAACCAGAGAATATTCGTCAAGCCCAGTATCCACGAGGAGGAGAGCCACTTGCTAATCTTGTGGGGCTTGCTCTAGGATGTTGGTATGAAACTAAGGGGAAAGTTGTGGTTGTCTTACCAGGACCACCCGCCGAATTTAAGGCAATGGTTGAAAAGAGCCTGGTTCCTAAACTCCAGCAATATTTTCAAACAAGAAAACAAATTACTAGTCGGACATTAAACTTTTTAGGGCGGCCGGAGTCACAATTAATGGATGAAATTGAAGGTGCTACTAACGATATCCCAGGGATAAGCATTACTTCTTATGTTCAACCAACGGCAATCCAGGTTCGGCTCACCGTACGTGACTTACCAGTGATTGAAGCTGAAGAAAAAATTGATCAGGCACAAAAAGCAATTCTTGCAGTTGAAGAACCGTTTTTCTTTGGAGTGGGGGATGACCTTACACTTGCCAAAGTCGTCGTTGAACAATTAAAAAAGCGCGGGTGGAAATTGACAGCAGCAGAAAGCTTAACAGGGGGGATGTTCCAAAGTACTATTTGTTCCGTACCAGGAGCCTCGACTGTTTTTAATGGTGGTTTTGTTACCTATGCTGCTAGTGCAAAGGAAAAGTTATTAGGAATTCCCCACGACACGATTGACCAGTATGGGGTAGTAAGCTCTGAAACTGCTGCGGCAATGGCTGAAGGGTGTCAACGAAAATTAAATGTTGAAGTTGGAATTGGCTTTACTGGTGTGGCAGGTCCAGATATGTTAGAAGGACAACCAGCAGGGACAGTCTGGATTGGACTAGCAATGAAGGGGCGCTCAACTAAAACCGTTCAATTACATCTTGCATCCTATGTTGGAAGACAGGCGATTCGTACATTAAGTGTTCAGTATGGACTTCAATTAATTTACCATGAACTAAAAAAATAAACGAACTTTTGTTCACTTTTTTCTTGTTTTTTTGGCTAAAACTGTTATTATTAGTTATCGGATAAACCGTAAAAAAGGAGGAATTTGATTTGGCTGACCAACGAAAAGCAGCATTAGATGTTGCTATCAGAAAGATCGAAAAGAACTTTGGTAAGGGTTCTATTATGCGAATGGGTGATGCCACTGATATGAAGGTTGCTTCAGTTTCTAGTGGTTCCCTTGCTATTGACAAGGCACTTGGAATTGGTGGATATCCTCGTGGTCGGATAGTTGAAATTTATGGTCCTGAAAGTTCTGGTAAGACTACTGTAGCATTGCATGCAGTTGCAGAAGTACAACGGCAAGGCGGGACAGCAGCCTATATTGATGCCGAAAATGCTCTTGATCCTCAATATGCAGAAGCCTTAGGTGTTAATATTGATGACCTATTGCTTTCGCAGCCTGATAGTGGTGAAGAAGGATTAGAAATTGCTGATGCATTGATTTCAAGTGGAGCAGTTGACTTAGTAATTGTTGATTCGGTTGCAGCATTAGTTCCTCGTGCTGAAATTGATGGTGATATGGGTGATACCCATGTTGGATTACAAGCTCGTTTGATGTCTCAGGCTCTTCGGAAGCTTTCCGGTGAAATTAATAAGACAAAGACAATTGCTATCTTTATTAACCAAATCCGTGAAAAAGTTGGAGTGATGTTTGGTAACCCTGAAACAACAACTGGTGGACGGGCACTTAAATTTTACTCAACTATCCGGATGGAAATTCGTCGTGCGGAACAAATTAAGAATGGTACGGATGTTATTGGAAATAAAGCTAAAGTAAAGATTGTTAAAAATAAGGTTGCTCCGCCATTCAAACGTTGTGAAGTTGACATTATGTATGGTGAGGGGATTTCTAAGACTGGTGAATTGCTAGATATGGCAGTTGAAAACGATCTTGTTGATAAGAGTGGTGCCTGGTACTCATATGGTAGCGAACGTATTGGGCAAGGTCGTGAAAATGCTAAAAAGTGGCTTAAGGAACATCCAGACAGCATGAATGAATTAATGGATAAAGTTCGTGTTGCAAATGGAATGGAACCGTTAAATGAAAAGTCAACGAAAGAAACTGCTGATGATAAAGCCAGTGGTAAGACCGGTGAAAATAAACAAGAAACAATTGAAGAAGCAAGTAAAGAATAAATAATAATATTTGAAGTCGAAATTCCCTAATTTTTTAGCATTAATAGCTGAATATTAGGGATTTCCCTTTTTATGATGGCTGTTTAAGCAATTGATAAATTCAATAGTTGACACCTTAGTGTGGCAAGATTAAAATTTAACTTGTGTGATGTTTTTTTGACGTTACACGGTGAAATTAATTTATTCATACCAACAACATAATAGTTGAAGCGGAGGTGAAATAGTGAAAATTTTAATGTTCGCCGCGCTTGCTATGGTTGTCGGAATTATTGTCGGCTATGTAATTCGCAAGGTTTCATATGAAAAACAAGTTGCAGAAGCACATAATGATGCTAAAGGTATTATTTCTAAAGCAAAACAAGAAGCAGTAACGGCGAAAAAAGAAGCTATTTTAGAAGCGAAAGAAGAGAGTCATCAATACCGCGAGAGAGTGGAAGATGAGTTAAAACAGCGGCGGAGTGAGGTCCAGCGACAGGAAGACCGATTACTCCAACGAGAGGCTTCTTTAGATCATAAGGATAGCGCTCTAGAAAAAAGAGAGAATGCAGTTGGCGTTCGTGAACGTAAATTAGATCAAGAAAAAGAGCAGCTTCATCAATCAAAGGAACAAGCAGAAGCCTTAATTGAACAACGCAAACAAGAAGTTGAAAAAGTCGCTCAAATGTCACAAGAAGATGCTAAGCAGTTATTATTATCTGAAGTAAAAGAACAGTTAAAAACTGAACGAGCAGTAATGATTCGTGACAGTGAACAAGAAGCGGAACTTTCTGCAGAACGTAATGCAAAGAAATTAATTGTTGAAGCAATTCAGCGTAGTGCTGCGGATGTTGTCTCAGAGACGACTGTTTCGGTTGTTAATCTTCCTAATGATGATATGAAGGGAAGAATAATTGGTCGTGAAGGTCGAAATATTAGAACTTTAGAGACGTTAACAGGGATTGATTTGATTATTGATGATACGCCAGAAGCTGTCGTATTGAGTGGCTTTGATCCTGTACGACGTGAGATTGCTAAGATTGCGCTTGAAAAATTAATTCAAGATGGTCGTATTCATCCTGCACGAATTGAAGAAACTGTTGATAAGGCTCGTAAGCAGATGGATACTCAACTACGAGAGACTGGTGAGCAAGCATTGTTTGATCTAGGAATTCATTCAATGCATCCAGACCTAATTAAGACGGTCGGAAGAATGAAGTACCGGACTAGTTACGGTCAAAATGTCTTAGACCACTCAATCGAAGTTGCTAAGTTAGCCGGAATTATGGCTGCTGAACTTGGGGAAGATGTTACATTAGCAAAACGTGCTGGGCTCCTCCATGACATTGGGAAGGCAATTGATCATGAAGTTGATGGTTCACATGTTGAGTTAGGTGTAGAACTAACCCGCAAGTATAAAGAAAATAAAGTGGTTATCAATACGATTGCTTCTCACCATGGAGATGTCCCTGCTAATTCTGTAATTGCTGTTCTTGTACAAGCAGCAGATGCAATTTCAGGGGCTCGTCCTGGTGCTCGAAGCGAGTCATTAGAACAATACATTCAACGTTTAAAGAAACTAGAAAGCATAGCAAACAGTTATGATGGTGTCGACCATAGTTATGCAATTCAAGCTGGTCGAGAACTTCGCGTGATTGTCAAACCGAAGAAGATTTCTGATTTGCAGGCAACAACTTTGTCACATGATATTAAGAACAAAATTGAAAAGCAATTAGAATATCCAGGACATATTAAAGTAACCGTTATTCGGGAAGTTCGAGCAGTTGATTATGCTAAATAAACTGATTTTTCAGTTCCTATAAAGAGGCTGGGTATAACCTTCAGTCTCTTTATTATTTTAAATAACATCCATCATTAACAGAGATCTTGCAGTAAATTTAGACAAAAAATATAATTAGTTTATTATTAAGATTAAAAATATATTAACGGGGTGAAATTTAGTGGCAAAAAAAACAACACCGATGATGGAACAATATCAAAAGGTAAAAGATCAATATCCAGATGCCTTTTTATTTTACCGACTTGGTGATTTTTATGAGCTATTTAATGACGATGCGGTTAAAGGAGCGCAACTTCTTGAGCTAACATTAACAACGAGAAACCATAGTGCGAAAAATCCAATTCCAATGTGTGGAGTGCCCCATCGCGCGGTTAACAACTATATTGATATTTTAATTGATAAGGGTTATAAAGTAGCAATCTGTGAACAGATGGAAGACCCTAAAAAGGCAAAGGGGATGGTTAAACGAGCCGTTACCCGCTTAATTACACCTGGAACGCAAATGGATTTAAATGGTGAACAGGCACGTGATAACAATTATCTTGCAGCGATTAGCGGACAAAATGGGGTATTTAGTATTGCCTATACCGACTTATCGACTGGGGAGCTTAAAACGACAAGCTTAAATAATGCAAATGACGCGGTTAATGAATTGGTTAATCTCCAAAGCAAGGAAGTAATTGTGGATGGTGAGTTGCCAGTTGAAATAACAACTCAGTTTAAGCAACGAAACATTCTTCAATCACATCAGCCAACGGTCCTTAAAAATGCTGAAATTAGCTATCTTACTCAAGACCTTGATGATCAAGCCCAGCAGCACGTTGTTGCGTTACTTGTGTCATACTTATTAACGACCCAAAAGCGCTCTTTGGCCCACCTGCAGAAAGCAATTGCATATCAACCAAGTTCTTTTATGAAGATCGACCACTATTCAAAAACAAATCTTGAATTAATGCGCAATATGCGAAGCGGGAAGCGGCAGGGGACTTTGGCATGGCTTTTGGATGAGACAAAAACAGCAATGGGCAGTCGTCTTCTTAAACGGTGGATTGACCGGCCGTTGATTAATCAAAATGCAATCAGTGAACGACAAGATAAAGTTCAAGAGTTATTAGACCACTATTTTGAGAGAAGTAATTTGCAACAAGAGTTAATTAAGGTATATGACCTTGAACGCTTAGCAGGGCGAGTTGCCTATGGAAGTGTTAATGGACGTGATCTTATTCAACTTAAGACTTCCTTAAAGCAAGTTCCTAAAATAAAATACGTTTTAGAAACCCTTGATTCACCTGTCTTTGAAGAATTGCAAAAACAATTGGATCCCTTGGACGATGTGGCAGATTTAATTGATCAATCAATTGTTGAAGAACCGCCAATTGCTGTTACTGAAGGTGGCGTGATTAAGGATGGCTATAATGACCAATTAGACCAATACCGTGATGCGATGAATAATGGAAAACAGTGGATTGCAGACCTGCAAGAACATGAACGGAAATTAACGGGCATAAATAACCTTAAAATTGGTTATAATCATGTATTTGGCTATTATATTGAGGTTACAAAAGTTAATCTTGATAAGCTTCCTAAAGATCGCTATGAGCGTAAACAAACATTAGTTAATGCTGAACGTTTTTCTACTCCAGAATTAAAAGAAAAAGAGGCATTGATAATGGGGGCGCAAGAAAAGTCAACAGCCTTGGAATATGATATTTTTGTTAAAATCCGTGAACAAGTCAAGGGACAAATTACACGCCTGCAAAAATTAGCACAACAACTTGCGGAATTAGATGTACTCCAAAGCTTTGCGGTTGTTAGTGAAGACTACCACTTTGTTCGTCCTGAAATGAATACTGGTCATGTATTAAAGATTAAAGATGGTCGTCACCCAGTTGTGGAAAAGTTTATGGGACACCAGGAATATGTGCCTAATGATGTTTTGATGGGAGAAGATACTGATATTCTCCTGATTACTGGGCCAAACATGTCAGGAAAGAGTACCTATATGCGTCAGTTAGCATTGATTGCGGTAATGGCACAAATTGGTTGCTTTGTTCCTGCCAAATCCGCTGAATTGCCAATTTTTGATCAAGTCTTTACGCGAATTGGGGCGGCTGACGACTTAATATCTGGTGAAAGTACCTTCATGGTTGAAATGATGGAAGCAAATAATGCTTTGATCCATGCCACAGATCGTAGTTTGATTCTCTTTGATGAAATTGGCCGGGGAACCGCAACTTATGATGGGATGGCATTAGCTCAAGCGATTATTGAGTACGTTCATCAGCATGTTCGTGCCAAGACGCTATTTTCAACTCACTATCATGAACTAACAGCCCTTGAGAATAGCTTGGCACGGCTTAAAAATGTTCATGTAGGGGCAACAGAAAAAGATGGGGAGTTAGTATTCTTGCATAAGGTAAGTGCAGGCCCTGCAGATAAGTCTTACGGAATCCACGTGGCTAAACTAGCAGGAATGCCATCCTCATTGTTAAAACGTGCAGATACTATTTTGCAAAAATTAGAGCAAAAGGATGTAAAACTACCGAATACGCCTAAACCGGCAACAGATAATTACCATACAGAACCAATATCAGCAAAGATAAATGAAGCGGCACCGGTAAAGAAAGAGTCTGCACCAGTTGTTGAAGATAATGGTCAGCTTGAATTATTTGCTACTCAACCTGAGAAAAAAGAATCGAGTATTGATCGGCGGATTTTACACCAATTAAAAGAACTTAATTTAATGGGGATGACACCCATGGATGTAATGAATCAAATTTATAAGTGGCAGCAGAAGTTGAAATAAGGTGATATTTAATGGGAAAGATTCATGAATTAGATAATATTTTAGCCAATCAAATTGCTGCCGGTGAAGTAATTGAACGTCCAGCATCAATTGTAAAAGAATTAGTTGAAAATTCATTGGATGCCCATAGTCACCGTGTGGATATTATTGTTGAAAATTCAGGTTTAGACAGTGTGCGTGTGATTGATGATGGTGACGGAATCGCTGCTGAAGATATTAGTCTAGCATTTCACCGTCATGCAACCAGTAAGATTAATTCTCGTCATGACCTCTTTAAGGTGCAGACGATGGGCTTTCGTGGTGAAGCGTTACCTAGTATTGCTTCAGTCGCTGATGTAACTCTTACGACTGCTCAAGCTGGTCAAGAAGAAGGAACAATGATTCATTTGCGGGGAGGAAAAGAATTAGTAGTGAAGCCGGCTGGTGCTCGTCAAGGAACCGATATTAAGGTAACCGATTTATTCTTTAACACTCCTGCGCGATTAAAGTACTTAAAATCACCTCAAACGGAGCTAACCAGAATTACGGATATCATTAATCGACTTGCCCTTGCTAATCCAGCGGTTGCTTTTAGCTTTACCCATAATGGACGGGAATTATTTCGTTCGGCAGGTAATAATAATTTACAGCAGGTAGTTGCGGCAATTTATGGCGTTCAAGCAGGACGCAAAATGCTTGAAATAAGTGGTGCAGATGATGATTTTAAGGTTAGTGGTTTTGTTTCCTTACCAGAATTAACACGTGCATCACGTCAATATATAACAATCACAATCAACCATCGGTATATTCGTAATTTTGAATTAACAAAGGCAATTATTCAGGGATATGAATCAAAACTAATGGTTGGCCGTTATCCGATCGCGGTAATTAACATTGATCTGGATCCAGTTTTAGTTGATGTGAATGTCCATCCAGCTAAACGTGAGGTCCGTTTAAGCAAAGAACAGCAACTAATAAAATTGATTGCCGAAACGATTCGGAAGCGGATAGCGGTTGAGAACCTGATTCCGGATGTCGATGCTGACCAATTTATTCCTAATGATGATGAGGTAGCGGACCTCGATCGCCGGTTAAAGGAAGCATCACCTGTTTATCATGCCGCCCCGATTTCGGCAGTGCCAGCAACAGAGAAGAAGGCAACTGAGATTTCAACTCCCGAAGCTGATAATCCAGCACATGCTGACGCGCTTGATAGTGAGATTCCAGCACCGATCGTTATCCACCATCTTGAAGATTTAAATACGCCAGCAATGCAAAAATTTGATGAGCGTTATCAAAATGAGGGTGAAGTTACGCCATTTTCCGCTCCAATTCCCACTATGACTAAGAAGCCAGTAAAACCTGCAAATATTGAATTGGATGTTCATGATAAACAAGATCAGCAGCAAAATCGGTTTCCTGATCTTCAATATATTGGTCAACTTCAGGGAACCTTTTTATTAGCACAAGCAGGAGATGGTCTTTACATTGTTGACCAACATGCTGCTCAGGAGCGAATCAATTATGAGTATTATCGCCAAAAAATTAGTGAAGTAAGTGCTGATCAGCAAAATTTCTTGGTTCCGCTTGTTCTTAATTATTCAACTGTCGATGCAATGACAATTAATCAGCATCTCGATACTCTGGCAGCGGTTGGATTAGAATTAGAGTCATTTGGTCAGAATAGTTTTATTTTGCGCTCCCATCCAACCTGGTTTAAAGAGGGGCAAGAAGAAGACACGGCCAAAGAAATGATTGATTGGTTAATTAAGAATGGAAGGCTGACTGTCAAAGAATTTCGAATGAAGACAGCGATTATGATGAGCTGTAAGCGGGCCATAAAGGCTAATCACCACCTTGACGAACGGGAAGCTAAAGCCTTGCTGAAACGGTTGCCACAATGTGAGAATCCTTTTAATTGTCCACATGGGCGTCCGGTAACTGTTCATTTTAATGATCAGGATTTAGAAAAAATGTTTAAACGCATTCAGGATTCACATACCCCGTATGCGGACGATTTTGATGACCATGAATTTTAAGGAGGAATTACCTTGTACGAATACTTAACAGGCCTTGTAACCGTTGTTGCACCACAATATATTGTTGTTGATGTTAATGGGGTTGGCTATAAATTATTAGTTGCTAATCCCTATCGTTATCAAGAGGATCGAACTAAGAAGGTCCAAGTATATGTTTACCAAGCAGTTCGTGAAGATAATATTTCCTTGTTTGGTTTCACAGATCAAAATGAAAAAAATCTATTTATGCAATTAATCAATGTTTCCGGAATTGGACCAAAGAGTGCTTTAGCAATTTTAGCGAACCCTGATCACCAGGGACTTGTTGATGCCATTACTAATAATAATGTTAGCTATTTAACTAAATTCCCAGGAATCGGGAAAAAGACAGCTTCGCAAATTGTGTTAGACTTACGTGATAAGCTCACTAATGAAAGCAGCAGCTCATTATTTGCAACAACTCAGCTTACCGTTGATGCAACAGTAAATCGTGAGTTGAAAGATGCTTTGGAAGCCTTGGCCGCATTAGGATACAAGGAACGGGACATTAAAAAGGTTCAAAAGACATTAATGAAAGAAGAACAAATGGCAACCGATGAATACTTAAGACAAGCATTAAGGTTGCTTAACTAGGAGGTGCAAGACTTGTGGAAAATGATCATGGTATTTTATCAGATCACCCAACAGGAGAAGAAGAAAACCAAGTTGAGATAACTCTTCGCCCACAGAAACTAAGGGAATATATTGGTCAACCTAAAATCAAGCACGAACTAGAAGTATATATTAAGGCGGCTCAATCCCGGGAAGAAGCTCTTGATCATGTATTGTTATATGGTCCTCCAGGATTAGGAAAGACAACTTTAGCGATGGTAATAGCTAATGAGATGGGCGTTAATATCAAAACGACTAGTGGACCAGCGATCGAAAAGCCAGGAGATTTGGTTGCTTTATTGAATGAGCTGAAACCGGGGGATGTCCTTTTTGTTGATGAAATCCACCGGTTACCCAAAGTCGTGGAAGAAATGCTTTATTCAGCGATGGAAGATTACTATATTGATATTGTTATTGGTGAGGGACCGACTGCGCACCCCGTTCATTTTCCCCTTCCGCCATTTACATTAATTGGGGCAACGACACGGGCCGGAATGTTATCGGCGCCATTACGTGATCGTTTCGGGATCGTTGAACATATGAACTACTATACTCAAGATGAACTGACAAAAATTATTTTTCGTTCTGCCAAGATTTTCCATACTAGTATTCAAGATGAAGGGGCCCATGAACTATCTCTTCGTTCACGTGGTACGCCGCGAATCGCAAACCGCCTTTTAAAACGGGTACGTGATTTTGCCCAGGTAGCAGGGAAACAAAGCATTGATTCGGCAATTGTTAAGCAAGCATTATCGCTTCTCCAAGTTGATGATCGGGGCTTAGATGAGATTGATCGGAAAATGTTGTTAACGATGATCAATTTCTACCACGGAGGTCCAGTGGGATTAAAAACAATTGCAGCAAATATCGGTGAAGAAACTAATACGATTGAAGAAATGTATGAACCATATTTATTACAGATTGGCTTTATTAGTCGCACCCCTCGCGGCCGGTTAGTGACACCGACAGCATATGAGCATTTAGGAATTGAATATCCAACTGATAAAAATTGATTGAGGAAAATTATGAGTAAGTTAGAATTTACAATTAATCAAAGCGATCGCCAAGCACGAACTGGGCTTTTGCAGGTTAATGGACGACAAATTGAAACACCGGCTCTGGTTGCAAGTGGAGATGAATTAGCAAAGTTATCACCTATCCAGCTTAATCAGGCTGGTGTATGCGCAGTTAAGACAAATGGGTTAAAGTGTTGGTTAAAATATGATTCGATGACTGAAAAGTTAGGAGATCTTCATCATTTTTTCCAGTGGGATGGTCTTTTACTTGTGGACTTAGGAACTGAGGAGGCCTATCACTTAGCAAAACCGCGTGGAAAAAAACACGATGGCGTTCGGTTTCATGATCCGGCAACTGGACAACTCAAATTCTGGCAACCAGAAACTGCTCTTCAAGTTCAAGAAGCGCTTGGGGCTGATATTTTTCAAAGTTTTGACCAGGCAACAGATTATTATGCGCCAGTTGATGATCTGAAAGCAGGGGTAAAACAAACTAGTGACTGGTTATCTGTTGTTAAGCCCCAAAAAGGACAAGCCCTTGGTTCGATTGTTGGTGGCGGCTTAAAAGATTTGCGGATAGTCAGTATTAAGGCGGTCGATGAGGCTGGGGTAAGCGGCTATCGTTTAAGTGGGATCCCTAGCAACTTAGATGATCAAGAGTTTAGCCGAATCATTAACGAAATTACGCCTAAACTAGAAGAGGAGAAACTGCGCTATCTTCCTGCTGCACTTTCTTTTGACCAAATGATAGGGGCAGTTTTAGCAGGCATAGATTTAATTGATAGCAATCTAGCAGCTAAAAAAGCCGCTAATGGGATTGCATTAGTTAATCAAGGGGCAACAGTTCTTCATCTTGATCGTCAACATTTTAACTTCGATTCACAAGTGCTTGATCGTCAATGTGCGTGTGCAACTTGTCGCGCGGGTTATTCAAGGGCATTGCTTCATAACTTAATTACCAATCATAGTTTTTATGGTGAACAACTTTTGCTGCAGCATAATCTGTTTACCCTCAATAAATTAATGAATAGTCTACGACAAGCAATTAAAAATCATCAAACAAAAAAATTTGTTCAAGAATTATTGCAGAATCAATAGAGCATATAGCTTTTTGCAGTAAAGTTTGTTAAAGTTAATATTAGTTAACTTTTTGAAGGGATGGATAAACCGTGAATAGTTTGAGTAGTTTTGTTCTTGGTGCTGCTTCATCTAATAATGCAAGTGGTTACTCAGGAATTATTTTAATCATCTTAATGGTAGCATTAATGTACTTCTTTATGATTCGCCCACAACAAAAGCAACGTAAAGAACACCAAGAGATGATGAATGAATTACACCCAGGTGATGAAGTTGTTACGATTGGTCGGATGCATGGTAAGATTGATTCAATCAATAAGGCTGATCGGACAGTTACTTTAGATTGTGAAGGGATCTACCTTACTTTTGATATGGTGGCAATTGCCCGTGTTATCAAACGAGCAGATGCACCAGCTAGTGAAGCTCTCCAAGATAATAAAGCTGTTGCTAGTTCTGCAGCTGACAGTTCTGCAGATGCTTCAGCAGATAGCGCTGCTAGTGAGCCTGCATCTGCAGCGAGTGCTAGCGATGAACAAAAAGACAGCGAAGAAAAGTAATTTAATTTAGATGAAAATAGTCGTAAACAGGCGAATATTTTCATCTTTTTTATTTGGTTGTTAATCGCGTTTATTGCTATACTAAAAGATAGTGTTAAATTTTATTCGGGTAAGGAGAATAGCATAATGGCAGATCCATTAACAGCAATTTTTGAACAAATCAAAAAATACAATAAAATAATTATTCATCGGCATCAACGCCCCGATCCAGATGCAATTGGCTCACAAGTTGGCCTTGCGGAAATTTTGCGGGCTTCATTCCCATACAAGCAAATTTATGTTGTAGGGAAGCATATTCCGGGGTTTGATTGGATCGGTGAGATGGATACGATTGACAATCAGACGTTTGATGATGCATTAGTAATTGTTACGGATACAGCAAATGCGCCCCGAATTGATGATCGGCGCTTTGATAATGGGGACGAGCTTATTAAGATAGATCACCACCCTAACGATGAACCCTTTGGTGATATTATGTGGGTTGAACCAGATGCTTCTAGCTGTTCTGAAATGATTTATAGTTTTTATCAACGATTTGCAAAAGAATTAACGCTTCCCCAGAAGGCTGCCCATGCCTTATACGCAGGAATTATTGGCGATACAGGTCGTTTCCTTTATCCAGCAACAACTCCTCGAACGATGCTAGTTGCAGGTTCGTTAATGGCGGCTGGCGCAAATGCAGCGGAAATTAGCCAGCACGAAAATGAAATTACCTTACCAGTGGCCCGTCTATCAGCATATGTTTATGAAAATTTGCAGATATTAGATAATGGAGCCGCATATGTTATCTTAACCAATGAAATTTTAGAGCAATTTGGATTAACTGAAGCCGGGACATCCGCAATTGTTTCTTTACCAGGTCGAATTCATGATGTCCTTGCCTGGGCGATCTTTGTAGAACAAGAAGATGGCCATTATCGCATTCGTCTCCGTTCAAAGGGGCCAACAATTAATGAATTAGCTAAGCAGCACGATGGCGGTGGACATCCCCTTGCTAGTGGCGCCAAGGCTAAAGATGAAGCAGAAATTAAACAAGTGATTGATGAATTGGACCAATTAACACAAAGTTATGCAAACCAAAAATGAAAGGGAAATAGCTATGAGTGATAAAAAATTTGCTGATTTTCAGTTGCAACCTTATCTGTTAACAGCAATTCAAAAAATTAATTTTCGTCAACCGACACCGGTCCAACAACGAGTAATACCAGTGATTATGGCGGGAAGAAGTGTTGTGGGACAATCCGCGACCGGTAGTGGAAAAACACATGCCTTCCTCTTACCGATTTTTTCAAAGATCAATCCAGAAGATCAAACCGTTCAAGCAGTAATTACAACTCCTAGTCGGGAATTAGCATACCAAATTTATAATGCGGCAAAGCAACTTAACAAATATGCTCCTCATCCTCTTACCATTCACAATTATGTCGGTGGTACAGATAAGCAGCATCAAGTTGACCAATTAAGCCGAAAACAACCTCAATTGGTCATTGGAACTCCAGGAAGAGTATTGGATTTAATCAAGAGTCAGGCATTGGATATTCACACAGCGAAAATGTTTGTGGTGGATGAAGCGGACATGACCCTAGATATGGGATTCTTACATGAAGTTGACCAAATTGCCAGTCATTTTCCTGATGACCTTCAAATGATGGTTTTTTCAGCAACGATTCCGCAGAAACTGCGCCCATTCTTAAAAAAGTATATGGAAAATCCAGTTGTTGAAGAGATTCCTACTGAAGCAGTAATTAATCCGGACGTTGATAATTGGCTAATGTCAACTAAGGGGCAGGATCGTAACCAGCTAATTTATCGTTTGCTGACTCTTGGTGAACCATATCTTGCGTTGGTATTTGCTAATACAAAAGAACGAGCAGTCGAATTAACCCAGTACTTAGAAAATCAAGGGCTCAAAGTAGCAATGATTCATGGGGGACTAGAAGCTCGTCGTCGTAAACGGACAATGCGGCAAATCCGTGATCTTGAATATCAATATGTTGTAGCAACTGATCTAGCAGCTCGTGGAATTGATATTGACGGAGTATCACTAGTAATTAATGATGACTTGCCAACTGATCTTGAATATTTTGTTCATCGAGTTGGTCGTACAGGACGAAATGGGATGAAGGGAACAGCCATCACCCTATATGAGCCAGCAGAAGACGATTTAATTGCTAAGCTTGAGGAGCGGGGAGTTAAATTTGTACCAAAAGAATTAAGGAATGGTCAACTAGTAACTACCCATGACCGTAATCGCCGGAAGCATTATAAGCGGCGGCAAAATGAACTTGATCCGTCAATGAAGGGTTACGTAAAAAAGACTAAGAAGAAGGTTAAACCTGGTTATAAGAAACGGATTAAAAAGGCGATTAAAGAAGACGAACAACAAAAACGGAAACTTGAATTACGGCATAAGATTCGGAAAGCTAAGCGTGCCCGTCAAAAGCAACATCGCCGTGAACGAAATGCCCGTTGATTTTAAAGTAATTGTTCGCTATAATATGACACGTCTGGGACATGCTATAGCTAACGGAAAATTTCAGAGACAGTTGGTGAGGTGTGACAACTGATTTTCTAGCTTTAGTGCTCCCCATTCGGATAATTTGATATTTAACCTTGGGTAACCAAGAAGTAAAGAGGTAAACGAATTCCATCGTTGCAAGCAGAGTGGTACCGCGTCAATCCGGCGTCTCTGATTCGCAATGGTGGTTTTTGTTTTAGAAAGGGCGATTTGATGAAAGAGTTGAAGAAGCTAAATAGTGCTCAAGTACGGCGGATGTACTTGAAGTTTTTTGAAGAGCATGGCCACCAAGTTATGCCGAGTGCATCATTAGTTCCAGTAAATGATCCAACATTACTATGGATTAACTCTGGGGTTGCCACAATGAAGAAATACTTTGATGGAAAAGTTGTTCCTGACAATCCACGGATGACAAGCTCACAAAAGAGTATTCGGACGAACGATATTGAAAACGTTGGTAAGACTGCTCGGCACCATACCATGTTTGAAATGTTGGGGAACTTCTCTGTTGGTGATTACTTTAAAAATGAAGTAATTCCATGGGCTTGGGAATTACTAACAAGTGATGAATGGTTTGGTTTTGACCCTGAACGACTATACATTACTTATTACCCTAAAGACCATGATGCTTATAATCGCTGGCGTGAAGTAGGTGTTGCTGAAGACCACTTAATTGCTGATGAAGATAACTTCTGGGATATTGGTCAAGGTCCATCTGGTCCAGATACGGAAATTTTTTATGACCGTGGTCAAGAATTTAATAATTTAGCTGATGATGATCCAGAAAACTATCCTGGCGGTGAAAATGAACGCTACCTTGAAATTTGGAACATTGTCTTTAGTCAATTTAACCATACGCCAGAAGATACTTACGAACCACTTCCTCATAAAAACATTGATACGGGGATGGGGCTTGAACGGGTTGTCTCAATCTTTGAAAATGCCCCTACTAACTTTGAAACCGACTTATTTATGCCATTAATCAAGCAAGCTGAAGAGTTTAGTGGTACTAAGAAGTATGGTCAAAATAAAGAAGACGATATTCAATTTAAGATTATCGCTGATCATATTCGGACAATTACCTTTGCGATCGGGGATGGCGCCTTGCCTTCAAATGTTGGTCGCGGATACGTTATTCGGCGGTTGCTTCGGCGAGCAGTTGTTGCTGGAAAGAAGCTGGGGATCGATGAACCATTCTTAGCAAAGATGGTTCCAACAGTCGGCAAGATCATGGAAGATTACTATCCTGATGTTCTTAAAAATGCTGACTATATTGCTTCGGTTATTGAATCAGAAGAAGACCGCTTTAGTGCAACCTTAAATGGTGGATTAAACTTGTTGAATAACGTGATTGCTGAAGCTAAGGAAAATAAGACCAACGAAATTGATGGACGAACAGCCTTTAAGCTTTATGATACTTATGGCTTCCCAATTGAATTAACCAAGGAATATGCTGAAGATGAAGGACTAACAGTTGACGAAAAGGGCTTCCAAGCAGCAATGACAGAGCAGCAAAATCGTGCTCGTAATGCCCGTGATATGGATAACGGGATGGGGGTTCAAACTGATTTGTGGACTTCATTCAAAGAAGATAGCAAATATGTTGGTTACACTGATTTGACCGTTGATAATGCAAAAGTTATTGGTTTAGCACATGATGGTCAACAAGCAGATGAAGCACAACCAGGTGATAAGAACATTGAATTAATTTTTGATGTAACGCCATTCTATGCTGAAATGGGAGGCCAAGTCGCTGATACTGGTGACATTATTGATAACTATGGTAAAAAAGTTGGTCGGGTGGTTGATGTCCAACATGCACCAAACCAGCAAAACCTTCACCGGGTAGAATTAACTGCCCCTATTAAAAAGGGTGCTCGTTACAAACTGGTTGTTGACCGTATTCGTCACCTTAAGATTGAAAAGAACCATACAGCAACCCACTTGTTAGACCAAGCATTGCGGAACGTTCTTGGTGGTCATACTCAACAAGCCGGATCATTAGTTGAAGAACATTACTTACGTTTTGACTTTAACCACTTTGGTCAAGTAACTGCTGAGGACCTCAAGAAGGTTGAAAACATGGTTAATGAGCAAATCTGGAAGGAAATCCCAGTTAAGACAGTGGAAACTGATATTGATTCTGCTAAGGAAATGGGTGCTATCGCCTTATTCTCAGATAAGTATGGTGATAAGGTCCGGGTTGTAAAGATTGGTGACTTTAACACTGAGTTCTGTGGTGGTGACCACGTTAAAAACACGAATGAGCTTGGTCTCTTCAAGATTGTTTCTGAAGGAGGGGTTGGTGCTGGAGTACGGCGGATCGAAGCAGTAACTTCCAGTGATGCCTTTAAGTTCCTCCAAGATCGTGATGACCTCTTAACAAAGAGTGCTGCTAGTTTGAAGGTTGCTCAGATTAAGGAAGTTCCTCACCAAGTAGAAACACTACAAAATGAACTTAAAGAAGCTCAAAAGCAAAATGAGTCTCTTCAAGCTAAGATTGCTGCTCAACAAGCTAATAATGTTTTTGAAAACGTTCAAGCAACCAAGAATGGAAGTTTAATTGCTGCCGAAGTTCAAGTTGCTGGAATGGGTCAATTGCGGCAACTTGCTGATACTTGGCGTTCAAAGGCTCTTTCTGATGTTCTTGTCCTTGCGACAGCTAGTGATGGGAAAGCAAACTTATTAGTGGCGGTTAGTGATGATAAAACTAAGGAAGGCTTAAAAGCCGGTGACCTTATTAAGGCGATTGCGCCAGCTATTAATGGTGGCGGTGGTGGTCGACCAAACCTCGCCCAAGCTGGTGGAAAGAATCCAGCTGGAATCAAGGAAGCTTTAAGCCAAGCTAAAGATTACCTCGATAAGTAAATCAAAAATGAGAAGGAAATAACTATCTCATAGTCTAAAAGATTGAAAGAAACCAATTTTTGAGTTCTTTCAATCTTTCTTTTTTGTAAGAACTTCTTAAGGTAATAAAAAATACTATCAAGAAACGCTATTATCAGCTATAATATAAAACCTGTAGTTTAAGATAAAACTAATATTACTGTTTACTTACAATTGACAAATGTAAATTGTGATTTTAATAAGAATATAGTAAAATTGATGGTTGAAAAGAATATCTGGAGGTGACGATTGATGGCTACAAATGATAAAACGATGTTCTTTGATTTCGGTCAAGAACGTCAAGAAGATATTAAGCAAACATTAAAGACGGTTTATGAATCATTAGAAGAAAAGGGATACAACCCGATTAATCAAATTGTCGGTTATCTTTTATCTGGTGATCCAGCTTATATTCCGCGTTTGAATGATGCACGTAACTTGATTCGTCAACATGAACGTGACGAAATTATTGAAGAGCTTGTTCGGTCATACCTAAAGAATAACGGTGAAACTAAATGAGATTAATGGGATTAGACGTTGGCTCTAAGACGGTTGGTATTTCCGTAAGCGATCCTCTCGGTTGGACGGCCCAAGCAGTTGAGATTATTCCAATTGATGAAGAAAACGAAATTTTTGGGATTGATCGTGTTGCCGAGCTAGTGAAAAAAGAACAGGTAGCTGGGTTTGTAATTGGCCTTCCTAAAAATATGAATAATACAGAAGGTCCTCGTGTTGAAGCATCTCAGCACTATGGCAAGCTATTACAACAACGTTTTCCAGATATTCCTATTGACTTTCAAGATGAACGTTTAACGACGGTTGAGGCACACCGAATGCTAGTTGAAGAAGCGGACATTTCACGTGCTAAGCAGAAAAAAGTTATCGATGAAGTTGCAGCAACATTCATTTTACAAAGCTATTTGGATCGCCATGGCCGCCTTGTGAATAAGCTAAAATGAGGTATTAAAATGAGTAAACAAGAAAATAACGAAGACATGATTACATTAATTGATGAAAATGGTAATGAACAATTATTTAAGGAATTGTTTACGTTTGATTCTGATGATTATGGCAAATCATATATCTTTATCTATCCAGCGGAACAAGAAAATGACGATTCCGTTGACATTCAAGCTTACATTATAGCTGATAATGAAGATAACGATGGACAGGACCTTGTTCCAATTGAAGATGATAAGGAATGGGACATGGTTGAAGAAGTATTAAATACTTTCCTTGATAATGATGGTAATTTCAAGGCCTAGTTAAAATTACCGGATAAATAAAATATTAACAAAAGGGAGCTGTAGACACATTTGTCACAGTCCTTTTTCTTTACAGGCAGAATGAAAGGATCATTAGGATGATTTTAACAACCTTTATTATTTTGATTTTAATGGGGTGCTTTATTAATGGTCATCGCCGCGGATTATTGACAATGACGTTAATGCTGGGGACATATATAGTAGCTTGGATCGTTGCTCGCCAAGGAGCCCAATTAATTGGTGGCTGGTTAAAATCGTTATTACCAAGTATTGGAACTCCAGCAACATTTTCCGAGAGCTTGCTTGCAAATGTAAATAGTAATCTTTTCTTTTATAATGGGATTGCATTTATGATAATTTTTACAATTGTTTCAATTCTTTGTCACTGGGGCATTCGTCAGTTAAACTGGATAAAGAGGATTCCAGTGGTGGGGACAGTTGATAAAATTGCGGGTGGCTTAATCTCATTTTTGATTGGCTATTTGATTATTTACGTTGTTTTACTAATTATGCAATTATTTCCAGCTGGTTGGTGGCAAATGCAAATAGCAAACTCAGAACTAGCACGTTTTATGATTAATCAAACACCAGGAATAGCGCATTTAGTAATTGATACGCTAGTACAGGGGGGATAAAATGAATAACAAAATTTTAGAAACATTAGAATTTGATCGAATAAAAGGACAACTGGCACAATACCTTGTTTCTGCCGCTGGTCGTCGCGAATTGACGCAGCTTGTTCCACAGACTGATTATGAGGCAGTCAAAGAACTTTTGACAGAAACTACTGATGGGGCCGATATTTTAAGATTAGAAGATGGGATTCCTATTCCGCAACTAGCTGATATCAAACCGCAATTGAAACGTTTGAAAATTAAGGCAAATCTGAACGGTACGGAATTAGCTCAAATTACTAAAGTGCTGCAAACTAGTATGAGTGTAAAAAACTTTTTTGATCAGATGCGGGAGAAAAAAATTAAACTACGGGTTTTAATTACCCAAGTTGACCGCCTAGTTACAATTCCTTCAATTACCCAGCGGCTAGTTCGTTCGATTGATCCTGATGGACGGATAAATGATGAGGCATCAGCTAAACTCCATGGTATCCGGCAATTAATTACCCAAACGGAAACAGAAATTCACCAACAAATGGAAAGGTATACTCGCGGGAAAAATGCGAAATACTTAAGTGACCCGATTGTCACAATGCGAAATGACCGCTATGTAATTCCAGTAATCGCTCGCTACCGAAATAAATTTGGTGGGGTTGTTCATGACCAAAGTGCTAGTGGACAAACATTATATATTGAACCTGCAGCCGTTGTGGAGACCAATAATCGGTTACGACAAGCGCAAATAGAAGAACGGCAAGAAATGCAACGGGTGTTAATTGAATTATCACAAATGATTGCTCCTTACCGGCATGATATTGGCCAGAATGAAGCAATTCTTGGACACCTTGACTTTATTAATGCCAAGGCACGCTGGGCACATGATACTAAGGCAACGTTACCGCTCTTAAGCAAAGAAAATCATGTTTCATTACGGAAAGCTCGCCATCCCTTGATTGATCCCCGGCGAGTAGTGACAAATGATATTAAGATTGGGGAAGATTACCAAGCGATTATTATTACCGGTCCCAACACTGGTGGTAAAACCATTACGCTTAAAACTTTGGGAATTATCCAGTTAATGGGACAATCTGGTTTGTTTATTCCCGCAGAAGAAGGCAGTACAATTGGAATCTTTGATAATGTATTTGCGGATATCGGTGATGAACAATCATTGGAACAAAATCTAAGTACTTTCTCTGGTCATATGGATGGAGTAAAAGCCATTCTTGAACAAATTACAAGTCGTAGCTTAGTCCTTCTAGATGAGCTTGGTGCTGGAACTGATCCCAAAGAAGGGGCTGCTTTAGCAATGGCAATTCTTGATAATATTGGCAGTAAAGGAACCATGGTTGTAATTACAACCCACTATCCTGAACTCAAAGTTTATGGCTATGATCGTGCTAAGACGATTAATGCTAGTATGGAATTTGATCAAGAAACTCTTAAGCCAACGTATAAATTACTGCTAGGGATTCCTGGGCGGTCGAATGGATTAGAGATTGCTCAGCGATTAGGAATTAATCCCCAGGTTATTGATGAAGCACGGACATTTGTTAGTGATGATAGTCAAGACCTTAACAATATGATTGGTGATTTAGTAGAGCAACGGAAAAAAGCCCGCGAAGAAAGTGAAAGGCTAGCAAAACTAGTAGCCAAAAACGAAAAAGTTCAGCGTGACCTTGATGAGAAACTTACCCGCTTTAATGAACAGCGTGATAAGTTATATGAACAAGCACGTTCAAAGGCCAATCATCAAGTTTCGATGGCGAAGAAAAAGGCTGACCGAATTATTCATCATTTGCGCCAGTTAGAAGTTCAACAGGGCGGAAATGTAAAAGAAAATGAATTAATTGATGCACAAGGGCAATTAAACGCTCTTCATCGTGATAATCCACGGTTACAACATAATTCTGTATTACAACGGGCTAAGCAAAAGCATGATTTGCATAAAGGTGATGCAGTCTTGGTAAAATCTTATGGTCAATATGGAGAACTTTTATCTAAGCGGGGAAATCACAAGTGGGAAGTTCAGATTGGGATTCTTAAAATGGAAATTGATGAGAATAATCTTGAAAAAGTAGCTAAGAAAGATCTCCCACGAGAAAAAGATGCAAGGCGGCGACCACGGGCTGCTGTGAGAACGACACAAACACGAAAGACCTCGGCCCGTCTTGATTTACGTGGGCATCGCTATGAACAAGCGATGAGTGAGCTAAGTAACTTTATTGATCATGCATTGTTGAATAATCTTTCAACGGTAACAATTATTCACGGAAAAGGAACTGGTGCTCTTCGTAAGGGAACGCAACAATATTTGCAAAGCAATCCACGAGTTAAATCATTCTCTTATGCTTCCCCTAATGCTGGTGGGGATGGAGCAACAATTGTTAATTTATAATTACTTACTATAAAAAAGTAAGCAACTTAAATGACATTTAAGAAGTGATTTGTTAGAATAGCGTTAAGAAAAACAAAGGAGGAATTGAAGATGGCTGTAAACGTAACTACAGATCAAACCTTTGAACAAGATACTGCAACTGGTGTCGATTTAATTGATTTTTGGGCAACTTGGTGTGGTCCCTGTCGGATGCAATCACCAGTAGTCGATGCACTATCTGATAAGATGCCCGATATTAAATTCTTTAAGATGGATGTTGACCAAAATCCAGAAACTGCACAAAAATTCCGGATTATGAGTATCCCTACATTAATGGTTAAGAAAGATGGTAAGGTAGTAGACCAAATCATTGGTTACCATAGTGAAGATCAATTAAAGCAAATTTTACAACAATATGTTGATTAGAAAAAAGCTGGAGAAAAACTTTTTGTTTTCTTCCAGCTTTTTCGTATTTTAAACTTATTTTTTATCTTTTTTTCGTCGCTTTAGTAGTGAATGACGAGTTTCTTTTTTTGGGGCGTCTTCTTTTTCGTCAGGGCGATTAACAGTAATGAATGTTACCATCTCAGATCGTTCATTATCAGCTGAACTTTGTGGATCGTTTTGAATCAAAATATCAACATAATCACGGTGCCGGTCAAAGATCTTTGCCTCTGCAACCGTTCCAAGTTGAAACTCTACTTCTTGAGCAAGAAAACCACACTCTAAACCAAAGGAGGTTTCCTCTTCGTCTCTTTGAATCCGTTCCTTTACAATTACCCCTGATAGCCGCCACACTTGAGAAGTATTGCTTTTTTTACGTAAAGCTAAACGGCCAAAGCCAAGTTGATTAGTGAGATAGACTAGATCCTCGGCTGTAGCAACAGGATATACTCGAGCGAGATCTTTACCAATCCAATATAGCATCTCATCGGTTTCTTTACCTAGGATGGCTGGTAAAATCACGTCACGCATTGTCCCAGCCCCTAGTCCTTGATGACCGGCTATTAACTGATTATATAATTTCTGACTCATATCCACTCGCTCCTTTTTAACAATCATTATTATTATACTTAAATTTCAAGATCTTAATAGGGTTAAACCTGAAAAACTTGCAAAATCTTATGGAGAAACGGATAATATAGTTTCAAGGTTTTAAACGTTTTAATGAATTAACGAGGTGAAGAGAATGGATAAACGACCAATTGGGGTTATGGATTCAGGGTTAGGCGGCCTATCTGTAATTCGTGTACTTCGTGAACAAATGCCCCAAGAATCTGTAATTTTTGTGGGGGACCAAGGGCATTTTCCATATGGAACTAAGACAAAAGAACAGATTCAGCAATTAGCATTACGCATTGGAAAATTCTTGTTAAAACAAGATGTAAAAATGATGATAATTGCATGTAATACCGCGACTGCAGCAGCTCTTCAACTTCTTCAAAATGAATTACCAATTCCAGTAATTGGGGTAATTGAACCAGGAGCCATGGCTGCTACCCAACATCATTATAAAAAAATTGGGGTAATCGGCACCGAATCCACTATTAAAAATGGCGCCTATGCTAAAACGTTAGCTAAATTCAATCCTACTTTAAAAGTTATCAGTTCTTCTGCACAACCACTGGTCCCAATTGTTGAACATGGGCAAACAGGGACAACTGAAGCACAAAAAGCTGTTGATGCTGAATTAAAAGTATTTGATAATCAATCGATTGAAGCTTTGATCCTTGGATGCACCCATTTTCCGTTTTTACAAAAAGAAATTCATAATAAATTGGGATCTAATGTTCAGTTAATTGATCCTGCATTTGAAACAATCAGACAGGCAAAGGAATTGTTAACTAGTGGAAATCAACTAAGTGATGATTTAACATCAAGTATCGACGTTTATTCAACGGGAGATGTTAAAGACTTGGTTGCTGGTGCGCAAAAATGGTTACCAAATGGCTACAGTAAGTGTGCACATATTCAATTAAACGAGGAAGGTTAAAATGAAAACAATCGTAATTGCAACAAAGAATGCTGGGAAAGCGCGTGAATACCAAGAGATGCTTGCTCCCCTAGGAATTGAAGTAAAAACATTAGCCGATTTTGCACCAATAGCAATTAATGAAAATGGTAAAACATTTGAAGAAAATGCAACAATTAAAGCCACTACAGCTGCTAATGAACTTCAATTACCTGTTATGGCGGATGATTCGGGATTAATGGTTGATGCCCTTGCAGGTGCTCCAGGGGTACGTTCAGCAAGGTATGCTGGTGATCATGACGATGCTGCTAATAATGCTAAACTCTTATCGGCATTAAATGGGGTACCTGATGAAAAAAGGACTGCTCACTTCCATACTACCATCGTCGGGATTAAGCCTGATGGGACAAAACTAGTTGCTAATGGTCGAGTTGATGGTCATATTCTTCATCAACTCACGGGAGAAAACGGTTTTGGCTATGACCCGCTTTTTTATGTCGATGAATTAGGCAAATCAATGGCCCAGTTAACAGCAGGCCAAAAGAATCAAATTAGCCATCGGGGACGAGCATTACGGTCATTTATGAAGCAATTTAATGATTGGTGGAAATAGAAAATGAAGATATTAGTTGTGAGTGATAACCATCGAGAAGAAAAAATTTTGACAGAGATTGTTCAAAAAATGGGGGATCAGGTTGAACTAATGATTCACTGCGGCGATTCAGAATTAGCTCCTGATCAGGAACCAATGAGCAATTTTAAAGCAGTGAAGGGGAATAATGATTATGGTTTGTCGTATCCTAATGAGTTGGTAATTAATGCTGGGCAAGAGCAGCTCTATCTAACTCATGGTCATTTACAGCGGGTCAATTTTTCTCTGACCCCTCTGATGCTTACCGGACAAGAAAAGGGAGCTTCTATTGTGTGCTATGGGCATACTCATCAATTAGGAGCCGTTTACGATCATCAAATGCTAATAATTAATCCTGGGAGCATCAGTTTTCCTCGTGGTGAATATGCTAAACTCGGGGGAACTTTTGCAATTATTGATGCGCAGCCTGAGCGGTTTATTGTTGATTATTATAACCGTCAGATGGAAGCTGTTCCTGGATTACATTGTGAATTCAGTCGTCAAAAATAAAGGAGTGTATTTTTTGTGATTGATCAGCGTTTACGGACTTTATTGCTGAAAAATAAGCAGAAGTTTATGATCCCCGCTAGTTTAGTCGCGACGGTAAACCAAAGTAATAGTTTAGATCATGCATTCTTAGTGCTTACTAAGGATCGGTACGCTAAAATTATTGTGGTTGACAATAAAAACCATTATTGCGGTCAGATTTCTTTGGCAATGATTACTGACCAATTATTGGAGACAAAGCGGATCAATGTGGAACGCTTAAATGAATTAACGGTCAGGGATGTGATGCAAACCGATGCGCCGGTTATCCAAGATCCAACTGATATCGAAGAAAATTTACACCTCTTAATTGATCAGTCATTTTTACCGGTGGTGGACGATCATAATTACTTTTGCGGAATTGTGACGCGTCGTGAAGTATTAAAGGCGGTCAATTATACAATGCATACTTTTGGGAAATAATGAAAAGTAGTTGTGACATAAGTCGAGTTACTCTCATAAAAAACAAATAGCGCAGTACAACAGAGACCTCCAGCGCCCGGTAAAACCGAATGTTGGAGGCCTCTTTTTATCGTTCATTTTTAATTAATTGGATAATAGTCTGCAAGACGCCATCATGATTATTATCAATTGTGGTGGTGTGGGCAGCTTGCATTTGAATAATTGGTTGTGCATTTTGCATTGCGTAGCTTTGACTCGTCATCGCTAACATCCCGAGGTCATTTTCATTGTCACCAAACGTAACAATTTCATTTGCCTTTAAATTAAAGTGGGACTGCAAAAGGGAAAGAGCATTTTGTTTAGTTGCAGCAGCATTACCGATTAAGTCAGTATTAAAGCCTGAATTTTCCATGATTAAAGATGGCGGTAAGTAACCATCTAAGGTTGTTGCAACTTTTTTAAGATCGATATGGTTAGCAAAATTAATCGATATCTTGGTAAAATTTTCAGTTGGTCGTTGAGTGAAAATCTGCCGGATATCAGGAATGCGCTCCACATTTTCATAAAAAAGTTTCACGATATTGAAATCATGAGCACTCATCCCCTGATCGACATAAGATTTTTCACTAGTAGAGATTACTAATTGATTAATATCTTGCGGACCATAGAAACGGTCAAGGACATGAATAACCCGGGCTAAAGATTCTTGATTAATAGGAAAAGATTTAAATAATTTGCTTCCTAAATGAATAACTGAACCGTTTTGCGAAATAAATCCCATCTTGGCGGTGTAGTCTTTAAATTCTCGTTGCAACCGTGGAAAACTGGATCCGCTAGCAGCGACAAAGTAGATATTATGGCGTTCAAGTTGACGAAAGACCTTTGCAAATAAAGAATGATTGTAAGTATGGTCATCTCGTAAAAAGGTTCCGTCCATATCAGTAGCGATTAATTTAATACTCATTAGGTGCTCCCTCCCAGGCAATTGGAATATTATTCGTTCGTAATTCTTTAAGATATGCCGCCAAAAAGTGACTAGCAACAGTTGATTGTTTTCCGCTGACTGCTGTTATCGTCACGCGAAAAACGAGCGCACCGTCTGGGGTAACGACTGGTCCGACAATAACTGGTTTTAATTGTAGTGCTTTTGTTTGTGGCACTAGCTTTTTATTAACTTGCGTAACGATTTCTTCTACCTTGCTAAGAGGGGTTTTTGAAGTAATCCGAATATCAACGTTGCTAACCATATTATTTCGCGAAAGATTTTGCACAATGGTAATGTTACGGTTAGGAATAAAATTAAGTGTCCCATCGGAACTAGTAACTTGCGTAGTACGAATACCAAGAGCAGTTACTGTTCCTTTGATTTGACCGATTTGGACAGTATCGCCGACGTCTAATTGTTGCTCAAGTAGGATGAAAAATCCAGTCACAATATCACTAACAAGGCTTTGCGCACCAAGCCCCAATGCTAAACTAAAAATTCCGGCTCCAGCAATTAGAGTACCCACTGGAACGCCAATTTCTGATAATATAGCGTACAATAAGAAAAAATAACAAGTATAACGATAAATGTTTAAGACAAGGGCTTTTACCGTTGCCATTCGATTGCTATTTTTTAGTACATTGTATTTTTTTGATTCTTGAAAAAGGTGGACAATGATAACTCGTCCTACCCATAAAAGTATTAAAAATAAGACAAACGTAACGATAATTAAAAGAAATTTACTTAAAAGTTGTTGTGAAATTTCGTGCCAGGATAAATCTGTAAAAGCTTTTTTTAATTGTTCCGTTTGTTTTGATGTAAGTGAAGTGGCACCAGTGATCATAATAACCTCCTAAAAAATACTAATAAATATTTTAACAGGGAAGACAAGCTTCTGTCGACTACACTAGATTATCGTTTTTATTTGTTTTATGATATTCTTAGTATTGAATAAGTATTTTGAAAACTAAAGGAGGGATTATCAGATGACTTTTGGCCAGTTGGCAGGGTTAATTGCGGCAATCGCATTCCTAATCTTAGTCATTTTTGCATGTATCCTGTTGAATCAATTGAGTAAGACGATGAAAGAAACAAATAAAAGTATTACAACTTTAACGCGGGATGTTCATTATCTTAGCCAAGAAATGGAGGACGTGCTAAGTAACACGAATACATTGTTAGACGATATTAACCATAAATCAGAACAACTAGATCCAGCGGTTAAAGCAGTTGCAGATGTAAGTCAGAGTGTTTCAGAGGTGAATGCTTCACTTCAAGAAATGGTCGAGAAAGCCCGGCTGCACCGCGAGAAACGACAATTTGACCGGAGTATTTTTAAGTTTGCAGGAAAGACACTTGTTTTAGATGCTTTCAACAAATTTAGACAGCATCGGAAGCAAAAGAAAGGAATGACAAATAATGAGTAAAAAGTTACTTGCTGGGATATTATTAGGTGGAGCTGCAACATATGCTGCATGGAAGAAAATGGCACCAGCTAAAAAAGAAGCATTGAAAGAAAGCGTTGATGAAAAGATTAATAAAGTTGCTGATTATGTGACTGATTACACCTTAGACGCATTAGACATTGTTGATGATCTTATGAGTGATTCTAACTTGAACGATAAGGTGAGTGGCGCTGCGGATGCTGTTAATAATGTTAAGGGTAAAGTAAAAGATAGCGCTAATAAAGTAGTTAATCATATGACTAATGATGACTTTGATAAGCAAACTGCTGATATTCGTGAGGAATTAGCGAAGAATAAAGAAGCAGATGAAGATAATAACGATATTATTATCGATGCTACTAGTGATCAAAAGCCAGCATCTACTGAAGACGATGAAGCAGGTCAAGATGACGCTAAGACAGCCGATAAATAAGTAAAATAAAAAAGCTGAGAAACATCTCAGCTTTTTTATTTTAATGAGGGAAAGTTAGCAATTCTTTAGTTGTATGCGTAAATGGTTCGCAACCATCTTCTGTAATATGAACACAGTCTTCAATCCGGACGCCGGCAAAACCTGGAATATAAATGCCTGGTTCAATAGAGAAGCACATGCCAGGTTCAAGAACTAGCTGATTTCCTTCCATGATTGATGGAAATTCGTGTTCACTGCTACCCATTCCGTGCCCGAGGCGGTGAATAAAGTATTCGCCATAACCAGCTGCAGTAATGATATCACGAGCGATCTTATCTAATTCTTCAGCAGTCATTCCCGGCTTCGCAGCATTTTGAGCGGCCAATTGAGCCTCTAAACATACTTTGTAGATGTCTTTTTGTTTGTCATTTAACTTTCCGACAGCCACTGTTCGGGAAGCATCACTAATATAGCCATCAACAATTGTTCCTAAGTCAAAGAGGACGAGCTGATTATTTTGGATCTTATTACTAGAGGTAGCTCCATGAGGCTCGGCAGCATGAGGACCAGCTTGAACTAGAGTATCAAAACTCATTTTATTAATCCCATGTTGTTTAAGAGCGTATTCTAAATCGGCAGCAACTTCTTGTTCTGTTTTACCAATTTGAATTGATTCGAATCCTACTTTAAAAGCGAAATCAGCCCATTTTCCGGCTTCATTTAACTTAGCGATCTCATCATCGCTTTTAATCATCCGCATTTTTGCTATCAAAGGAGAGAGATCAGTATTAAAATGGGCATTAGGGAGGACTTCTTCTAAGGCACGAAGACGGTCAACAGTTAGTGATTCTCCCTCAATTCCCCAGTTAATTGGTGAACCAGCGTGATTTTTGATATGTTCAGCAATAAGCTCAAAAGGTTTTTCGTGATCTAAGTACCCATATACCGGATATTTCCAACCAGTATCCTTTATTGCTTCTACTTCAAGTGCTGGGGCAAACAGAAATGGCTCACTATCGGCAAAAAGGACTAGTGCTAATACCCGTTCTACTGGATCGCTGTAGAAACCAGTTAGGTAATTAATGGTCATTGGATCACTAATATAAGCAGCATCTAATCCCTTTTCAGTAAGAGCACTTTGTAATTGATTAAGTTTTGTCACTGCATTCACTTCCTAAAAAAGATTGCGAATATTATAACATATTGTTATGAAAGTAAAAAAATAATGAAGAACGTTTGCTAATTAAAACTAAATCTGCTATATTAACTAGGTTATGAAAAAATATGAAAACAGATTATACCAATAAAGAAAGGGCTATCTTATGGAAAAACAATCAGTAACAATTTATACGGTTGCCCGAGAAGCTCGTGTCTCAATGGCCACTGTTTCACGGGTAGTAAATGGCAATCCAAATGTAAAGCCAGAAACTAGACAAAAAGTTTTAGATGTGATTAAGCAGCTTAATTATCGTCCTAATGCAGTTGCACGGGGATTAGCTTCTAAAAAGACAACGACTGTCGGGGTAGTTATTCCTAATATAACTGATCCATACTTTGCGGAATTAGCATTGGGGATTGATGATGTTGCTTCAATGTATAAGTACAATATCATTTTAACTAATTCTGATTCTGATGATGAAAAGATTCTAAAAGTGGTGCGGAGCCTGCTTGCTAAACAGGTTGATGGACTTATCTTTATGGGTCATGATGTTTCTGATGATCTGCGAAATGAATTTGAAAGCACAAATACACCAGTTGTAGTAGCTGGTTCTGTTGTTAATGATGATGCTTTACCAAGCGTTCGGATTAACTACCAAGCAGCCGCTAAAGAAGCGACAGAATTTCTGCTAAAGCATGGTGATCAACAAGTTGCCTATATTACTGGTCCATTACGATACTCAATTAATGGTAAAGACCGACTCAATGGATATAAAGAAGCATTGGCAAATAATAATGTGGCATTTAATGATTCATTAGTAATTGAAACGGACGGGTCTTATCAAGCAGGATATGCAAAGGCACAAGAAGTTATCGAAAATGGCTTAAAGGCTGCTTATGTAACAGATGATAGTTTAGCTGCTGGGCTCTTAAATGGGCTTACAGATGCTGGTATTAGCGTTCCAGCTGATTTTGAACTAATTTCTTCCAATGACACTAATTATACAAAGGTTGTCCGGCCGACAATTACTTCAATCACTCAACCCCTTTATGATCTTGGAGCCATTTCAATGCGGTTGTTGACAAAATTAATGGATGGCGATGACAGCAATGATGATGAAAAGAATGTTATTTTAGATCATGGCTTTGTTGAACGCCAATCAACTCGTAAGTAGGTTGTGATTTGTTGTGACAACCCGAAGTGAATTGCGAGCACAACGACAAGAAAAAGTTGAGAAACCAATAGAAGAAACACCGAAAAAGCGTCATTTTCTATACTGCTTATGGGGTGTAATCTGTGTGACTTTACTCGGGCTAACATTACTAATTAATTCGACACTCTTAAATGTTAACTTTGTAAAAGAAGAAGTTACAAGTTCGTCGCTTGAATCAGTTATGTTAAGTCAGGTTAACAGTAGTCTAACTCAGTACGGGATTTCAACTTCTGTCTTAAAGAAAAGCGATACTGACAAGCTAATTAACCAGGCAATTGATCAGGTATATGCAGGTGAAAAAATTAATCTTGACCTATCACCTATAGTTAATAATGTGGGCACATCTGTTAATTCTCAACTAGCTCAATATGGTTTGTCGACGTCCATGTTACCAGCAGGTAGTTCTTCAGCAATTGCTGGTAACATTAATTCGATGGTTAACAGTCAGTTAAATACTCCCGAAGTTACACAGTTAATTAATGGGATTAAAATTGCTAAAACGGTTGTCAATATTATTTTAGTGATTTCAATTATCAGCCTCGTTCTATTGATTCTTAAGGGGTTATGGCAGCATCACTTAATTGGCAGTTTTAGGTGGATTTGTTTGTGGGGAACTGTTTTATATACAGGAATCGTTATGACTATTCATGCGATTGCCCTTCAAATGGGTGCAGGACAACCAGACATAAGCCCCTTTATTTCCCAGGTTGCCAATGATTTTCAGCAGACTGGATTTCATGGTTCAATGATGATGATTGTCATTAGTATTGTGTTATTTATTTTGCACTTTGTAAAACGAAAATGGCAACCTCGCCAATAACCTTGAATTAACGATGAATATTTGCTAAAATTTATCTGTTTGTATTACATTAATAAAGAAAAGAGGAGTCAGTAATGTCAGGACATTCAAAATGGCATAACATTCAGGGACGTAAGAACGCCCAAGATGCTAAGCGTGGTAAGATTTTCCAAAAGATTTCACGTGACTTGTACCAAGCAGCTAAAGCAGGTGATCCTGATCCAGCGAACAACGCTCAATTACGGCTTGTAATCGATAAGGCACACGCGGCCAACATGCCTAAGAAAAATATTGACCGTGCTATTGCTAAAGCTTCAGGTATTGGTGGAGCTAAGTTCGAAGAAGTTACTTATGAAGGTTATGGACCAGGTGGAGTAGCAGTAATGGTTTCTGCTCTTACTGATAACAAGAACCGGACTGCATCTGCTGTTCGTTCAGCATTTAGTCACTCTGGCGGTTCATTAGGTGCTAGCGGATCAGTTTCATACATGTTCGACCGTAAAGGATTAATCGAAATTCTTCGTGATGGTCTTGATAAGAGCGAAGATGATATGTTAATGGATGCTTTAGATGCTGGAGCTGAGGATATGAAGGCAACTGAAGAAAAGTTCCAAATCTTCACTGATCCAAGTAGCATGACAGATGTTCGTGATGCTCTTCAAGGACAAGGCTACGAATTAGATACTGCTGAAGTTACCATGATCCCTCAAAACCGGACAGAGGTACCTGCAGATAAGGCAAAGCAATACCGTCATTTGATTGATGAATTAACAGAAAACGATGATGTTGCTGATATTTACGAAACTGGTATTTTACCAGACGAAGATGACGATGAAGAATAATTCAATCATTGTTATTGAGAGGTTAAAAAGCAAAACGCTTTTTAACCTCTTTTTTTAGTTTTAAATTTTTTAGTGCATTTTTAGAATTTATCCGTATTTAAATAATAGGGAGGTTAAAATATGCCGAGTTTTGAAGAAGAATTAACAAGAATAATTCGCAAGCAACCGAGTGACCTATACATCTTACCTCATGATAGGTATTATCAATTATCCTTAGCGATAAAGGGGACCCTATTTCCTTTTAAACAGGTTACGCGTGATTATGGTCAACGTTTTATCTCATACTTAAAATATTGCGCCAATATGGCAGTTAGTGAGCATCGACGACCCCAGCTAGGTGCTTTTAAATTTACTTATGATCATCAAAAGATCAATTTACGTTTGTCAAGTGTTGGTGATTATCAAGGGAGAGAATCATTAGTTATTCGCTTTATATATCCTCTTAATGATATTAGGTTTAATTTTTTAGTTCCTCATCAGTGGGAAATATTACAGAAATACCGTCAACAAAGAGGTTTGATTCTTTTTGCCGGGCCAATGGGGGCTGGTAAAACAACTACCATGTATCAGCTTGCTCGACAGTTATTACCGAAACAAATTGTATTAACAATTGAAGACCCCGTAGAAATTGATCATCCAGGATTTGTTCAATTACAAGTAAATGAATTAGCGGGGATGGACTATGAAAGTTTATTAAAATTGGGATTACGGCATCGCCCAGATGTGTTTATCATTGGAGAAATCCGTGATTCACAGACAGCGGCTATGTCAGTCCAAGCCGCATTAAGTGGTCACTTAGTTTTGGGAACTATCCATGCTCGAAATGCTTATGGCGTTGTTTCTCGTCTTCAACAATTAGGGATAGATTCTTATTATCTTCAGCAAGTATTAACGGCGGTATCTTATCAGCGTTTAATTCCGTTGGTGAATGGAGAACAAGCCATCTTATGTGACCTGTTAAATCGGCATCAATTTAGTGATTTGCTCAATGGCACCAAGAAAGGAGGAATGTCTAATGAATGGTCAAAAGCTCTTCAGCAGGCTGTGGAAAATGGAGAAATTACGGAGAATACTGCACGTCAATACCAACAAGGTTAAATTCAATCATCAGCAACAAGCAAATTTTTTCCTTTTATTAGCAGATTTGTTAAGTGTTGGCTCTTCTGTCAAAGAAGCACTTGGTTTTATCAAGGCTGTCAATCCGAAGCTAGCCCCTTGGATTGCTTCTATAGATAAACGAATGCAAAAGGGAGCGAGTTTTGCCCAGAGCCTACAGCAAGAAGTAAAAGACGATTTGTTTTATCAATTACTATTAGCAGAAAAACATGGTAATTTAACAAAAACATTGAGTGAAGTAGGAAAGATACTTACAGCACGAGAACGGCAACGAAAAAAATTATTTAGTCTCCTGCAATATCCGCTAATTCTTTTAGGGATGTTAGGGGTGGTGATTTGTGGATTAATTTTGTTTGTTTTTCCAGAATTGAAAGTCTGGCAAGGCGAGAGGCAAACTTTACCGCTGATTCACATGATTACGTTAGGAGCAATTTATCTTTTTACCGTTATCTTCATTAGCGCCGTATTTCAATGGCTAAGGTGGCATCAAATGAATAGGGAACAACGGCTAATTAAGATCTGTACAATGCCGATAATCGGTAAATGCTATTGTTATTATTTTCAATATTATTTAACTAGTATATTAGGATCAATGTTGCAACAAGGATTGTCGTTGGCTGAAATTTGTGAAATTACCCAGAGTTTTGATAGAAAATCAATTCTTTATATTTTTGGTAACAAAATAATGACTACTATTCAACGTGATGGAGATATTTCAGAAGTGGTGGCTACCTACTCTTTTCTCCCTAATGAATTAATCGTTTTTATGAATAAGGGGGCAACTAGAGAAAATATGGGACGGGACTTAATTGTTTTCGCAAATTTAAAATTTAAGACCCTTACAACTGCAATTGAGCATTTATTGATTTTTGTTCAACCAGTTATTTTTAGTATCATTGCAATCATAATTGTTTGTTTATACCTTAGTATCTTATTGCCAATTTATCATTCATTCCAAGGAGTTTACTAATGAAAATTTTAAAGAAAAAACAATCAGGCTTCACCTTACTCGAAATGTCAATCGTCTTATTTATTATTAGCTTACTAGTATTGATCATGTTGCCCAATCTCTCTCAACAGCGAAAGCATGCTAATAGTATCCATGGAAAAGCGATGACATCTGTAATTCAGACCCAAATTGATGCATATGAAAATGAAAATGGAACTGATAATGTCAGTTTAGAGGAATTGAATAAAGCAAATTACCTGACTGATGCGCAAGTCCAGCAGGCCCATCATGAAAAAATTGTAATTGTTGATGGAAAGGCAATTCAGCGATGAATCTTCAAGAAGAAGGGTTTACGTTTCTTGAAGCAATCATTGTTTTAGGGATAGCGGCCCTCCTTTTACTAATTACAATTCCAAATTTTACAAAAACGCGTCAAAAAATAGCTGAAGAACAATTTTGGCAATCATTGCGTCAAGATTGGCAGTGGGCGCAATTAAAGTGTGAGAGTAAACATCAATTTGTTGTAATTCGCCACGACAAAAATAACGAAATGATTACTTTTCGCATAAATGATCAAACAAGAGAAACAAAAGAAATTCTTATTCCCTCGACACTGAATGTTGAGTGGTTTGGTGAACTTTATCTTACGCCAAATGGCTATACGCGTCCCTGTACCCAGCGTTTTAAATCATTAATCGATAGCCGCTATTACTACATGAAGATTCAATTAGGATGGGGAGGATACCGAATTGAGAAACGCTAAAGCAAAAGCATTTATGATGGCAGATAGTTTAGTTAGTTTACTTGTTGTAGCAATGGGGATAAATTTATTTTTTATTTGCGAAAAACAATTGTGGTTACAAAATAGAAATCTTCAGCTAAAAATGGCCGCAACGAGGTTAGGAAAAGAGGCTAGTGATTTATATGCGGTTAAAAAGCAACCAGTTATTTTAAGCCGTGGTGATTTAACCGCAAAAGCAACGGTCCAAAGGGTGGTTGTTTATAATAATGATCGATGCCTTTGTCGGGTTGAAAAATGAAGAAGGGGGCCTTTACTTTAATAGAAGCGACTTGCGCATTAATTATTTCTTCATTAGTGATTATCAATATAAGTTTAGTTACTACTAGCATGAGACAAGTAGGTAAAATGAACTTAGAATCAACGATCACTTGGCATTTGTTTTTACGGGAATTAGAATCGGTCAATCATCGTTTTGAATTAATGGAGGTTCGTGATAATTGGTTATTACTGTACAGTCAGACAACTGATCAAAAGTATGAATTAAGAGAAAACCATGCTCTATACCTAACGTGTCAGAATAAAGGTGGTTATATGCCATTGTTAGATAACATTAAGAATCATGAATACTCGTTTACGCAACTTGATTCCCAACGAGTATTGATTAAGGTGACAAGGAAGGATGGAGAGAAAGCAAGTGCAATTGTTAAGTTTTATCCACCAAAATAAAAAAGAGGGTTCTATTTTATTTGTAAGTATTGCCGTCCTACTTATAATTAGTTCAATTTTATTGTTTCAATATCGATATTATCAAAATTATCAGGAAATGGGACGAGACCTTAGTTCAATTTATATTGATAAAATAAAAGATAATCTAAGAGGTCAATGAGAGTGTTATCTTGAATTTGCTAGGAATAATAGTTAAACTAATAAGGTAATGATTGTATTATTTGGAGGCGACTAGCACTGACACAGAAAACACCACAGCAATTATTTGAGCTTTTTGATAAGGCCACCGAAATTTTACAAGCAGCGTTAAATTGTTCGTATTTAGATGCGCTATTAGAAAACGCAGAAAATATTATTGACAATAATACTGTTCGTGTTGATGACGGTGTTCCTGATGAAAAAACTGTAAATGAATTGCAGAAAATATACCAAGAATTAAATTTACAAAATGTGAAGCCAGAAATTATCCGGCAAATTATCCAGCTGAGTTTTTTGAAAGTAATTCGAAAAGACGCAATTCAGGCTAATCATCAAATGACTCCTGATACAATTGGCTTAATCATGGCTTTCTTAATTGAAAAGGTTACAAAAATCAAGAAGATTAAGGCTGTTTTTGATCCAGCCGTTGGGACAGCTAATTTATTAACGACTGTTATGAATCAGCTTAAAGTAAATGGAGATAAAGACATCGTTGGTTACGGAATAGATAATGACGAAGATATGTTGGAAGTTGCGAGCGTAAGTACAGAATTACAACACCTTAATGTAAAGTTGTACCATCAAGATGCTGTAACTGCTTTGGATATTCCTCAATGTGATTTAGCTATTTCTGATTTGCCAATTGGTTACTATCCGCTTGATGAAAACGCCAAAAACTATCAAACACGGGCTAAAGAGGGTCATTCATATGTTCACCATTTGTTGATTGAACAATCTATGAATTATCTTAAGCCCGGTGCATTTGGGGTATTCTTAGTGCCTAGTAGCTTGTTCCAAACTAAAGAATCACAATCATTTGTTAAATGGATTCAGTCTGTTGCTTATTTACAAGGACTTATCAATTTACCAGCAGAACTTTTTGCTAATCCGAATGCGCAAAAATCAATTTTGTTATTGCAGCGCCAGGGCGGAGATAGCAAACAAGCAGTTAAAGTTTTGTTGGGTGAGTTTCCTTCATTTAAGGATAAAGCAAAATTTGCTTCATTCATGGATGATATTAGTAAATGGGTAACAACGAATTTACGTTAAAGGAGAAAAGTCAATGTCAAAAACAATTGCAGTTAACGCTGGTAGTTCAACACTTAAATTCAAATTATTTGATATGCCAAGTGAAGATGTAGTAGCTGAAGGTACGATTGAACGTATTGGTGAAAAGATGGGTCATGCTAAGATTAAGTATGGTAATGGTCAAAAGCATGAAGAAGATAAGCCATTTGCTGATCATGCTGCCGCAGTTAATTACTTGTTAGACAAGTTAATTGAATTAAAGATTGTGGCAAGTTATGATGAAATCACAGCAGTAGGTCACCGAATCGTTGCCGGTGGGGAATTCTTTAAGGATTCAACAATTATTGATGATGATGTTATTAGCAAGATTGATGAATTGTCAGAATATGCTCCACTCCATGAGCCTGCAGAATTAGTTGGTATTAAAGCTTTCCGTAAAGTATTGCCTAATGCATTTGCGGTTGCTGTTTTTGATACATCATTCCATGTTGATATGCCAGAAATGAATGCATTGTACAGTGTGCCTTATGACTGGTATGAGAAGTATGGTGCTCGTAAGTACGGTGCTCACGGTACCAGTCACCGTTATGTATCTGCACGTGCTGCGGAAATGTTAGGCAAGCCAATTGAAGAGCTTAAATTAATCACCATGCATATTGGAGCAGGTGCGTCAATCACTGCCGTAAAGAATGGTAAGTCATTTGATACGTCAATGGGCTTCACGCCTGTTGCAGGAATAACAATGGCAACTCGTTCAGGGGATGTTGATCCATCCTTAATTGCTTTTATGCAAGGTAAATTAAACTTATCCTCAGATGAGATGATTGATATTTTGAACCATAAGTCTGGTTTACTTGGTATTTCTGGTATCTCACCAGATATGCGTGATATTCTTGCAGCCGCTGAAAAGGGTGACGACCGGGCACAACTTGCATTAGATATTTATGTTAACCGCATTGTCCGTTACATTGGAGCATATATTGCTGAAATGGGTGGCGCAGATGCCATTGTCTTCACTGCCGGTGTTGGTGAAAACAGTGTTCCAGTACGAAAGATGATCACAGATAAGCTTGACTACTTTGGCATTAAGATTGATCCAGAAAAGAACGACTGCCATGGTGTTGAACGTGATCTTTCCGCTGATGATGCAAAAATTAAGACATTGTTAATTCCAACTAACGAAGAATTAATGATTGTTCGTGACATTGAACGTTTAAAGAAAAATAACTAAGCACTAAATAATTCGCTAAAAGATGACTAGTTGACAAGAAATGTTTGTCTCTAGTCTCTTTTTATTTTAGAATTTAAGATAACTATATTGCCTTTTTAAGAAAGAAGATTCTTTATGAAGTTTTGTACGTCAGATACTCATTTTTTTCATGATAGTCTCCTTGGTACGAATAAATTTGCACCAAGACCATTCAATAATGTCGATGAGATGAACCAAACGATTATTAATAATTGGAACGATAAGGTTGGTGAAAATGATATTGTTTATCATTTAGGAGACATTGCTCTGTACTTTACTAAACCTCAACGAAATGCCTATCAAGCAATTCTTGAGGTGTTATTACAATTACATGGACACTTAATACTGATAAAGGGGAATCACGATAATCGCGCCCTTTTTAAGTATCTAGAAAATAATAATTATGAGTTTAACGGACTTCCTAAATTTCAGTTTCATGACGTGGGGGTACTATTAAAATATAATCATCGTCAATATTACTTAACTCATTACCCGCTTATGTTAGGAATAGCACCGCAAATTATTAACCTTCATGGCCATATTCACCATTATTCTGTTCCCATTAAAGAAAATATAAATGTAGGTGTGGACGCTCCTGAATTAGACTATCTCGAAAATAGGCCTAAGTTTGGAGCACCGCTGAATTTTCATGAAATAGAAGAAATCGTGGTTAAGAAAACTATAAAGTATCCGGGACAAAAATAATCAAAAGAAGGTGGGAAAAGATGAATAGAGCTAAGATTCAAGATTATATTGATCAGCGTGAAGAGCAACGATCTTTAATCTATCATATTGAAAAAAAAGACCAGACACATTTTACCGTTAATGGACATCCCTACGAATTAGTAAAGGACTACCGTGACGGTTTTAATTCAGAAAAATTCGCAGAACGGTTTAGCAGTGTCCTAAGTAAATATGACTATATCGTTGGGGATTGGGGATATGACCAATTACGCTTAAAGGGTTTTTATGATGATGATAATCCCTTATTTGAACCAGAATTGGGTACTGATACGATTGAAGATTATTTATTTGAGTATTGTAATTTTGGCTGTGCGTATTTTATCCTTCACAATGATGATGTTTGCATTCCACGGCACAGTTACCGTCAGCGTCGAAAGAAAACTACGCCAGTCATTCATGAACGGCGACGGCAGGTTAAACAACCGAACGTGCGTCAACGGCATAATCAGCGTGCAGAACGTGTAAAAAACGGTCATCGGCAAAAATTTGTGATTCATCAACGAAAAAAGAGGAGCTAAGGCAAACGATGAAAGATTATCAAGGATATTTTATTGATTTAGATGGGACTACTTACAAGGGGAAAAAGCAAATTCCAGCAGCCGGAAGATTTATCAAACGACTGCAAGATGCCAAAAAAGAGGTCCTATTTGTAACAAATAATAGTACCAGAACACCAGATTTTGTCGCTGAAAACCTCCGTGAAAATCATAATATTAATGTTACGGCGGAAAATATATACACAACAGCAATCGCAACTGCTGACTATTTACGGTCAATAGCGCCAGTAAAAAGTAAAATTTATGTTATTGGTGAGTCGGGATTAAAGTTAGCTTTAGAAAAGCGTGGTTTTATCTTGACTGATGATCAACCTGAATATGTCGTTGTAGGATTAGATACAAGTGTTACTTATGAGAAACTTGAGAAAGCAGTTTTGCTAATTCGAAATGGCGCTAAATTTATCGGGACCAATGCTGACAGTAATTTGCCCAATGAGCGAGGAATGGTACCGGGAGCAGGGTCGATTGTAAAATTAGTAGAATATGCAACTCAAGTGAAACCTGTGATGATTGGTAAACCAGAAGCAATAATTATGAAAATGGCACTTGAAAGAGTTAAATTGCCTAAAGAAAGGGTAATTATGGTTGGTGATAACTATCATACTGATATTGAGGCAGCAATTAACGTTGGGATGGATAGTTTATTAGTTTATACTGGTTTATCGCGCCCAGAAGAAGTTATAAAAGAAAAAATTCAGCCAACATATAAGGTGAATAATCTTGATGAATGGGAAATTTGAATTTATTCAATGGGGGAGAGCAATCTTATTGACACTACTTAGTTTAGTTGTTGCAATTAGTATTGCTCTTTTTATCGTTATTAACATCTCACCTTTTTTTATAACAATTCCTAAGCACCTCCTAGGATTATCTGCCTCTGAATTAATGACCGATTATGGAAATGTTATTAAATATATCCAGTTTCCGACCCAGCGAGCCCTCGAACTAAATTATTTGCCAATTGCTCCTTCTGCGGTTCATCATTTTAAAGACGTCAAGCATTTGATTTTATTGAATGAAGCTGTGATGGTGGGTTCGATTCCGTTGTTAGTATTTGGATTAAAAAAACAAAAACGGCAAAATCAGCTCTGGCGCTTGATCTTACCGTTTCAGATGTTATTTATTTTGTTGCTCTTTAGTGGGTTTATGGGAATAACAAATTTCAATGCCTTTTTTATTAAATTCCATTATCTTTTTTTTAGCAATATGGATTGGTTATTTGATCCACGAACAACGCCAATCATATTACTAATGCCTGAAAAAATTTTTACAGTACTATTTGGATTATGGTTAGGATTTACATTGATAATCTTACTTTTGATCTGGGGATGGATAAAGCTGATGTTAAGCATCTTCTTTAACAAAACGCGAACGTAATGCTCCAACAACGGCTGGGATTAACGTAACCACAATAATTGCAAGAATGATGACAGAGAAGTGTTCTTGAACAAACGGAAGATTACCGAAGAAGTAACCACATCCACAACAAAGTGCTACCCAGATAACACAGCCAATTATACTATAACGAATAAATTGCTTGTAGGGGAAACCAGAACCTGCTGCCGCAAATGGAGCAAATGTTCTAATGATCGGAATGAAACGGGCGAGAATAATAGCCGGCGCACCATGCTTTTCAAAGAAGACTTCGGCACGTTCTAGACTATCTTTATCAATTAATTTACCAAAAAGTGAATGGTTAGAAAGACTCTTCCCAATCTTATGACCAATTAAAAAGTTAAGGGAGTCTCCACCCAAACAGGCGCATAAGAAAATAAAAATAAAAATCCAAATATTAAGATGATAACGTGGGTCAGCAGCTAGTGCACTTGCAGCAAAGAGGAGGGAATCTCCAGGTAGAAATGGCATTATGACTGCACCAGTTTCAATGAAGATAATAGCGAATAAAATTAAATAGGTCGCATCGCCAAATTGATTAACAATCTGAATTAAATGAACATCAATATGTAATATAAAATCAATAAGAGTTGCCAAAGTAATTCTCCTTTGTGTAATAAGATAATACTGTTAAAGTGTAGCAAGATAGAAAAATGTTGTGAAGAGGCGTTTAAAACTTTTAATAATTTTTGAAAAAATATATTTATTGTAAGTATAATTAGTCGTGTGAGACTAGTTCATTCATAGTCAATGACGAAAGGATCATTGCACCTTTTTTTGAAAAGGCTGAATAACGTTTATTATCATAATAATGGTAAAGTAAACGAAAAAATAAATAAAAATCAAAAAAAGTGTTGACGAGGGAGTGAAATCCATGTATAGTAGTTATCGTTGTCAAAGCAGTTAAGTGCTGTTGAGATGGTTAACAAAAAAGTTAAAAATAATTGTTGACATCTACTTGGTGACATGATATATTAATAAAGTTGCTGATTGAGTTATCAATCAAAAGGAATTCAAAATTAATTAAAATTTCTTCTTGACAAGCTAATCTGATATATGTTATAATAAATATGTTGATTGGCTGCTTGATTAGCCAACAGGTAGACCTTTGAAAACTGAACAAAGTTTCGACGAATCAAATGTGTAGGGTCTTCAATCACGATGTGATTTGAA
>NZ_JAJGVH010000027.1:0-20813 GCF_020785355.1 Limosilactobacillus reuteri | reverse complement strand
CTCTCGCTCATCGATACTGAGTTACTCAAGCTCTCACTCATACTTACCGAGTTGCTGAGACTTTCACTCATCGATACTGAGTTACTTAAGCTTTCACTCATTGATACCGAGTTGCTTAAGCTTTCGCTCATCGATACTGAGTTACTCAAACTTTCGCTCATGGAAACGGAGTTGCTTAAGCTTTCACTCATTGATACGGAGTTACTCAGGCTCTCGCTCATTGATATCGAGTTGCTTAAGCTTTCGCTCATTGATACGGAGTTGCTTAAGCTTTCGCTCATACTTACCGAGTTGCTTAAGCTTTCACTCATCGATACTGAGTTACTCAAACTTTCGCTCATTGATACGGAGTTGCTTAAGCTCTCGCTCATCGATACCGAGTTACTCAAACTCTCACTCATGCTTACTGAGTTACTCAAGCTTTCACTCATCGATACTGAGTTACTCAAGCTTTCACTCATTGAAACGGAGTTACTTAAGCTTTCGCTCATACTTACCGAGTTACTTAAGCTTTCGCTCATGCTTACCGAGTTGCTTAAGCTTTCACTCATTGATACCGAGTTACTCAAACTTTCACTCATTGAGACAGAATTACTTAAGCTTTCACTCATTGAGACTGAGTTGCTCAAACTCTCGCTCATGCTTACCGAGTTGCTTAAACTTTCGCTCATGGAAACGGAGTTACTCAAGCTTTCGCTCATGCTTACTGAGTTACTCATGCTTTCACTCATCGATACTGAACCACTTAAGCTTTCACTCATCGATACCGAGTTACTCAAACTTTCGCTCATGGAAACCGAACCACTCATACTTTCGCTCGTCGATACTGAGTTGCTTAAGCTTTCCTTTGTACTAGTTGATGCACTTTGACTGTTAGCAATCGATTCAGAGATTGAGCCTGATAAGCTTTCACTTGTACTTGTGGATCTACTCTGACTTTGAACGATTGATTCAGATGAACTTGCAGATTGGCTTTGTTCTGCTGAGACGGACTGACTTTGTTCTACTGAAGTTGAGGTACTTTGGGAGATCACCGTGCTACCTTGATATACAACGGTACTTGTCGAATTCGTATCAACAGCATTTAACTGGCTAGTAGCCATTGAAGTTGCATAGCTAAAACTAATTGAACCGCTAAGAGATGTTGAGGCATTAGTAAAACTACCATTAGTAGAAGCCATCGAAACCGAGCCAACATTTACAGTGCTACCGGTAACAGTAGTAGTATTTGATGAGATAACATCAGAAAAGTTATTATCATTTACTTTAACACTAGCATTATTTACGTTAACAACAATACCCTTAGAAGCGTTTCCCAAGTATGTAACGCCACCATTTGTCTTAATCGCATCAGTATTAAGGGTTACTTTTTCAGGGTTATTAATATTTACAGTGGCAGTAATCCTTCCACCATCACTTCCATGAGTAGTAATATTTGAAGCACCAGCACCTGCTTGTAATGTAACATTACTTCCCGGATTAAAGTTTACAACTCCTGTATTAGATGTCCGATTTTCAGTAAATTCAATATTACCTTGGGTATTATCAGCAAAAATACCATTACTTGCTCCACTCTGCTTAATAAGAGTAGCAGTACCATTGAAATCAACCTGGTTTGAAGCTTTTGCCCCCATCCGTAAGTTTGATCCAGTCTGAGCATCCATGGTTACGTTGGAACCTTTAGCAAAACTTACAACACCAGTACCATAATTACCATCTAAATCAAGGATTCGAACATTATCGACTTTAGCTGACATTTGTACTTTAGCGCCTTCATCAACCGTAAACGCATTTGATTTAGTACCATCAAGTTTAATATTAAATGAAGTCTGATTACCATTGTCCATTGTTAAGATTGCGTTTTTACCAACAGTAACAACACTAGTTTGTGGAGTTGAATTATCACCAATTACTCGAAAATCAATATTTGTAAATGTATTATTTACAGTAACATTTGCATTATCGGCAATATTAACTTCATTTGAAACGTAAATTGCATTTGTACTATGAGTATTTGGACTGTGGGTTCCCATACCCCAAGCCGAAGTTTTATAAGTTTGTCCATTAATAGTATATGATGGAACACTATTTAAAGTAGTAGTTCCTGCTAATATTAGTTGATTAGAACCGGCATTAGTCTCACTCCAAATTAAAGTTCCACCATATGCTTCAATATTTTTATAAGTAACAGTATTATTACCACTACCAGACATCCGAACAAAGCCATGATCACCCTGATTATAAAGAGTAACGTTTTCAAAGGTTATATTAATCGACTTAGCACTACTACTTAAGAAAATCCCACTATGCTTATCAGTAGCATTGATATAGTAGTTGTCACCATCATGATTGCTACTACCATAAATAGTAATATCACGATTCGTGTTACCACTTATAGTAATATGACTACTAAGCGTAATATTATCCGTAAGCTTAATCGTGTGAACTGATGTATCTTGTAAAGCCTTCCTTAATTCATCAGCATTTGAAGCTGTTGCGTCGGCTTGGATATCTTCAGCTTGAACCGTGTCATTTTCATTTGTTGTACTAACAGTACGGTTTTGTACCTGAATAAGATTAGTTTGGTAAGCTGAGGCTAGGGCAGCATTCGTAAGATTAGCTGTATTAGTCGTAGTTTCTAAGTTTTGCGCAACTGAATTTGCTACCGTATTGTTATCGAGTCCAGATAAGGTACTGTTGCTGATCGAAGTTGATTCACTAGCAAACGAAGTACTATTACTAGTTGAAGTTGAACCAGAGCCAGATGCAATCGAGGTACTGTTAGATGCACTGGTTGAACCTGTTGATTGACTAGTCGAAGTAGACCCAGTAGTACTGGTAGTAGTTGAAGTACTGCTAGAGGTAGAACTGACGGTGCTAGTTGAAGTTGAACCAGAAGTAGTTGAAGTACTAGTAGATGTGGATCCAGTCATTTGACTCGTTGAAGTACTAGTTGAAGTTGAACCGGATCCCACTACATGTGAATTTTGATCAACAGTAGTCGTAGCCGCATGAGCTTCGGTTGGGCTGGTAGTACCGATAACGCCTGCGCCCAGTAAAGTTGCCATAGTTGCGGCACCTTTTTTGTATGCATCAGGCATCGCTGAATCATGCTTATCCTTTAGTGAATCAAGATCATTAAAATTAGTCGGTTTAACTTCTTTTTTCGACCGAAAAGAAAAGAGTTTGAAAAAGCGGGTTAAAGCACTAAACCAACCATGTTTAGTCTTATATAATTTAACTTTGCTTCCATTCTCTTGTTCGTTTTTATGTTTAGACATGTAATACACCTCTCTGCTCTATCAGTCCCCTTAATCTACTGATAAGCGATTTTGTTGCTAGTGAATATTTTACACCTACCAGCACCCAAAATAAAAGGCCCTATTATAACAAATTTATTTTTTATCTTCTAATAATTCAACACTTACGTAATAAAAAAGAAGTCGAGAAAAATCCTCAACTTCTACTAACTTATTCTTCACCTATAATTCTTGCTACAATCTCATCCTGATAGGCCTGGTCATGAACAGCAGAAATATCTTCATCAAAGTTAAATTCGGCGGTATGCTTATTCTCTAACTTAACTTTATAGGTAGCTCCCATCTTGAACCATTCATACTCAGAATCAATATGACCAATGTCTATCATCTGATTATTTAGATCCTGTAAATCATCAACTATTACCTTCGCCGTTGGTCCAAGCATTACCAAAATCAACCGATTCTCTGCATTAGCCCTAATTGCCTGCTCAATTTGGTTGATTTGCTGGTACGAATCTTCAGCAGGGCAAAGAATTCGTTTAATCGACTTCGCATTGGCAAAGAGATCGTTACCTACTCCGGACCTGGTCAAGGCTCCTTCAACAATCAACAGGTCTTGTCCCTGCCAAAGCTGTTTTAATTTTGTAAAAGTCGCGGCACTCTTACTTTTATCAACCAAGTCAATGTAAGGACGCGAGATAAAGGTCGACCCATACCAGTTATTAGTCTGCGCAATCTCTTTCAAGAAATGATCATTTTTAGGGAAAAAGACAGATTTATAAAAATCTTTCGCATAATGATTGTAACGATTCAAGCCTTTAAATACATCTGGTAAACAGACTAACGTATTATTAAAGTTTCCGCGCAAAATAATCTTTTTTAATCTTTTAGCAAGCTCTGGTTCATAATTTTGATAGGGAATGGAATCACCCCTAATTAAGTCGAATTCCCCATCTCCAAAGCGAACCACCGACTTCCTATTTTCTAAAATTAGGTCTAGCGATTCACTAACATCTTTAACTTCAATATTAAATTTTGGATTAGTTTTAACTGTATCACTAATCGCACTCGCCATCTCGTCAATTTGATCATCGTGAAATACGTGATAGTTATCGTAGTTCAAGTCAGGCGATTTAGTTTGGTCAAAAGCAAAGATTGGAATATTCTTTTGGACAATTCTTTCAACAACTTCATTAGCGTTAGGGCCATAATTAATGTCTAAGTAAACATCTGCTTCATTTATTTCTTTATCCAATGTTTTTCCGATAATAGTCGGGAAAAGCCTAACATTATCATATTGTGTTAATTTCAACAAAAGAAAAGCCATCCCAGTATAAGCAGCTATATTAAACCTTATATTAGGCATTTTTTGAATTAACTCTTCAATATTTTCTGTTTCTGCTACCCTTGTAAAAATCAAAGCTTCCCCATCAAAAGAAAGATCCTTAATTTCATTTTTCTTGAAGTTACCGTACGTAGAAATAATCTCAGACCATTCTAAATTTCGATAATGCCACCATTTATCTCGTAAACTATTTACAGAAACTAAATTAAATGGTTTGTCTGGAGTAACATAATGAATAATTTTCGGATTCGTTACTTTGTCTAAACGCATTAACGGTTGATCTAAATTATTCCAGAAAGCATCCTTTTCAAAACCAATTTGATAATTATAAGTTAAATCTAATTCACCAATTTGACCTTGAAAGAGCTCATTAATAACGGTTTGATCACCATTTGAAAGCTTACGATTCTCGCTCATCTTGATTAATGAATCCGTTACCTGATTTTCTTTCCATTTACGGTTATTAATCAGCATTACCCCCGCGTTAAAAGCCATAATCTCATTATAATCTCGTACAGCCAATACTGACTTATCTCCAAAGACAATATTGAAAAGGTCATCAAGATTGCTAGTAACAATTAAATCACTATCTAAATAAAGGACTTTATCTTCTTGTACAACTTCTGGAATTAAAAATCTACCAAATATGGAAGAATTAATATGGGCAAAAGAAGAATGCATATTTTTCAAGCGATCCGGATCCACTTTTGCATCAATAACACAGCTATTGATCTGGTGTAAGTAGCGATTCAAATTGACAAACCACTCATGCGGAATATCTGGATTAATCACGTAGATTTTGACATCACGGTTATGGTCCATGATCGATTTAATGGTTGTTTCAATTTGGTTTAGATAGCCATAGTCCCCACTTAATGCTATTACTTTTATCATAATATTTCTCTCCATACTTCATAATAACCAATTAAAATTATGGCTTTTCTTTCTTATTTATTTTCATAATTATTTCTTTTTGATACTGTGGATCATTTTCTTCACCCAGATATTCGTAAGCAGCCTCTGCCGTATGCTTATTCTTACCAATCGGTACTGGATATTTAGCCCCCATCTTAAACCATTCATATTCTGTATCGATATGACCAACATCAAGCATTTGATTATTTAAGTCTTGTAAATCATTAACAATTACTTTAGCAGTAGGACCTAACATTAATAAAATCAACTTATTTTGCGCCTCATTTCTAATAGCCTCTTCAATTTCATCAACTTCATCATAAGCATCTTCAGCAGGGCAAATTATTCGCTGAATTGATCTTGCATTTGCAAAAAGATCATTACCAACCCCAGAACGAGTATATTCACCTTCAACAATCAAAATATCTTTATCCTGCCAAATTTTTCTAAGTTTATGGAAATAATGCTGACTTTTACTTTTATCTTTAAAGCACATATACATTCGAGACATAAAAGCCGAACCATAAGAGTATTTTTTCTCTTCAATTTTCCTAAAAAACTCACTATATTCAGGCAAAACTCCAAAAGCATAATAGCCTCGTATTTCATTATACCGGTCTAAATTAGTAAAAATATCAGATAAACAAGTTAATATTCTTGGATTATGGTTACTTAGAATGCTATCTTTCAATATCTTCGCTAATTGTGGATTAAAATGTTGATATCCAATGTCTTTACCATAGATCAAATCAAGTTCACCATCTCCAATTCGAATAATGGATTTATTATTCTCAAGTATTTCATCTAAAGTTTCATCAATTGGTTTGACTGAAATATCAAAAATATCATCAAACGACTTCTTAGGACTATTAGCTGGTAATTTATTAACTTGTTTTATCATCTCATCCATACTGTCTGTCACATAATAATTAGCATTCGTTTCATGATATTGAGTGTCACTAAAAGCAAAAGTAGGGATATCTAACATCTTCAATACGGTTTCGAAATGGACGTCTTTATCCCCGTAGTCAATATCAAAGCAAAGATCGGCTTTTTCGATAATTGACTTTAATTGATAATGTAACATTTGCGGATAGAGAGTTACATTTCCATTGTGCGTTAAAATATCTAAGCCACTATATAATTCCACTCTAGAAACAATATTAAAATGAATATTTGGTAAACGTTTGATTAGTTCTTCTGCGCCATGATTTTCTGCATAATTCAAAAAAATAATAGCTTCTTTATCAAACTTCTTATCAAGTCTATTAGGAATTAAATGGGTGATTACTTCTGACCATTCACTACTATGATAACTCCACCACTTTTTACTTAAGTTTCTAGAAGAGTTTTCTCTAATTAGCCTGCTACTAGTGGGATACTGGATAATTGCGGGATCATCGATGGCGTCCTCATAATACCTGTATGAAATTACCGGTTCAAAATTAGGATCTCCAATTCCAATTTGATAATTGTAAATTGCGGGTAGCTTGCCAATATTGACACGAAAGCCATCATTAATCATCGCTTGGGCATCAACGAGGTCATAATGCTTTCCTAGTTCCAAAAATTGATTACCAATGTTATTATTGCGCCAATAGATGTTATTTATAAACATAACATCCATGTTGAACTTATCCGGATGCACAAAATCAACAGTTGCATATAAAGGCTTATCTTCAATATCAATTGCAAATAAACTATCTAAATTTTGATCAATAATTGTATTATTACTTAAATAAAGTACTTTATCTTCACTTATGAGCTCTGGAATTAAGAACTTACCATACTCAATTTTCGCCATATTAGCATTTTTTAATTCTGGCAATTCATTAAAACGATTTAAGTCTATTTTTGCATCAATTATCTCTGAATTAATCTTCTCAAGAAAATAATTGATATTCACGAACCACTCGTGTGCGATATCCGAATTAATAATATATGTTTTAACATCGTTATTATTAATATAAATAGACTTCAATACTGTTTCTATTTGATCAAGCTTATCGTAATTTGCGCATAGGACAATTGTTTTCATTTTTCTTACTCCTTCAATTTGTAACCATTGTAAAATAACTAACTATTATATATACCAATTCTCTTCCCTAATTGCAATGCTAAAAAAGACCAGAGATGCTATTCTCCAGTCTTAGTAACTTCAGCAATTTTTAGAGTTAGTTAACGAATAAAAAAATTGCCGATCATTAAACCCAATATCAAAATCAAGAGCAATGTCATTATGATTGAGCGAAAACTTACAGGTTCTTTTTTCTTTTTATAAGGTTTTCGCTTTTCTTCCTCTACTTGATCTAACCGCTTTAATGCATCTTGTTGGGCTAATGACGGTTTCGGATGATTTTCATCTTGTTTAGTCATGTTTTAACGCTCCTATCTGGTCACGATAATCTTGGACACTAACCTCACTAGCTAGTTTTCGCTGCGTATCAATCAATTCTTTCATTAAGGCTGGCTTCAGCAAAGCATTCAAGATCCGCTCACCCATCTGCTTAGCTTCCGTGACCTTAAAAACATTTTGCGGGGCAACAAATTGTGCCTCATGCAAAGTCTCGTCAAAGCCAAGAATTAGCATATTTTGTTCAAAGGCTCCGCGCACAGCATCCAAGATTTCATTTTGTCGATTTATATCAAGGTATATGTCACAATCGGCAATTAGCTGCTTAACCCGTTGCCGACTAACATTAGGATAAAGCTCGACATTAGAATATTGTTGGTAGGAAAGTAGCTTTTCTGACATTTCCGTAACCGCGGCAATATGAAATTTTACTTGCGGTAATTGTTTAACTAAAGTCGTCAATTCAACAATTTCATCAGAGTTAGTAAAGATAAGTGCTTCCGGCCGCAATTGATTTCCCCGGGGGTGCGGATAAATCGTTCCTAAATAACTAAAATTAACATATTCATTATCCGTTAGCACTGATTTCATTCGTTGCCAATCCGCATAACGCTGAAAAATAATATGCTTCGTTCTTGTTGAATGTTCCATTAAAAACTGCATATTACCAGGAAGTTCGTCACCTGTCAGTGGTTCATGCCAAAAGAGCGTGTCTGTTCCATTATCAGGTAAAGCCATTGTCACATTTAATCCTTGATTCAAAGTATTATAGAAAACGTGATCAAGCTTAAAATGGCGTGATATCAGATAATACTTTACAAACTCAATCCACGAAGTAAAGTAGCGTTTCTGGCCATCCTCTGTAAGAAAAAGGCCGCCTACACGTAAATTCCATGTTAAAAAAACTTCTTGATGCTTATCATAGTACTTACGCCAAGTCGGTTGGCCATTTTCGTAAAAAGTTGTCGCAAAATGATAGCCATTGCAGTTATAGTGGTCAACCCAGTTAATTTTTCCGTAACGGTCCAACCACCGTACTTCCTTAACTTGCCGCGAATTGTCAGTTGAGTGATAGAAGATATCAGCTCTTTTTTGATCTAAATCGTAAATCTCCCCTTGGGACGCAGTACTTAAAATTCGCCAATACTTTGGCACTGGTATCTGGTCAAAATATAAGGGTGACCGATTCTTATTATATTGGCCCAAAAATTTAATGGGAGATTCAACTTCAGCAGGAAGAAAGCCATCATCATTGATCACAACTGTCGGAATCTTAATTTGTGCCGAGCGTTGAGAACGGAGCAAATCAAATGAAGCTTGATCAAAATTATCAAATAAGTTAAGCATGCGTTTCCTCCTTTAATAGATGCTGCCATTGCTCAGCAACATTTGTCGTTAAGTAAGGTTCAGCTAGTGCATAAGAATGTTCATGGAATTTAGTCAAGTCAGCAGTACTAAAGGTTTTAATAATTGCATCAGCTAAAACCTTTTCTTTTTTATCATTGTTCCAGTCTTCTTCATATGGTAATAGGTAACCATTTTGCTGGTCATCAATAAAGGTCTGATTCCCATAAGGAACATCAAAACCAATCATTGAGAGTCCTGAACCAACTGCCTCCAATAAGCTCAAGCCAAAGCCTTCACTAGTTGAACCAGCAATATAAGTTTCATATTGTTGATAGACTTGACTTAGATCGTGCTGGCCCATTAATTTGATATAATCATTTGCGTGATTCTTTGTTATTAACTCTTGCAATCGTCCAGCTTGGTTTCCCGCGCCATAAATATCAAGCGTCACATCAGGAATCACCTTCCTCGCAGCAACTACTGCCGCTACTAACCAGTCAATATGTTTTTCATTTGCTAGCCGTGAAGCTGTAATTAACGAGTGTGGTTTCCGTTGGTCAGTTGGTTTAACTAATTTATCCAAGCTTCCAACTGGAATTGTCGTAATTTCAGGCTGGGCATGATAATAGTGTTTTAACTGCTTACCTAACAATTGTTGCTGTTGGTCAGTTGCTACGATGAAACAATCAACATCATCGTAGTGGGTAAACTGGTATTCGTAAAAATTATTCCATAATACCTGATGATCATTCGTATAATGCTTATCGTAATGATCGGCATGCACGGCCACAAATAATTTGGCTTGTCCATGATGGGCAAAAATCAGCTGTCCATTAATTAGTTGTTTATCTTCATCCATCCGATCCAAAATAATGGTGTCATCCGCTTTAAAATCTAGTTGCCGTAACATTTCGCGATACAAGTCTGTCTTTGTGTAGAAATATTGTTGAGGAAATTCAAATAGTTCCTGCTTATTACTATCGAGATGCTGAGTATAAGCAATTGAACCATCTTCATTATAAAATTCCCGAAAAACAACGTGATTATCTTGAGCATCCCCACTATAATATTCCGTTGCATATTTCGTATAAGAATAGAAATCTCGTTTAATAAGCAGATTATTGGCAACATAACTCACTTGGTCAATGGTCTGCTTCTCGCGATCATTATAACGGGGAATAATTGTTACTGCTTCTTGATCTGATTGATACCGAATTTCTTTAGTCCTTGAATCATCTTGTAATTTAAAGTTCCGCTGTGTTAATTGTTCCTGCTCTAAAAATGAAGAGAGCGCATAAGTTGACGGCGCAATTTTAATATCAGTAAAAAAATTATATAACCAGATAATCTGTTGATCATCAAAGCCAATATTTTCCGTTAAGTCAGCGATATTATTTCCTAAAATTAAATCTGAGAAGATAAATTTAGCAGGAATTTTAGCTTGACGAAAGGCTTGAGCACGGTAAGCCTGAGCATATTCTACACCGCTACTAGCCCAGCCAATTCCTAAATTAATATTGTATACAGTCATCTTGTCCCTCCGTTAATTAAAATGGACAACTAAGTTATTATCATCATCTAAGCTAATGGTACTCAGCATCAAATTATCCACTGTCTTTTGTGCCGCATGATCAAACATCTTTTCAAAGGCTTGATAGGCTTTCTCTTGGTATAAAAAGTTTGGATTACGTTGAGTGTTTCCCCACGGTTGAACCCTTGTTGTTAATTTCGATAAGTAATCCATCTGGTCCATCCAACTACTATCAAGTGCATTGAGGAGTGCTGTCCGATAGAACTGATTTAATTGCTGGTTATTAATTAATATTTTGGCATGTTTTTTTAAGGTAGTTCGGCAAAATTGTTCTAAGTATGTTTGTAAACTAGCCGTGGTATATTCTAGATCGGTTGGTAATTTAACAATTTCATAAGTGAAATGCTGGTTCATCAACCGCTGAAGGTCACGAGCGTTCCATTGGGGCTTAGTTGCTAAATATAAAGCAATCCCACGATGCAACCACTTGCCTACTACTTTTTCTAAATGTGGATTATCCATTAATTGGTCACGCTGCTGATAAAGATTACGCCGTTGAATTTTTAAGGCCGCCTCATTTTTATTAACGTTGCTTCGTGACATTTGCTGATTAGCTGCTACTCGATCTTTTAACATCGTAATACTCATCTTTAAGCGCGGACTCTTTAGCCTTTTATTTGTTGCCCGTCTTTGCAAACGTCGATAATAATTTTTAAATCTCTTGGTACTATTTTGCGCAAGGTAGCTATCTTCTAGCGAAATATAAAATTTACTTGAGCCTGGATCACCTTGGCGTCCTGCTCGTCCAGCAAGTTGTAATTTCACTCGTGTTGGCAACATCTCAGTACCAATCACTGCAAGGCCACCTAATTCTTTGACGCCAGCTCCGAGTTTGATGTCAGTCCCTCGCCCAGCCATATTAGTAGCAACCGTCACTGCCCCTTTTTGTCCAGCATCTTTAACAATGGCAGCTTCTCGCGCAACATTAAACGCATTTAAGACATTGTGGGGAATCCCACGGTCTAATAACAATTCAGAAATAATTTCAGAATTTTCCACTGACCCAGCTACAAGCAAAATAGGACGACCAGCTTTATGAAGGTCAATTGCCTCATCAAGCGCGTGAATTAATTTTTGACGAGTAGTTACATAGATTTCCCCAGGATAGTCACGCCGAATCACTGGTTTACGAGTTGGAATTTGAATCACCCGCATTTTATATACTTCAAAAAATTCATGCTCATCACTTTTGGCGGTCCCGCTCATTCCAGAGATCTTATTAAACAGCCCAAACAGACTGGGAAAAGTAATCGAGGCTGCTACTTGCTGGTTAGGGGTTAAGTCAACATGTTCCTTCGCTTCAATCGCTTGATGCAAACCCGTATTAACTCTGACCCCTCTTTTTAAACGACCATTAGCTTCATCAAGCAGTACTACTTCTCCTTCACTTACCAAGTAATCATGACCATTTTTCATAATAAAATGAGCCCTTAAAGCTAATGCAATATGCCGGTAAATTTCCCTTGTTTCGCTAACAAATAAATCTGGAACCCGGAAAAATCTTTGCGCTTGCCGGATACCATGAAGGGTTAGCCAAACAGCATCTTGGTCTTCATTTAACTTATAGTCAATCTTGGGCTGGAGAGTATGAACAAACTCATCTGCAAGCCCATATAAGTTTGATTGAACAGTTGGCCGACTTGAGACCACAAAAGGCGAAGTTGCTTCATCAAGTAAAATTGCGTCAACTTCATCGATGATTACATAGTTAAATGGTCGTAAATATTGATCTTCGCGCCGGGTAGCAAGATTATTAAATAAGTAGTCAAAAGCTAAACTACTAGCAGTTGTATAAGTAATATCCGCATTATACCAACTCCGCTTAATCGCCGGCGTTGTCTTCTTTTCTTGGTCATCAGGTTCAAAACCAAGACTGACCGTTAATCCTAACCACTCATAGACAGGCTGCAATTGTTCTTTATCACGTTGGGCAAGATAACCATTAGGTGTTAATAGCATTGCTCCTTTACCAGTCAACGCATTTAGGTAAAGAGGCATCGTTGCTGTTAGAGTCTTTCCTTCCCCCGTCTTCATTTCCGCAATATTACCTTGATTTAAGACAATTGCTCCCATAACTTGAACATCATAAGGGAACATTCCTAAAATCCGGTAGTCCGCTTCCCGAATGGTGGCAAAAGCACGCGGTAAGATATCATCAACTGTTTTACCATTAGCTAATTCTTTTTTTAATAGAACAGTTTGATGTTTAAGCTCTTCATCGCTCATCCCTCGCATTTCATTTGCCAGGGCATTTACTTTAGCAAGGGTATGTTTTACTTTTTGTAACCTAAAATTGGGGTGCGTCATATCTTATCCCTCTTTTGAATTTATTTCTTGAATAACCGAAAAGATAATTGGCCAATCCGGATTAACCAATACTGAGGAACTCCAAGTAGTAACTGGCAGTAATGGATAAATCACATCGGCAATCTGTGAGTGTGGATCAGTCTGATTAGTAATGACCGCATTGATTGTGGAAAGCTCCATCTTTAACTCCAATACTACTTGATCTAACTTCGGATTAGTACTAATCACATTGGCATCATAGATTCGATGTGAAATTAACCATTGTTTTAAAATCGCTACTACATCAGCTGACGACTGCCACGCAACACTAATCGGCTGTATTTTATAATCTTCATATTTTTTTAAATCTGGATATGTTTTACGAACTCTCTTATTATCAGCAATTAAAAGCAGATTAATCTTCCCCTTCACATCTTCATTTATTGGCTTATGAATCCAAACATCCTCATGAACGCTTACCGGAAGATCTGCATCACAAATTTCAAACCGTTGAAAAGTTAAATCAGTAAGTCCATTATTAATCAATTCTAGTCGATACTGCACAGCTTCGGGGGGATAAACAAATTCAATTGACCGTTGCTGAAATTCGACATGATCAATTTCGTGTTCTTGCGCGTCAAAAAAGGTTAACCGAATAATTAATGAATAAATCGGTTCGGCTTTTGCATTTACGCTTAAACGGTATTTATGATTATTACGGAGAATTGGTAACTGTGGAACCAATTTAGTTGCCTGATATGAGTTTACAGAATTCCAACTCATGATTGTTTTTCCCGGTGCCATGAGAGAATTATGAAACTCAACACTAGCATCATCGTTAATTTTTATTTGCGAACCAGCTGAATATTCACTTGTTGGTTCCCAATATCCTTGATTAACATATTGCTGCATGCTTAGTCTCCTCTCCCAAATGCTTGATTGATTTCCGCTAACCTACTAACAAACCAGTAAACTACCGATGGATCATCATTATGGCGACCAGGGAAGCCCTTATTGACAAATAATGGTACTTGCTGGATTGCTTTATTAGCTTTCATCCGTGGTACTGCTAAATCATCATAATCATCATTAGCCATATAGCCAACGTAAAAACGTGTGTTAGTTAAATTGTTCTGATCCATTAGCTTCCAAAAGTCCGTATCTAGTTGCGTTAATTGGGTAGTTGTTAATTCGGATACTAACTGGCGATCAATGTCAAAAATCGTATCAAATTCATCAGGACGTTGTAGTCTGGCACGCATTGCCACTCTTCCTAAATTGAGAGTCGGTTTAGCAACATTGATGGCATAGGCTGATAATTGTGCACCTAATTTAATTGCCGGGTACGTTCCCATCGAGATCCCGTTCATTACCAATTGCTGCCGATTAAAGCCTAATTTCTTCAACGTTGCAATAATCGTGGCCTTGATCTGACTTTCAATCGCCTCACCGGTATAAAACTGGCCTACTGCTAAACGCGGATCAGTAAACAATAAGGTTGGCGTATGGTTACGACGGAAAAGTGGGTAAGCTTCAAATCCTTCTAGTTCCCTTGCTCCTGAGAAATAGACATGTAGCGGTGGGCGTAAGTCACCAGGATTAAAATAATAAGCAATGTCAGCTCCAGTAGCTGGATCAATTAAGCGTCTCCCGCCTGGTAGAAATTCCCCTTTGCCAGCTCGTGACCAACGGGAATGTAGCATTCCAATTGTCACTTGACCTTTCCCCATTACTTCAATGCTCGCACTCGTAAAACGACGAATATCTGCGGGTTTAAGCGGGAGTAATTGTTCTTCATTATTCTCTGAAAAATCAAGGAGGTAATTATTAGCTAAGTTCCCATCGCCTCCCCCTTCTTGGATAAAAAACCGCAACCGCACTTTAACGTTTGCCTTTCGGTTATATTCAAGATTAAATTTCAATAAGCGATTAGGATCGATATAGATCTGTTGACGGTAATTTCCTATCTTTACCCAACGATCACTATTGACAGTTACACAAAGATGTCCACCATCTAATAGGGTACTATCTACTGAATTAAGCAGGATGTTCGTTGGCGGAATCCGCATTCCAGACTGTCCGGGAAAGTAACGAACCGGCAACTGATTAATCAATTCTTGGGGATCTTCAACAATCTGCCGTGCTTCTTGACAAATCAAAAAATGCTGTCCGACTGGGCTAAGTTCTTTTTCAGCAAGCGGATCATATAGGACCCGATAAGGATCTACTTGCCATTGTAGCTTTCTCCATAAATGATCCGCTAATTTGGTCCCCGGCGTAATGATTACAAGGTCAAATTGTTTGATCTTTTTCAATGGATATTGGTTATAATTCCACTTGATTTCACTTGGGAGCTGGTACTTATCAGCCCAATTTTCCGCACCAAGTTGTAAAACTTGCACTCATCTCACCTTACTTTTTAAATAATGTCTGCCATTTAGTCATTAATTCAGCAGCAGAATATTGATTCATTAACTGGACATCGTAAACTAAAGACTGATTCCAATGTTTTAGATTACCAAGAAAATAATCTAATCCTTGATTAATGTCAGAAATAGTTGGACAAATAATCCCATTTTGGTAATCCTTGACTTGCCGATTTGACTGCCGACATAGTTGAGGAATCCCAGTGCTGATAGCAGTAATTTGTAAAAACTCATCAACGGTTGGTCCCCAGTCAATAACAATTCGTAACGAATCAAATTGCCGACCAATTTCAGCCGGCGTAGTAATTCTTTGTGCATCAATATCCAACTTGGGTATTGATGTTTGCTCAGTCAAAATTTCTTCAACTTCATCAGGCGCTTCACTAGTAAGAATGAATTCACCTTGATGATTTTCTTTTAATTGGTTAATACAGTTTTGGGCAAGTTGCATTTTTTCAATACTATAGGTCAAAATAGTTAGGGCCTCAGCAGTTGGCTTTTTAACTAGCCGTTGGTAAATTAGTTCAACAGCTTGTTGAACTTCTTCATCAGTCATATTTTCAATAAATAAGCCAATTCGTTCTTGGCTTAAACGTTGACTATGACCCAGATTAAAGCGTGATTGGAATAATGGAATGATCGGTGCATCAAGCCCCGTCTGCTTCTTAATGAGCTCACGAGTTTCATCATTATCGGCTAAGAGAGCTAGGTTATTATAACTTTTATCATTAATTTTGGCTAAGTTCTGTTGATAAGGATGCCAACGACTAAGTGAAAAAAGCGGTTGATACTGCAAATACTTATCTGGCTCAACTTTTGCTTGGTCATCTAAGGTCACGACTAAATGGTCATTGCCATGATCAAAGTGATTCAATAAATGGTCTTGAATCACTTCAGTTAGCAAGTCGCTTAAATGAGCGTAATGCAAGTGCTTGGTTAAATCTGAAAACATACTATTCACTTCTACTTGATCCGTGCTAAGGTCATGCCTAATCCGCCAATATCCTTGTTCATCATAATAAATATGCTGTGTTGGCTGATCCTGATCATTAAATAGCTCTTCACGGGAAATAAATCCGCGGCTATCAAGTAACAAGCGGCGCGTATGTTTATCGTTTACAAAATAATCGACCCATAGAATCTTGCCTTGGGTATCAAATGTTATTCGTGCATAAAGCCGCCCCTTTACTAGTACTATTATCCGGAAACTGGTAAAGTCAAACTGAGCATCCGCTGGCCAATTCAAATCACGATAAGTTACTACTTGATTATCTAGATGATTAACTCCTTGTAAGTAATCAAATACATTTAAAATTTGCGATGGCGAAATGGTTAATTGGTTTAACTTAGTTGATAACTGGGGCTGATAATCTGTAATTACTAATGAATAAGGCACTTGATTTTCTTGAAAGGTCTTAATGTGACTGACAGCATCATCAAACTCAATTCTTGGGATAGTCCAGCTCCAATCATCAAGCAACCGATGCCATGCAGGGACTAGGTAGTTCATAGTTTATTCCTCTTTCATTAATTTTTCATATTTTAATGGGAACAGCAGTACCAAGAGTTGGTCTTTAATCCCCTGCATAAACATTACAATCATAATCATATTCATCGGAATAATCGCAAGACCAGCAAAGTTTCCTAAGACTTGTCCCCCTAACAAACCAAAACTAAGCTGAATGGCATTCAAAAGCGCCCCTAAAAAGGACACATGTAAGAGGATTTGTCGTAAGTACTTTCTCGTTGGTTCTCCAGGACGAACGCCTAAAATATAATTATTTCCCTGTAGCATAGCTTTAGCCTGTGCTTTGGGATCAAATTGGACAAAGGTAAAAAAGTAGAATAGAACAAAAGCCAAGATGCCACTTACCACCATATTAAAATAAGGATTGGCGAACAATGATCCTGGCCCTAAGACATTAGCTAATAAGGTGGGTACCATTAAAAGCGACATCCCAACCATATAAGTCATCATTGCTCCCATGTTTAAACCAATCGGTAAAATGATAGGACGATCGTGACTACTCATGGAGGTATTAATCATTTTCAAAGGATAATAAGCGCGGTTAAAAGATACCCAAAAGACCAAGACAATACAACCAGCAATTGCTGCCAAAAAAAGCCAAAGTGGACCATAAGATTGTTTAGCCAGCATTTTAATTGATCGCAAAAGAGTCGGGATTGATCCAGAAATAATATTAAATAAAATTAAAGTAATGGTCCCCCCAATCCCAAATTTCATGTTCATATTTCCTAGCCAAACAACGAACATACTTCCTGCAGTAAGCATCAAGATAACCGCTAAACTATCCAGCGTTCCCGTAGTAATCTTTAGGCCAAGCGTTACAGCCGTTGATTGAATAATAGCAAACCCCAGAGTTAACCACTGCTGAATCTTCATCAGTTGGTTCATCGAAAGAGTATCAAAATAAAAAAGTCGCAACATTGTTAACAATTGGATAATGAGCATCGCAATCATTAACGGATTTAACCCAACCATGAATAAGGATAGACGTTGAAAATTTCCGCCACTCATAAAACTCATAATTCCAACTGAAGTATGCGCTAATACATGACGAAAAGTAGCCGAGACCCTTGCTAACGGCACAGGAACGGTACAACCAAGGATGTAAATAGCTAGGATAAACAGCATCATCCCAACGCGATTGATTAAATTTTTTACTTGTGTTTTCTCTATCACGATCATTCCTCATTATCTATCAATTATTGTTAATATTAATAAGTTAATAATACTACCTTTTCTTTAATAATATAAACTAAAAATCGCTTCGGTCAGGGCTTTTTTAGCAAAGTACCCTTCCCGAATCAAGCGTGCAAAGTCATCTACTCGCTGAACCATTTCATTGTAAGACTGATCGTCCATCCCTTGTACCTTTTCAATTGCTTCATCTAAGTTATCAGCCACAATTCCTAAGCCTTTGCGCAATATCGTTTCGCTTTCTGCAATATTTTCATTAACAATAACGGGCAATCCAGCTGCCAAGTAAGTACTTAGTTTATGGTTAGCGTTAAGATGCATGTAGTTTTTCCAATATGGCTCATTCGACCATACTAAACCAAAGCCACCATTATGCCGGAGTTTTGACAGTAAGACAGGATCTGATTGCCAGCCCATAAACTTAATATTATCTGTCGGCTCAATATTAATCACCTTAGCAAAGGCATATAAGGGATTATCTGGGTAATGCCAATGACCGACCAATTGGAACTTCTCAAGGTTACCAGCTAAATTAATCACCCCTGTATTTTGTGGCGTTACTGTAAAATCGACGCTAGCACAATGATCCCACATATGCTGCAGCACCACTTTTTCCACCGTCAAACCATTTGCACGGAGGAAATCGACCATTGGCTGAGAAGGTGCAATAATTAAATCAGCTTTATTATAGTAGTCAATAAATTGTGGCAATAAGTAACGGTTTGATTCAAACATTAATGGAATAATATCATGAATAAAAATAATTTTTTTAACATTATAAGGAGCCAGGTGATCAATGAAGGCTTGATCCCACTCGATTGAATTCCAAGTTGGTGATTGAAAAATAACTGTATCATTATTAGATACGGAAGCGATAATGCCATCAAATCGAGTATCTAAAGCAACTGATGGTTCATCTGGCCAATTATAGCTATAGATCCCAAGTTCATTAAAGCCAAGTTCGCGCCCAATCTTGGCAATTTGATTTTGAGCAATTTGGGCAGTACTTTGAAAGCTTTGCCCATAAAGGTTAGTAATATGAACTGTCAATGATAATTCCTCCATTATAAAACAATATTTTATTAAATTTATTCATACACTCTAATTCAAAACATACATCACACTATAGCTTCTATTAGAATCGTGCAGAAAACAATTTTTTAACTATTCTAATCCTCTGATGCTTATGATGATAAATCAGTTGACCTATCCTCAAATAAGAAGAAATTCTAAGTTTTCATAGCTTTGATTGATAATACTTTCAATATATTGATTCAAATAATTCACAGTATTATAAATTGGAACAATATATAGATATAAACTCATCTTTCAAAATAAATCTATCCCGTTAATTAAAGTTCGTACTTAAGATGCGTATTACTCTTCTTAGGTAAACTATAATTAATAATACCATAGTGTTCAGAGTTCTATTAAATCAACTTGAAAAAGGATTTTTATTTTTATTATTTTGCTATATCATCTGCGTACTTCATAAAATCATTCGCTGTTCATTTACATGATGAATGGTGCTATTCTTACTCTATAAATTTTACCCCTCTAAAACCGGTAAAAGCAGCTTTTGTTCTACAAATGTAGATACAAGCTGCTTTTTTATTTTCCAATCCTATTTATATTCTGCTGAAACTACCCTTTCTTCTTCTTTGCAATTAATAATAACAGAATAGCTTCTAATGATATAAGACTAAGTAATTTAGCCGTTGAATGCTTTTCATTACCAGTTTGTGGAAGTTTTTCATTTTGTTGACTTGGCTTTTGACTATTAACAGAATTAGTTTCATTCAAATTCATAATCGTTTGGTTACCAGATTCAGAGATATTGGTGTTCTTAAGACCATTTCCATAATTCATAATGCTCAAACTTGATGAAGCAGAATAATTTATTGAGTTATCAGAAGATGTTGATCCTAAATCACTGACCGCTGAAGTGCTACCGCTAAGTGAAGACGAGTTACTAGTACTGCTTAAACTATCGCTAAGTGATTCACTAGCGTTTCCACTTGAACTAATCGATATTGAAGTACTGTTACTTAAACTTAGAGAGGTTGAAGCCGACTCGCTTGAACTTAACGATATCAATTCACTTATACTAATTGACATTGATTGTGAATTGCTGATCGATTCGGATTCTTCATCAGGATGTGGCGTTACAGCAGATACGCTACCAGAGATTGAGTCACTTATTGAAGAACTCTCACTCATTGAGACCGAGTTGCTGAGACTTTCACTCATTGAGACTGAATTACTCATGCTTTCACTCATCGAGACTGAATTACTTAAGCTCTCACTCATGCTTACTGAGTTGCTTAAGCTTTCACTCATGTTTACTGAGTTACTCAAGCTCTCACTCATCGAGACCGAGTTGCTGAGGCTTTCACTCATGGAAACGGAGTTACTTATACTCTCGCTCATCGATACTGAGTTACTTAAGCTCTCGCTCATCGAGACCGAGTTACTTATACTCTCGCTCATCGATACTGAGTTGCTTATACTCTCGCTCATCGATACTGAGTTGCTTAAGCTTTCGCTCATGCTTACTGAGTTACTCAT
>NZ_JAJGVH010000025.1:0-358 GCF_020785355.1 Limosilactobacillus reuteri | reverse complement strand
AGATGCTCTCCCAACTGAGCTAATCCTCCAAAAGTGACCCGTGCGGGATTTGAACCCACGATACCAGCGTGAAAGGCTGGTGTCTTAACCACTTGACTAACGGGTCATAATAACGGAGAGTAAGGGATTCGAACCCTTGATACAGGCTTTAACCCGTATACATCATTTCCAATGATGCTCCTTCGGCCAGCTCGGACAACTCTCCAATATCCAAGCCCTGGCACAATTAAGACCAGGTGCCAAAGCTTGATCTTGCGTGGCAACGTCCTATCCTCGCAGGGAGCGATCCCCCAACTACTTTCGGCGTGTTGAAGCTTAACTTCTGTGTTCGGCATGGGTACAGGTGTATCCTTCAAGC
>NZ_JAJGVH010000024.1:0-341 GCF_020785355.1 Limosilactobacillus reuteri | reverse complement strand
AAGCTTTCACTCATTGAGACTGAGTTGCTTAAGCTCTCGCTCATCGATACTGAGTTGCTTAAACTTTCACTCATGCTTACTGAGTTACTCAAGCTTTCGCTCATTGATACGGAGTTGCTTAAGCTTTCGCTCATACTTACCGAGTTACTGAGGCTTTCACTCATTGATACCGAGTTGCTGAGGCTTTCACTCATTGAAACGGAGTTACTTAAGCTCTCGCTCATCGATACCGAGTTACTTAAGCTCTCGCTCATCGATACTGAGTTACTCAAGCTCTCACTCATACTTACCGAGTTGCTGAGACTTTCACTCATCGATACTGAGTTACTTAAGCTTTCACT
>NZ_JAJGVH010000023.1:0-1441 GCF_020785355.1 Limosilactobacillus reuteri | reverse complement strand
GGAGCGGGGGATAACATTTGGAAACAGATGCTAATACCGCATAACAACAAAAGCCACATGGCTTTTGTTTGAAAGATGGCTTTGGCTATCACTCTGGGATGGACCTGCGGTGCATTAGCTAGTTGGTAAGGTAACGGCTTACCAAGGCGATGATGCATAGCCGAGTTGAGAGACTGATCGGCCACAATGGAACTGAGACACGGTCCATACTCCTACGGGAGGCAGCAGTAGGGAATCTTCCACAATGGGCGCAAGCCTGATGGAGCAACACCGCGTGAGTGAAGAAGGGTTTCGGCTCGTAAAGCTCTGTTGTTGGAGAAGAACGTGCGTGAGAGTAACTGTTCACGCAGTGACGGTATCCAACCAGAAAGTCACGGCTAACTACGTGCCAGCAGCCGCGGTAATACGTAGGTGGCAAGCGTTATCCGGATTTATTGGGCGTAAAGCGAGCGCAGGCGGTTGCTTAGGTCTGATGTGAAAGCCTTCGGCTTAACCGAAGAAGTGCATCGGAAACCGGGCGACTTGAGTGCAGAAGAGGACAGTGGAACTCCATGTGTAGCGGTGGAATGCGTAGATATATGGAAGAACACCAGTGGCGAAGGCGGCTGTCTGGTCTGCAACTGACGCTGAGGCTCGAAAGCATGGGTAGCGAACAGGATTAGATACCCTGGTAGTCCATGCCGTAAACGATGAGTGCTAGGTGTTGGAGGGTTTCCGCCCTTCAGTGCCGGAGCTAACGCATTAAGCACTCCGCCTGGGGAGTACGACCGCAAGGTTGAAACTCAAAGGAATTGACGGGGGCCCGCACAAGCGGTGGAGCATGTGGTTTAATTCGAAGCTACGCGAAGAACCTTACCAGGTCTTGACATCTTGCGCTAACCTTAGAGATAAGGCGTTCCCTTCGGGGACGCAATGACAGGTGGTGCATGGTCGTCGTCAGCTCGTGTCGTGAGATGTTGGGTTAAGTCCCGCAACGAGCGCAACCCTTGTTACTAGTTGCCAGCATTAAGTTGGGCACTCTAGTGAGACTGCCGGTGACAAACCGGAGGAAGGTGGGGACGACGTCAGATCATCATGCCCCTTATGACCTGGGCTACACACGTGCTACAATGGACGGTACAACGAGTCGCAAACTCGCGAGAGTAAGCTAATCTCTTAAAGCCGTTCTCAGTTCGGACTGTAGGCTGCAACTCGCCTACACGAAGTCGGAATCGCTAGTAATCGCGGATCAGCATGCCGCGGTGAATACGTTCCCGGGCCTTGTACACACCGCCCGTCACACCATGGGAGTTTGTAACGCCCAAAGTCGGTGGCCTAACCTTTATGGAGGGAGCCGCCTAAGGCGGGACAGATGACTGGGGTGAAGTCGTAACAAGGTAGCCGTAGGAGAACCTGCGGCTGGATCACCTCCTTTCTAAGGAATAAAACGGAACCTACACAT
>NZ_JAJGVH010000022.1:0-285 GCF_020785355.1 Limosilactobacillus reuteri | reverse complement strand
GTCCATCCCAGAGTGATAGCCAAAGCCATCTTTCAAACAAAAGCCATGTGGCTTTTGTTGTTATGCGGTATTAGCATCTGTTTCCAAATGTTATCCCCCGCTCCAGGGCAGGTTACCTACGTGTTACTCACCCGTCCGCCACTCACTGGTGATCCATCGTCAATCAGGTGCAAGCACCATTAATCAGTTGGGCCAGTGCGTACGACTTGCATGTATTAGGCACACCGCCGGCGTTCATCCTGAGCCAGGATCAAACTCTCATATAAAATATATAAGAACTTGAAT
>NZ_JAJGVH010000021.1:0-209 GCF_020785355.1 Limosilactobacillus reuteri | reverse complement strand
GTATCGATGAGTGAAAGCTTAAGCAACTCCGTATCAATGAGCGAAAGCTTGAGTAACTCAGTAAGCATGAGTGAAAGTTTAAGCAACTCAGTATCGATGAGCGAAAGCCTCAGCAACTCGGTAAGTATGAGCGAAAGCTTAAGCAACTCCGTTTCCATGAGCGAAAGTTTGAGTAACTCAGTAAGCATGAGTGAGAGTTTGAGTAACTC
>NZ_JAJGVH010000020.1:0-212 GCF_020785355.1 Limosilactobacillus reuteri | reverse complement strand
AGCTTAAGTAACTCAGTCTCAATGAGCGAAAGCTTAAGCAACTCGGTATCAATGAGTGAAAGCTTGAGTAACTCAGTATCGATGAGTGAAAGCTTAAGCAACTCAGTCTCAATGAGCGAAAGCTTGAGTAACTCAGTAAGCATGAGTGAAAGTTTAAGCAACTCAGTATCGATGAGCGAGAGCCTCAGCAACTCGGTAAGTATGAGCGAAAG
>NZ_JAJGVH010000002.1:0-223 GCF_020785355.1 Limosilactobacillus reuteri | reverse complement strand
TAGACCTAAAAGCCTATTTTGATAACGTTAATCATGACTTGATGATTAAGTATCTCCAACAATATATTGATGACCCATGGACACTAAGACTCATTCGTAAGTTTCTAACTAGCGGAGTCTTAGACCATGGGCTTTTCGCTAAGAGTGAAAAAGGAACTCCACAAGGAGGGCCATTGTCACCACTACTGGCGAACATCTATCTAAATGAGTTGGACAAAGAGTT
>NZ_JAJGVH010000019.1:0-651 GCF_020785355.1 Limosilactobacillus reuteri | reverse complement strand
CCGTGACAGGGATGCGTCCTAAACCAACTAGACCAACGGACCAAAATTGCGGGGGCTGGATTTGAACCAACGACCTCCGGGTTATGAGCCCGACGAGCTACCAGGCTGCTCTACCCCGCGATAATAAAGATGACCCGTGCGGGATTTGAACCCACGATACCAGCGTGAAAGGCTGGTGTCTTAACCACTTGACTAACGGGTCATTACGGAGAAGGAGGGATTCGAACCCTCGCACCGCTTGCGCGATCTACACCCTTAGCAGGGGCGCCTCTTCAGCCACTTGAGTACTTCTCCAATGGGCCTAAATGGACTTGAACCATCGACCTCACGCTTATCAGGCGTGCGCTCTAAACCAGCTGAGCTATAGGCCCATATCTAAAAGCGGGTAACGAGAATCGAACTCGCGACAACAGCTTGGAAGGCTGTGGTTTTACCACTAAACTATACCCGCATAATATTAAGTTAATGGCGCGGGACGGAATCGAACCGCCGACACACGGAGCTTCAATCCGTTGCTCTACCAACTGAGCTACCGAGCCAAATATAAACGGTCCGTACGAGACTCGAACTCGTGATCTCATCCGTGACAGGGATGCGTCCTAAACCAACTAGACCAACGGACCAAAATTGCGGGGGCTGGATTTGAACCAA
>NZ_JAJGVH010000018.1:0-204 GCF_020785355.1 Limosilactobacillus reuteri | reverse complement strand
GTCTACCTCTTGCTAGCTATGTATTCACTAGTCAAGTAATCAGCGACTAAGCTGATTGGGTTGCCCCATTCGGAAATCTCCGGATCAAAGCGTACTTACCGCTCCCCGAAGCATATCGGTGTTAGTCCCGTCCTTCATCGGCTCCTAGTACCAAGGCATTCACCATGCGCCCTTCATAACTTAACCTAAACAATCAAAGATTGT
>NZ_JAJGVH010000017.1:0-209 GCF_020785355.1 Limosilactobacillus reuteri | reverse complement strand
AAACTAAATACTATCTAATTTCTTTATTAACAAAACAATAAACCGAGAACACCGCGTTATTTGAGTTTTAATTAACGAATTATAATCGCTAACTCAATTAATCAAACAATCTTTGATTGTTTAGGTTAAGTTATGAAGGGCGCATGGTGAATGCCTTGGTACTAGGAGCCGATGAAGGACGGGACTAACACCGATATGCTTCGGGGAGC
>NZ_JAJGVH010000016.1:0-5092 GCF_020785355.1 Limosilactobacillus reuteri | reverse complement strand
GATTCCACCTCACAGTGGACACCCTTGTCCTCAGCTCATGGTTCCGACTACTACGGCCCATAGCGGACTCTCACCGCCTAGCTAATACCCATGCCGGGCGCACATAAAAAATAGCAAGGTTGGAAGAAATTTCAGCCTTGCTATTTTATTTAGGGAATGTTTTTACTAAAGGTTATTTTGTCCTTGCTTTTGCTTCCTGCATCCATTTTGAAATTCCAATTGAAATTGCGACTCCAATCCCCAGGGGAAGAAAAGCTGTAAAGTTAAGGTGACAAACTTCAAATAACATAAATAATGCCATTAACGGTGCTTGTTGTGATGCTGCTAAAAATAATGAGGCCCCGATAACTGCACACTGCGTTAAGGTAACAACCGGGAAGAAGTGCATATAAGGAATACCGAGAAATACTCCAATAACTGCTCCAGCGGCAATCGATGGCGTCAGTGTTCCTCCATAGCCCCCACATTTGATTGTAAATAAGGTAACTACTACTTTAGCAACGAGACCAAATAAGAGCGCTCCTAGGACCTGGGAATTGACGGTGGTCGTATTCATGGCTAATTGAGCAAGTCCCCGTCCATTTCCCATAATCTGTGGATAAAAGGCTGCAATTACTCCTGCTGAGAATGATAAAAGTGGTAATTGCCAGAAAATATTTTTACCCGTTGCCCGTTTACTAGAAGCTGCTTTAACTCCTTGTTTAAACCAAGTTCCGGTTACTCCAAGGATTAAGCCTAACACAATTGCTAATGGAACAGATAGCAAAGAGAAATCACGGCTTCCGACAATATAATATGGTTCGAATCCTTTTAAAATCGAACCAATCATCGTTGCAATTACTGACATGATTAAGCTAACGGAAACTGAACGAGCATTAATGCGCCGGTATAAAATTTCTAAACAGAAAACAGTTCCTGTAATAGGTGCAATATAGACCCCCGCGAAGCCAGCTCCAGCAGCAGCGGCGATTAATAAACGTTTATCTTCATCATTGATGTGCAACCATCGATAAGAATCAAGCACTCGGGACCATTTCTGAGCGATAGCCGCCCCTGCTTCTCGTGGGGCTAATTCACGACCGATGGAATTCCCAGTACCTACAAAAAAGATCTGGGTAACCACGTGAATAAATGTTTTTCTTAACGGCATCTCTTTACCATTCAGGGCATTCTTAATACTAACTGGATGATAATGACGTTGAAGAAAGTACCAAATAATTGTAGCAATTATCCCCCCTATTAGCACCGAGGCAAATCGATGAAGAGGAAAAATATTAATATTAACTGGAATCTTATTTGTCTCGTTAAAGTTTAAAAAATAGTGCTCTGTTAAATCTAGAATAGCGCTAAGGATCAATGAGCTAAAACCAACGACTATTCCAAGAATAACCGTTGCAATAGCTAATGGAATGTTCTCTTGCGTTTCTTTCATCTTCTCGTCTCCTATAAAAATAAATCACCTTTCAGTGTATCACGGATGAATGTAAAAAGATAACAACAATCTCTCACTATGTTGAATATTATGTAAACTAAAATAAGACCGAAGAATAAGCGCTAAACTTCTTCCTCGGTCTTATCTTCTATCTCAGATTATTGTTGGACATATGTTTGTGTTTGGGGATTAAATTCAAATGTTAATTTTTGATCATTTAATTCTACAAAGATCTTCCGGTAATTTTTATCATAACCATTATGAGCCATATCTATTGTTACTCTATTTTGAGAAGCCTTGATTTGATAAAGGTTGTATTCACCACTTTGATAAGCAAAGTCAAGGCCGTTATCTTGGTAATGAATATATGAGGCATGTTGTCCATATAAGCGGAAGGTCATTGTTTCATTAGGTTCATCACTAATATGACTTACTTCAGGTCCCCATGGAATAATCGTATTCTTTTTAACGAATAATGGTAACTTATCAATTGGCGCTTCGACTAAAATTGACCGCTTACCTGCATATTCAACACCGTTCCAAAAGTCAATCCACTCCCCTGCTGGTAAGTAGACTGCTCGTGTATTTTGGCCTTCTTGAACTACGGGAGCAACTAGTAATTCATCGCCAACCATATATTCATCGTTCATTGTCCGAACAGCAGGATCTTGATCGTAGTTTAATACTAACGGACGCATTATTCCGAGCCCATTCTTTGTCTCCTTGTAACAAAGGTCGTATAAGAATGGAATAAAACGATATCTTAACTTTAAATACTTCCGGTAGATTGAGAGCGTTGGTTCACCGAATACCCAAGGTTCTTGTGCACGGGTTCCCATTGAAGCATGATTACGATAGAGCGGACTAAATAAGGCCGCTTCAATCCACCGTGTTAGCATTTCGGCCGTGGCATCTGCACCAAATCCACCAATATCAGTTCCCGCAAAGGTAAAGCCACTCATTCCTAAGTTGCATAATTGAGGAATCATCATTTGTAGATGAGGCCACAAACTTTGGTTATCACCTGTCCAGACGGTTGAATACTTTTGCGTTCCCGCATAAGCCGCCCGGGTAATGACATAAGGTCGTTTATGACTGTATTTCTTTAATCCATTGTAAGTAGCCTTTGCCATATTATGTCCGTAAACATTATGCAATTTCTTATGGGTAGAAGGGTATTTTCCGTCACTAAAGACAATATTATCAGGGATTTCACCTTCAAATGATGCTGGTTCGTTCATATCGTCCCAAATTCCAGCTGTTCCGGTATCAACAAGGTATTTACAATTATCGGCCCACCATTGTTGTACCTCTTCTCGGCCAAAGTCAGGGAAAACAGCATCACCAGGCCAAACCTTATTAACATAAACGGTTCCATCAGGATTCTTAACAAAGTATCCTTTCTTAATTCCTTCTTTATAAATTTTATACTTTTTATCTTGCTTAACACCGGGGTCAATAATCGGCATTACTCTAAATCCTTGGTCTCTCAACTTTGAAACAAATGCTTGAGGATCAGTAAACTTTTCTTTGTTCCAAGTAAATACTCGGTAACCATCCATATAGTCAATGTCAAAGTGGATCACGTCACAAGGAAGATCATTTTCTCGTAGTTTAGTCGCAATCTCTTGAACTTTTTCAGGACTTACACTATATCCCCAACGCGATTGCTGATAACCAAGTACCCATTTTTGTGGCAATGGAACGCGCCCAGTAAGGTAAGTATAATTTGTAACAATATCGCTCAAGTGCGGACCACCGATAATGTAATAATCAAGGTTACCGGCAACTGCAGAATAAAAGTAGTAATTGATATTTTCTTTTCCTAAATCAAGATGACTACGATAAGGATTATCAAAGAAGAGACCATATGGATGACCATTCTTCAAACCTAACATAAAAGGAATAGACTTATAAAGCCGGGTAAAACTTTCTACTTGGGGTGCCGGATTATCAGTGTTCCAGTTATCGTATTCGTAGCCTCGTTTATTCAAATACCCAGTTTTATCACCAAGACCATATATCTGTTCATCAGTGGCTAAAGATTTAATTACCTCAAAATATGTCTTATCTCGGTCACTTCCACCAGCAATATCGTGACCTTCTGCGGCAACTAATTTTGCATGAGCCTCATCTAATCCACGGTCAATTGGTGTTCGTTTGCCCTGATAATCAATAATTAATGGATGACCATCTTTGTCATAAACATCTATTTTCTCATCGTCGTATATTTTTACAATTAACGCCGCCGTAGTTAATTCAAGATGGTCACCATGATCTAAGACAGTAAAGTTAGTTTTAATTGTTTTGTTGCCTTCAATAGCATATGATGCTCCTTTTTCACCGTGATCTTGAAATACCCGAATAATTTCAGGCGTAATAACTGATAAAACAATAGCACTGTTTTGATAATTAATTGTAATTCTTTGATCAACAGTCGCATATCCACGTAATTGGTTATTCATTAATGTCGTCCTTCCTCTTTTTTTACTTTTATTGTATCGCATTTATTTTAAATGTAAACGTTTTCGTGAAGGGAGGATAACTTTTTAAGAATAAATGGGATATAATTAAATGTAATAATGAAAATGAATGAGGCTTATAAATAATGCATAAAAAAGTACAAATCGGATTCGGACTTTTTTGTTGGATTTTATTCGGAGTATTACTCTTTAATGTTTTAACTAAATCTCCATTTGTTCGTTTAATCGATGCAGGTGGCTTTGATCTGACTGCCCCAGTGTCTAAGTTTAAGACTACTATCCTGACCGAATTAACCTTTATGGGTGACCCAGTTACAGTCGGCATTATAACAATCGGCTTAATGCTCCTGTTATGGCGTCGCGGAAGAGCAACTGATAGTGTTTGGTATGGCATGTTACAATTTATTGGTTACTGTTTAGTTATCTTCATCAAGTATAGCGTTACTCGTCTTCGTCCTTCCTTTCGGTTAATTGATGTTAGTGGATATAGTTTCCCAAGTGGGCATACCTTTTCAACTGCTATTTTCACTTTTACGATCCTAGCCCTCCTTTTACCCTATTGTAAAGTTAAGTGGCAGAAGATAATCTTAGGAATCGTCGGCGCTCTATGGATCATTATTATTATGTATTCGCGAGTTTATTTACGAGCTCATTTTACTTCCGATGTGATTGGGGCCTTTTTATTAGCTAGTGGATGGTGGTTATTAGCTAATAGTCAGCGCGCTATTTTCTTTCATTGGTTACAAAAACCAGTCAATAAAGTCTAACTATCAAAACACTGAGCTGTAATCAATGAGCAATTATAGCTCAGTGTTTTGCTGTTTTATTACTATTTCTGGGTCAACTAAGATGGCCTTTATAGAGCATAATAAAACCCTCTTTAGCGATATCCGAACTCTAATTCAACTTCATTTCCATTGATTTTTATAGTAAGACGTGCCGTAAAAACTTGCTTCTTAAAATCACTTGTTTTATTTTTGAAAACCGGGACAATAAATTTCATTTTGTTCTGTCACAACATATAAAAAAAGGATATGCACCGTTAAACGATACATATCCTTTTACTATTGCGCGGCAACGTCCTATCCTCGCAGGGAGCGATCCCCCAACTACTTTCGGCGTGTTGAAGCTTAACTTCTGTGTTCGGCATGGGAACAGGTGTATCCTTCAAGCCATC
>NZ_JAJGVH010000015.1:0-398 GCF_020785355.1 Limosilactobacillus reuteri | reverse complement strand
AGTGAAAGCTTAAGCAACTCCGTTTCAATGAGTGAGAGTTTAAGTAACTCCGTTTCAATGAGCGAAAGCTTAAGTAACTCAGTCTCAATGAGCGAGAGCTTAAGTAACTCCGTCTCAATGAGTGAGAGTTTAAGTAACTCCGTTTCAATGAGCGAAAGCTTAAGTAACTCCGTTTCAATGAGTGAGAGTTTGAGTAACTCAGTAAGCATGAGTGAAAGCTTAAGCAACTCCGTTTCAATGAGTGAGAGTTTGAGTAACTCAGTCTCAATGAGCGAGAGCTTAAGCAACTCAGTCTCAATGAGTGAGAGTTTAAGTAACTCCGTTTCAATGAGCGAAAGCTTAAGTAACTCCGTTTCAATGAGTGAGAGTTTGAGTAACTCAGTAAGCATGAGTGGAAG
>NZ_JAJGVH010000014.1:0-308 GCF_020785355.1 Limosilactobacillus reuteri | reverse complement strand
GTATCGATGAGCGAGAGCTTAAGTAATTCCGTCTCGATGAGTGAAAGTTTGAGTAACTCCGTTTCCATGAGCGAAAGCATAAGCAACTCAGTATCGATGAGCGAAAGTTTAAGTAACTCCGTTTCCATGAGTGAAAGCATGAGTAACTCAGTCTCAATGAGTGAGAGCATAAGCAACTCAGTATCAATGAGCGAAAGTTTAAGTAACTCGGTATCGATGAGCGAAAGCATGAGTAACTCGGTATCAATGAGCGAAAGTCTCAGCAACTCGGTATCGATGAGCGAAAGCTTAAGCAACTCGGTATCAAT
>NZ_JAJGVH010000013.1:0-209 GCF_020785355.1 Limosilactobacillus reuteri | reverse complement strand
ATCAGACAATCTTTGATTGTTTAGGTTAAGTTATGAAGGGCGCATGGTGAATGCCTTGGTACTAGGAGCCGATGAAGGACGGGACTAACACCGATATGCTTCGGAGAGCGGTAAGTACGCTTTGATCCGGAGATTTCCGAATGGGGCAACCCAATCAGCTTAGTCGCTGATTACTTGACTAGTGAATACATAGCTAGCAAGAGGTAGAC
>NZ_JAJGVH010000012.1:0-737 GCF_020785355.1 Limosilactobacillus reuteri | reverse complement strand
CCAGTTAAAGATCCTGACGGTAACCCCGTTACTAAGAAGGTTTCTGGTAATCCTGGTGACCCGATCTCCCTCGACTTGCCTAAAGGCTTCCACTTCCCTAACGGCAAGACCCCAGATATCGCCATTGATCCCGACAAGCCAGTTATTAATATTCCAGTTATTAAAGATGGTCTCATTATCAACACTGGTGACCCACTCGTTGATGAAACTAAGCCCGTTGCTAATATCATCAACTACGTTGACCCAGACGGTAATCCGGTTAAAGACCCCGATGGCAACCCCGTTACTAAGAAGGTTTCTGGTAATCCTGGTGACCCAATCACCCTTGACTTACCTAAAGGCTTCCACTTCCCTGATGGCAAGACGCCAGACATCTCTATTGATCCCGACAAGCCGGTTGTAAATATCCCAGTTATTAAGGACCTTACTAATACTGGTGACCCGCTTTCCGAAGGAACTAAGCCCGTCGCTAACGTCATCAACTTCGTTGACCCAGACGGCAATCCGGTCAAAGATCCTGACGGTAACCCCGTTACTAAGAGAGTTTCTGGCAACCCGGGTGACCCGATCTCCCTTGACTTGCCTAAAGATTTCCACTTCCCTAACGGTAAGACTCCTGACATCACCATTGATCCCGACAAGCCGGTTGTAAATATCCCAGTTATCAAGGATCTTACTGATACTGGCGATCCACTTACCGAGCAAGTTAAGCCTGTCGCTAATATCATCAACTTCGT
>NZ_JAJGVH010000011.1:0-572 GCF_020785355.1 Limosilactobacillus reuteri | reverse complement strand
GAGTTGCTTAAGCTTTCACTCATGCTTACTGAGTTACTCAAGCTCTCGCTCATTGAGACTGAGTTACTTAAACTCTCACTCATTGAAACGGAGTTGCTTAAGCTCTCGCTCATTGAGACTGAGTTACTTAAACTCTCACTCATTGAAACGGAGTTGCTTAAGCTCTCGCTCATTGAGACTGAGTTACTTAAACTTTCACTCATGCTTACTGAGTTACTCAAACTCTCACTCATCGAGACTGAGTTACTTAAACTCTCACTCATTGAAACGGAGTTGCTTAAGCTCTCGCTCATTGAGACGGAGTTACTTAAACTTTCGCTCATTGATACCGAGTTACTCATGCTTTCACTCATTGATACCGAGTTACTCAAACTCTCACTCATTGAAACGGAGTTGCTTAAGCTCTCGCTCATTGAAACGGAGTTGCTTAAGCTTTCGCTCATTGATACCGAGTTACTCATGCTTTCACTCATTGATACCGAGTTACTCAAACTCTCACTCATTGATACCGAGTTGCTTAAGCTTCCACTCATGCTTACTGAGTTACTCAAACTCTCACTCATTGAAACGGA
>NZ_JAJGVH010000010.1:0-443 GCF_020785355.1 Limosilactobacillus reuteri | reverse complement strand
TCCGTTTCAATGAGTGAGAGTTTGAGTAACTCAGTAAGCATGAGTGGAAGCTTAAGCAACTCGGTATCAATGAGTGAGAGTTTGAGTAACTCGGTATCAATGAGCGAAAGCTTAAGCAACTCGGTATCAATGAGCGAAAGCTTAAGCAACTCCGTTTCAATGAGCGAGAGTTTGAGTAACTCGGTATCAATGAGTGAAAGCATGAGTAACTCGGTATCAATGAGCGAGAGCTTAAGCAACTCGGTATCAATGAGCGAAAGCTTAAGCAACTCCGTTTCAATGAGTGAGAGTTTAAGTAACTCCGTTTCAATGAGTGAGAGTTTAAGTAACTCAGTCTCGATGAGTGAGAGTTTGAGTAACTCAGTAAGCATGAGTGAAAGCTTAAGCAACTCCGTTTCAATGAGTGAGAGTTTAAGTAACTCCGTTTCAATGAGCGAAAGCTT
>NZ_JAJGVH010000001.1:0-209 GCF_020785355.1 Limosilactobacillus reuteri | reverse complement strand
AGTCTTAGTGTCCATGGGTCATCAATATATTGTTGGAGATACTTAATCATCAAGTCATGATTAACGTTATCAAAATAGGCTTTTAGGTCTAAGTCGACAACTCTTCGATAACCTTGATTATAAAGATCTACTACTTTTGCAATAGCGTCGTGAGCCCCACGGTGAGGGCGGAAGCCAAAACTATTATCAGAGAAAACACGCTCAAAGAT